>CAIWDB010000205.1 GCA_903911305.1 uncultured Methylococcaceae bacterium | reverse complement strand
TCCTTCATGTGGGGGATCGATTGCAAGCCGAGATTATCGAAGTGGACTCTAGCCGTCTTAGCGTTGAGCTTTCTGTGAATAAAGCGATAGAAAATTTAAAAGGGCGTTTCCGTTCGACGATGATGAAAGTCAGAAAGGAACGTCATGATGATCATGCGGTCTTTGAGGCAATCACGGAGCCAGTCAAAGACAGCCCATTCGCCGGTTTGCGTATCTTATTGATTGAACACGAACACATTTTTGCGCAACATTTAGGTGTCATGTTGCAAGGGCTTGGGGCCGAAGTTGAAGTTATCAACAACAAACAACACTTGGAACAATTACTGAGAAATGGGCCGCCCTTTACCCATGTCTTGAGCGACTATCATATGGGAGGGGAAGAACAGCGGAAGGAATTGCAAGCCACTATTGCCAAACTTGGAGTGCCAGTGGCCCTGATGTCAGGTGATTATGGCGAAGCAAAGTCGGCAGCGGAAAAAATGCACTGGGCCATGCTACCGAAACCAGTGGCTTACGCAGATATGAAGGCGTGGCTATTGGATGGCAAAACGCCTGAACCTCCCGCAGATGAAGCAGCACTTTCCCAGACTTGGGGACTCGGCGTGGAAAGCCAGGCTTATCTGCGTCGGGCAGAAAGTTATCTAAGCAAATTCTGCCAACAGACTGATGCGCTGGGGGCGTTTTGGGTACGCGCTCAAAGACCCGGCATCTATGCGATTTTAGCAGCTTACGGTCTAGACAATGACAGATTGCTACAGGCTGAGAGTCATTTTGGACACTCTCTGATTCATCAGGTTATCGAAGAAAACAAATGGTTCGCCTTTCCACTCAAAGGCTCAAACCCTCTTACCAGCCCCGCACCAAATAATGCTCAAACAGTGATTGGCCTGCCTTTAATCTGGGAAGGTATGCATGTGCCTGATGCATTAGTCGTATATATAGGCAATTCCCTGAGCACCCCAAGCGAAGCAAAGTTGAAGCCCGTTTGGGAAGCATTCCTAAACGATTTAGCTACCAATCTCTCATTGCTTGATGAATTGACGATGATGGCGGAATGGCTGATTGAGGCAGAGTCTTTTGCGACCATGGGACGGGCTACCAGCGCCGTGCTTCATGAAATCCGCCAAGCCTTGCAACCCTTGGAAACCTATGTGACGCTAACCAACCATGGACTGGCAAATCATGCGCCACTGACTGAACTAGCCGAGTACGTCAACAAAATCATCGCAGCAAAAGAAAGGATAACCAGCTTGGTCAAGGCTGATTTATACAATGTTCAGAAAGCACGACGACAAACCATCAATCTAAACAAACGCATTCCCGAAATAATGGCTTGGTTTTATCCGAACGCACAACGGTATAACTTGCTACTTAAGTTCTTAGATATACCACAGCCGATCATATTATTTGTTCCTCCCGAGGTAGTGGAACAGCCATTGACTAATTTATTGGATAATGCTGTATATCAATTAAGCAATCGCAAATGGGGTGCCATCACCGTTTCCCTTCGATTCGACGCGGATCATGCCAGCCATCCCATTAGCATAGATGTGATCGATCAGGGCAAGGGGATGACTGCGGAACAATGCCAAGGGTTATTTACCCCTAGGGTTTCGGCTAAAGGAGTCAAGGGGTATGGCTTAGGTTTGTATACTTCCCGTCAATTGTTAAGGGCGATTGGAGGTGATTTACTACGTGTGGAAAGTATCCGATGGCAGGGTAGCACTTTTCGCATCTTGCTTCCCTATAAAATTGCAGAAGCCAAAGAATAGATTATTAGAGATTATACATGCCTACTTTCACGGTAATTGATGATAGCCCTGAGTTTATAGATTCCCTGCAAACCCTTTGGGATAAATTGTTACAACATAAGTACACAGACTGGAAAGCTTATTTTATTTATATTGACCCTTTATCCGACGATGATACTTTTTTTGCATTGCTTAAATTGCATGAGGGTATGGATCATATTTTGGTGGATGCCACGCTGGTTAATCAGGAAAGGGTTCAATTAATCTGCCGTTCGGCTGGTACAGCGAAAATATGGATGTGTACAGGAGACTTTGAAAAGGAAGTTAAAAATCAGTGGGGTTATTGGTGCGAGCAGTTTCCTAGTTTACAATCCGCTTGGTTTGAAAAACCCCTTAATCTAGAACAACTGATTGCCACTCTTCTAAGCTCCACTGAGAAGGGGGATAATCTAAAAATCTCTGAAATAATTCAC
>CAIWDB010000204.1 GCA_903911305.1 uncultured Methylococcaceae bacterium | reverse complement strand
CAGTTTTCCCGCGTCAGCCGCCTCATGCCCTTTTCTTCCGCGCCCATGATTAAAGCCAACGGCATGTTAAGGTCGGTTTGATAAATCGTCTTTTCGGCCTCTCCGGCAGCGCCCACAATCCAGATGCCCGCTTCTTTCAACCATCCCAATGTACGAGCTAGGTTGGTGACTTTAAAAAGCGGCACGGTTTCAGCCGCACCGGAAGCGACCTTGGCGACGGTGGGCGTGATGCCGACGGATTGGTCTTTGGTGATGATGACACCGTCTACGCCAGCCGCGTCGGCGCTGCGTAGGCAAGCGCCCAAGTTATGCGGGTCTTGCACATGGTCCAACACCAAGAAAAAAGCTTGCTTTTGTAAGGCTTCCAAGGCATCGCGCAAATCGGATTCGCCCAATTCATGCGCCATTTCCAATTCAATGACCACACCTTGATGGTTGCGGCCTTCGGACAGCCGATCCAGTTCCTTGCGGTTGGCAATATGAATGTGGACACCGGCGAGTTCCAATTCTTGTTTGATGCGGGTTAACTTGGCATCCATTCTCCCTGCATCTAGCCAAGCAGTCGTTAGTTTGTCGGGTGTATGTTCCAGCGCGGTCTGGGCAGCATGGTGCCCAACAATGCGTCGTTTCCCGCTCATGACTTCTTGGCGCCGCTGCGGCTGCGACGTTTACGCGGTTTGGCTTCGGTTGCTTTGGGCTTCTCTTCGGCTTTCACTGGGGCTTTAGCAGTGGATTTTTTCCCTGATGCAGATTTTTTCTTCTTCTCGGAGGAAATCAATTCAAAGTCGATTTTTCGCTCATCAAGATCGACCCGTGCAACTTTGACCATCACGGTATCGCCAAGTTGATACACCACGCCGCTTCGCTCCCCTTGCAAGCGGTGGCCGATGGGGTCGTAGTGGAAATAATCGCGGTCGAGGTTGGATATATGCACCAAGCCTTCGACAAAAATATCCTTGAGTTCGACGAAAAAGCCAAACGAGGTCACGGCGGAGATGATGCCTTTAAATTCCTCGCCCAAGCGGGATTGCATATATTCGCACTTCAACCAAGCCACGACATCGCGAGTGGCATCATCGGCGCGGCGTTCGGCAGCGGAACAGTGTTCGCCAAACTGCACCATTTGCGGTTGGGAATAGCCGAAGGTTTCAGGAGGCCGTCCTTCTAGGATGTATTTAATGCCACGATGAACCAACAAGTCGGGATAGCGGCGGATAGGTGAGGTGAAATGGGTGTAGCTCTCCAAGGCCAGCCCAAAATGCCCTTTCTTTTCCGGGCTGTAAACCGCTTGGGATAATGAGCGCAATAGCACGGTTTGAATCAAATGCTTGTCGGGTCTATCGCTAAGTTGTCCGAGCAAATGGGAATAGTCTTTGGGTGATGGCTTTTCGTCGCCGCCCAGACGCAGCCCGACACCACCTAAGAAAGTGCGCAAGTCGGTCAGCTTTTCTGAGGAAGGGCCATCATGATTGCGCAACAAATGCGGGATTTTGGCCTTGCCTAGGAATTTTGCAGCGGCGGTGTTGGCAGCCAACATGCATTCTTCGATCAGGCGGTGGGCATCGTTGCGATTGACTGGCACGATATTCTCAATCTTGCGATCCGCGCCGAACACAATCTTCGATTCTTGACTGTCAAAATCCATGGCTCCACGCTCCTCCCTAGCTTTGTGCAGCACTTGGTAGACGGCATAAAGATTCTCCAAATGTTTGAGCAGGGGCTTGCGCTCAGCCCTTAGCTTTTTATCGCGGTCAACCAAAATTTTTGCGACTTCCGTATACGTCAACCGGGCGTGGGAACGCATCACGGCGGGGTAGAACTTGGTGCGGATGGTTTTGCCTTCGCCATTCAGCAGCATCTCGCAAACCATGCACAGCCGGTCTTCTTCCGGGTTGATGGAACACAGCCCGTTGGACAGGATTTCCGGCAACATGGGTATGACGCGCTCGGGGAAATAGACTGATGTTCCACGCTTCTGTGCTTCCCGGTCCAGTGAAGTGCCGGGGCGGACATAGTGGGACACATCGGCGATGGCAACGTAGAGTCGCCAGCCCTTCGGAGTCGCCTCGCAATACACCGCATCATCGAAGTCGCGGGCGTCTTCGCCGTCTATCGTGACCAGCGGAAGTTTACGAATGTCAATGCGGCCTTCCTTGGCTTCTTCCGGCACTTCACTCGTCAGGCTGGCAATTTCCTGCTCCACTTCCTCGGGCCAAACATTGGGCAGGTCATGGGCACGGATTGCCACTTCGATTTCCATGCCGGGGGCGAGATGCTCGCCCAACACCTCGGCGACACGGCCTATCGGTTCGCGGCGACGGGTGGGATATTCCAAAATTTCCACCACCACGATTTGCCCGTGTTGGGCATCGCCCAACCCTTCGTCGGGGATCAAAATATCATGGGTGATATGTTTATTGTCCGCGCTGACACTGGCTATGCCCCGTTCCCGGTAAAGTCGCCCGACGAGGTGTTTAGTATTGCGCTCCAATACCTCAATGATGGTGGCCTCCCGCCGACCGCGCCTATCCACCCCTCGGACGCTGGCTACCGCCCGGTCTTCATGCATCAATTGGCGCATTTCGGAGGGTGGTATGAATAAATCATCGCCGCCTTCGTCGGGCCTGAGAAACCCGAAACCGTCGGCGTGTCCAAGCACCCGTCCGGCAATCAAATCTTTTTGGTTGATCTGGCAGTAGCGGTCACGCCGATTGCGCAGGATTTGGCCGTCCCGTTCCATGGCTTTAAGCCGTCGGTGTAAGGATTCGATATCCTCTTCGAGGAAAACCCCGAGCAAGGGGGACAGTTCCTCCAGTCTTAATGGAACGCCTTGCTCTTTTAAAACTTGCAGGATGAGTTCCCGGCTGGGAATGGGGCGTTCATATTTTTGAGCCTCCCTTTCGGCGAAGGGGTCGGTATATTTGAAGTCTTTGGCCTTCGTTTTAGAAGGTGATGTCATTGCTTGCTTGTCCTGTGATAGATCGCATGTCTGCCAAGGCCGCTTTGGTTTGAAATGCCTAGTCGATCTTGACTTTTCCAGATGGATATAATCCCGTTGTGTAATGATAAATCAGAACGGGCCGTTTGGCGCGGAAACGGAAGAAAGAATTGAAGAAATTTTCGGTTGGAGCGTCAAAGCCTGCTTTGACGCTCCAAACATTTTGTTAGAATGTGCCAATGAAAAATGTATTCATCAGTTACAAGCATGTCAAACCTGACGAAGAGTTGGCACTGACGCTCGAACAGGAATTGGCCCACAGCGGATGCCAAGTTTTCATTGACCGCAATATGCTGGTGGGAACTGATTGGTCAGCGGAAATTGACCGTCAGCTTCGTGCGGCGAAATTTTTCGTCGTCTTGCTATCCGCCGACTCCATACGCAGTGACATGGTGCGCCAAGAAATCAAACTGGCCCATGAACTGCTTAAACAGGGCAGTCTTCGCATTTTGCCTATCCGTGTCGATTATACCGGCGCACTGCCTTACGAACTTGGCAGTTATCTGAACCCCTTGCATT
>CAIWDB010000203.1 GCA_903911305.1 uncultured Methylococcaceae bacterium | reverse complement strand
TGAATATATGCAACATGTAGGAGCGGGCCACGCCCGCGATAAATAGCCTATTTTTGAAGACTTGGCCCAAACAATCGCGGGCATGGCCCGCTCCTACGGATCAAATAAAGTAATCAATTGATATTGAAAACGCTGTAGCAATCACGAACCTATACAATCTAAAGATCGTATGCATCAATTACGACGCAGCTTCTGCAAAAGTTGGTGGAATGACCGCTGGCGAGGTTTCCTACATGCATTTATAAACTTGGCAGCAAAAGGTGAAGATGCAATTACCCTTCCAGTAGGTGGTGGGCGTTCAATTCAAATTAGTGCTTGTCCTATTACATTTATAGCACCATATAGCCTAAACGATCAATCTGAACTAATTGAAGATGAAGAAATTAAGCTTGACGAAAATGTGAATTTAGAAAATATTTTCGATGAAGAATCATTGATTCAATATGATGAGGATATGGAATGAACCTTCAAAACGAACTACAAGTGTTAGATGAGCCTTTACTTACTTTCGGTTATTCACAGCAATTAGAACATCCGAAAGATGGCCTCATGCTCTATGGGCCATATTATAATCCTAATCCCAATGGGCGGCTTCGTATTGGATTGATTGCTACTACAACGGGAGCCTATCGCTATAGTCAATGGGTCAAAAAATTTTCCAAAGTCATTTATCCATCCAAAACCAATAATCCTAATCATACAGTTTTTCCTGGCTTTCAAACTTTGTTCCAGACTGAATGGCCTGAGATACCAACTGTAAATTTACATGTGGACGAGCGTTCGTTAAATAAAGCAATCCATATGGAAGATCGTCATCAAGCTATTTATTCTGCCGTATCTTTATACGCAGATGCTTTTATCTCATTTATGAATGAACAAAGTGAAATATCGATTGATTTATGGATAGTAGTCATTCCTGAGATCATATACCGTCTAGGTAGGCCACAATCCAAAGTAACTAAAGAGGAACGGCAAACATCTGAATTGCTTATGAACAAAAAAACTGCAACACGTCTTTTATTACATCCGAGTATGTTTGAAGAGGATAATCGTGCTGCACAAATATATCTTTATGACTTAAATTTCCACAATCAATTGAAAGCTCGTTTATTAGAGCATAAAGCTGTGATTCAAGTTATTCGTGAATCGACATTGATGCCTGATAATTTTAAAAAGTCAAATGGTATGCCTCTTAGGATGCTTCAAGACCCTGCGACTCTAGCCTGGAATTTAGGAACTACAGCCTTTTTTAAAGCGGGAGGTCAGCCTTGGAAACTAAGTGCGCCAAGACCCGGAGTATGTTATGTAGGTATTGTCTTTAAGCGTGAAATATTAGGTTCAAATGAAAATAATGCTTGCTGCGGTGCTCAAATGTTTTTGGACTCTGGTGATGGTGTTGTATTTCGTGGGGCCGTTGGACCTTGGTACTCACCCAGTAACAATCAATATCACCTCACTAAAGAAAAAGCTTGTGAACTGATGGGTTTAATCTTTAAAACTTATAGGAATAATCATGGTGGTTTAGCACCTACTGAATTATTCATTCATGGCAAAACCCGTTTTTCCCATGATGAATGGGAGGGATTCCGTGAAACTGTTCCTGAATCATGCCATGTTGTTTGTGTTCGGATTCGGGAAGAAAGATCAATAAAATTATATCGCCGTGGATTGACTAATATACCTCGTGGTTTGGCTATTAATTTCTCTTCTAGGAAAGGTTATCTTTGGAGTAAAGGCTATATCCCTCGTTTACAAACATATCCTGGTAGAGAAGTACCAAATGCTCTTGAAATCGAGATAGTTCGTGGTGAAGCTGATATTAATGTTGTTATGAGTGATATTCTTGCATTAACTAAGCTTAACTATAATACCTGTATTTATGCTGATGGAGTACCTGTTACTCTTCGCTTTGCTGATTCTATAGGTGAAATATTGACTGCTGGACCGATACAAAACAACTTGCCACCCTTACCATTTAGATATTACATATGAATTTCCATGAATACTAAATAAATTGCTTATTAATTTAAGATAAACTCAATCTGAAGGAATAATTCCCACCTACTTTGGCTAAGGAGGGGATAGGATAGCCTTGCCGACCATTGCGACTTGCTGGTGTTGTGGAAAGAGGAGTCAATTTCCTCCTTCCAATTGTTGGCAGTGGAAGTGAAAACTTCCGATGGCAACGAATTAAACGAGGAACAAAAACGCCTGACCCAAATGGACGACCGCCGAATGACTTCTATTGATGGAAGGCTCTATGATTTCAATCGCGTGGTGTTTTTGCTGGCAACCACCGATCAAGGAAAGCTTTCCGAAGCATTTCAAAGCAGACCCAATAAGACATGGTTGCGCCCTTATACACTCCATGAATTGGCTGGCATTGTCTGGTTGCATGGCAAGCAATGCTTGGACGGCAGCGAACTGACTCAAGAGGCTTGTTACGAAATTGCGGCACGGATGCGTTGCAGCCCTAGGCTGAGTGTACGCCAACTCAGCGAGGTGCTGCGTCCGTATTTCTTCCATCGCATCTGGCAACAACAAGACGGTAAGACCCCATTGCTCAGTCAAGTTGCCGAATTGATGACCCGTGAAAATATTGCTGCATTCTACGAAACCCAAGGCATTGACCATAATGGCTTGGACGATGTGGCAAAACGTTACTTGGATTACCTCAAGAGGCAAGGTGTGGCATCAGAGGCGACATTATCACAGGCTTTGAGCATAACGGTAAGGCAGGATTTTGTCGAGGTTAGGGAATATCTTGTCCGTCTTGGTTTAGTCGAGACTTTTCCGGGGGGGCAACGGTTGACGCGAGCGGGTGCGAAGTATCTGAATTCAAATCCTCCGCCCGATTTGCGTGGGCTGATTTCCAGAGCGATTATGTGACTGAGCCATGCCTCAAACCATCACCGCTTTTGACATTGCCGAACATCTGGAAACGGATGCCTATATTCAAGATTTTTCAGGATAGGCGTATTCAGCGAATTTGAACGCGCCATAATGCCTATTTGAAACCCAGACTAAGGCAAGCAGCATCCCCTAGCCGTCGATAAACGGCAACGATAAATGACGCAAAAATAAAAAAGGCTTGCCAAAATAGAATGGCAAGCCTTTGTTATGTTTGGTGCCTCGGGCCGGAGTCGAACCGGCACGCTGGTTAGGGCGAGGGATTTTAAGTCCCTTGTGTCTACCAATTTCACCACCGAGGCAGAATACAATTTCCAAATACAATATATTTGGATTATCTTTCGAAACCTTCAAAATGAGGTTTTGCGTTAATAGGTCTGTTCGTCAAACAGAATCCACGGTAACGTTATGCTTTAATGCCAAACGCATGAGTTCAACATCGTTTTTAACGGCTAGCTTTTCGTAAACCCGATGGCGATAAGTGCTAACTGTTTTCGAGCTGATGACTAAGTTGCCAGCAATTTCATTCAAATCCTTTCCTTGCAAGGTCATCATGACTACTTGAACCTCCCTGCGCGACAGTTGCTCAAATGGCGAGTTATTATTACCCGCAGAATGCGAGAAGGCCAATTTGCTTGCCATTTGATGGCATAAATAACGCCCCCCTGCATACACCGTCTGAATCGCATCGACCAATTCCTTGATAGAGCAAGTTTTGGTCACATATCCCTGCACACCATCGTTTAACATTTGCTGTGGTACCGGTCCATCGTTTAACACAGTCAAGATGATAATCTTAACATTTTGGTTTTTCTGGTTTATTTTGTGGCTGGCTTCCATTCCGCCTATTCCCGGCATGTTGATGTCCATCAGCACAACATCAGGTCTAAGCGAGTCAACCAGCTTGATTGCCTCTTCGCCTGTTCCCGCTTCACCGATTACATTGATGTCGTCTTGCCCGGCCAATAAAGACTGGATGCCAGTACGGACAAGCTCATGATCATCAACTAGTAATACTTTGATCATGGCGTACAAACGGCCTGACAGTTTTTATAGTTTAATTGTAAGCGAGTTTACCTTATCATTGGCGGCAATTTCGCCCATCGTCCTCAAAAGCTAACTGTCCAGCACGTATATCTCCATAAAAAAATCCATTTTACCATTTTAACAGGCTTTAGGTATACCCAAAGATTAAGGCAAAGTTTGCTTTTCTTGAACTTCCCCAATCAAAAAGCCGTTGGTAAGGCGGATTGTCACTGACTCTCCCATTTGCACATCATCAATTTTAAGCAGGATTTTTCCGTCCTGTTGCTTGCTGGCAATGGCATAGCCGCGTTCCAAGGTTGCCAACGGGCTGACGGCATGGAGTTTTTCACCACTGGCCTTGAGCAACTGATGCCGCCGTTCCAAAAGTCTGGCGATGGTGGCTGACAATCTAAGCTGCAAACCCTCTCGGCGGGTTTCCAATAGTTGTATGCGCTGGACAGGATGATGGCTGTTAAGCTTTGCGATGATCGTTTGCAGCTTGGTTTCTCGTCTGGCAATCCCTGATAAGGCGGCTCGGTTAAGCCTCAACTCCAATTCGTCCAAACGCTGCGCATTGCGTTGCATTTGCTTTTCGGGATGGGATTGTTGCAAGCGTTTCAACAAATGGCTCAAAGATTGAGCTTCGTGGCGCAATTTAAGACTGATGTGTTGCTGAAATCGGGATTCCAAGCGAATAAAACGCCCCAACCATTCGCCAGAATCAGGGCTGATGGCTTCGGCAGCGGCTGTGGGCGTGGGTGCGCGTAGGTCTGCGACCATATCGGCGATGGTCAAGTCCGTTTCATGACCCACTCCGCTCACAATGGGAATCGAACAAGCCGCCATTGCCCTCGCGACGATTTCCTCGTTGAAAGTCCATAAATCTTCCAACGAACCACCACCACGGGCCAAGATCAAAGCATCGCAAAGTTTTAAACGGTCGGCCAAGGCGATGGCTCGGGCAATCTCGTGTTTGGCTTCGTTGCCTTGCACCTTGACTGGAAATACGATGACCGGCAGGGCAGGGAAGCG
>CAIWDB010000202.1 GCA_903911305.1 uncultured Methylococcaceae bacterium | reverse complement strand
TGGAAAGCCATCCAGTGGTTTATGTCAGTTGGCAGGATGCGCTGGATTATTGCGCTTGGTTGGGCAAAGTCACTGGCAAGCCGATTACGTTGCCTAGCGAAGCCGAATGGGAAAAAGCCGCTCGTGGCGATCAAGACCAGCGTGAATATCCTTGGGGGGATCGCTTCGAGGCAACTCGTTGCAATTGTGAAGAGTTGGGTTTGAACAATACCACCCCCGTCGGCATCTTCCCCGAAGGGGCGAGTCCCTATGGGTGTCTGGACATGGCTGGCAATGTCTGGGAATGGACTCGCAGTTTGTGGGCTGATTATCCCTACCCGGAACCGGGCGACCAATGTCAGCAGCGAGAAGACCTGCGGGCGGCGGGGTCGAGGGTGTTGCGCGGCGGCGCGTTCGACTTCGATCTGGACTTCGTCCGCTGCGCCTTCCGCAACAACTACGATCCCGGCACCCGCTTCAGCTACTTCGGGTTCCGCATTGTGGTGTCCCCATTCTTGTAGTCTCTGCGCTCTGGCTCTTCTCTGATCTCTGGCTTTTCTCTGCTCTTCTCTAGCCGCGTAGCGGCTCGCGATTTTTTTTGCAGCGTCAAAGCCTGTCCTGAGCGAAGCCGAAGGGCTTGCTTTGACAAACCCTCAGACTGGAGTGCAAGGCTTGCCTTGCGAGGGTTCCCAAAGCATGTCAATTCCAGCAAGGCAAGCCTTGCACTCCGAGCGTATGAATGCAAGGCAAGCCTTGCACTCCAAGTGTAAGAATGCCCGTGGGCAGAGGGCGTAAAATATAAATTACTTCACCGCCTCTGCCGCACAAAGCTCCAACGCTTCTCGCCAATCCGGCAATTTTAATCCAAATACCGAGTCCAACTTGCTGTTGTTCAGCACCGAATAAGCCGGTCGTTTTGCGGGGGTGGGGTATTCACTGCTGGGTATGCCCTCGACACGGGCGCAAGTTTCAGCTAACAAGCCATTGGCTATGCCGACTTCGCGGATGGCAGAGGCAAACTCAAACCACGAGGTATGTCCGCCACAGGTCAGGTGGTAGGTTCCGCTTCGGTCTCCCGGCGCGAAATGTCCATTGTCCAAGGATTGGGCGACGATGAGCGCGGTGGCTTCGGCAATCATTCGGCTCCAGGTGGGTGAACCGAGTTGATCGTTGACGACGCGGAGCAGTTCGCGCTCGCGCATGAGCTTGAGCATGGTCAACAAGAAGTTGCCGCCCCGGTTGCCGTAAACCCAGGCCGTGCGCAAAGTGTAATAGGGGATGCCACTATCCGCCAGCGCTTGTTCACCGGCTAGTTTGCTGGCTCCGTAAATGCCCTGTGGACCAGTAGGGTCGTCCTCACCATAGGGTCGGGTGGCGTTGCCGGGAAACACATAGTCGGTGGAGTAGTGGATGATGCCCGCCCCTAGCTTCTTGGCTTCCTCAGCTAGAAAACCTAGGGCCGAGGCGTTCACGGCATAGGCCAATGCTTGGTCTTGTTCCGATTTATCGACGGCAGTGTAGGCGGCGGCATTGACGATCAGATTGGGTTTGACGGTTTGGACGACTTCGCGGATGGAGTTCGCGTCAGACAAATCCAAGCTCAAAGGAGTCGAGCCGAGTTCCAACGCGACGACCTCCCCAAAACAGGCTAGGGTACGGCGAAGTTCCCATGCCACTTGGCCGATGCGGCCGGTCACTAATATTTTCATAGGGTAGGATAAAGGGGTAATAAATCTTCAGGGAAATCCTTCAGTAACCTGGCATTTGCGTCCTTGGCAGACAGGCTGGGGGATTCTTCCAAAGGCCATTTGATACCGATGTCAGGGTCGTCAAAGCGCAAGCTATGTTCGCTTTGGGGGCTGTAATATTCGGTGCATTTGTAGGCAAACAGGGCGGTTTCGCTGAGTACGCAAAAACCATGGGCGAAGCCTTCCGGCACATACATTTGTAGATGGTTTTCCGCCGATAGCACGGTTCCAAACCATTTTCCGAATGACGGCGATCCCTTGCGGATGTCCACCGCAACATCAAAAACTTCACCTTGCAGGGCTTGCACAAGCTTGCCCTGTGGGTTTGGGTTTTGGAAATGCAATCCACGCAGAATCCCCCTTCGGGAGAATGATAGATTGTCTTGGACAAAGTCCACGTTCAAGCCGAATTCGGCATATTTACGCCGATTCCAACTTTCTTGGAAATACCCCCTGTGATCTCCGAATACGTCGGGTTCAATCAACAAAACACCCGGAAGATGTGTCGGTTCGATTTTCATCAGTGTTTTCCTATCAGTGGCAGTCTTGACAGATATTCCCCATATTGGCTTTTCTTAAGTTGGGTTGCCAGTTGTTCGAGTTGTTCGTTATTGATCCAGCCTTGGCTCCAAGCGATTTCCTCGGGGCAAGCGATCTTTAAGCCTTGCCTTTCTTCAATCGTCTGGATGAAGTTGGAGGCTTGCATTAACGAATCATGCGTACCGGTGTCCAGCCAAGCAATGCCACGGCCCAGCTTTTCCACACGCAATTGGCGCTGCTTAAGATAAATGCTGTTGATGTCGGTGATTTCCAATTCTCCACGGGGGGAAGGCTTGAGGTTTTTTGCCATATCCACCACTTGGTTGTCATAGAAATACAGGCCAGTGATGGCATAATTGGATTTTGGGTGTTTCGGCTTTTCGACCAATCCGGTGACTTCCCCGGTTTCATCGAATTCGGCAACCCCGTAACGTTCCGGGTCGCTTACCCAATAGCCAAAGACAGTGGCGCCCTGATCTTGTTTGATGGCATTGTGCAGGTAATGTTGGAATCCGTGACCGTAGAAAATATTGTCACCCAAAATTAGGCAGCTTCGGTCATTTCCGATGAATTGTTCCCCAATGACAAATGCTTGGGCCAAACCTTCAGGATTGGGTTGCACGGCATATTCAATGCTCATACCCCAAGCACTTCCGTCGCCCAGCAAACTGTGGAACAAAGCAGAATCATGGTGAGTGGTGATAATTAAAACCTCTCGGATACCCGCCAGCATTAAAACCGACAATGGATAGTAGATCATCGGTTTGTCGTAGATGGGCAGTAATTGCTTGCTGACGACATAGGTTAATGGATGCAAACGAGTTCCAGAGCCACCAGCGAGAATGATGCCTTTGATTTTCGTCGTCATGACTCAATATTCTCCGTCTTCTAAGCCCAGTCTTTCCCCTAAATAGCTCCCGTCCATCACACGCTCTACCCAATCTTGATGTTTTAGATACCACTGCACTGTCTTCCGCAGTCCCGTTTCAAAGGTTTCCAGCGGTTCCCAGCCCAATTGCTGGTTGATTTTGGAGGCATCAATGGCATAACGTTGGTCATGTCCGGGACGGTCCGTCACGAAGGTAATCAAATTACGGTGGGGTCGGTTAGGCGAGTCGGGAAGTAATTCATCAAGCAGGTCGCAGATGGTGTGTACGACTTCCAAGTTGGTTTTTTCATTGTTGCCGCCGACGTTATATACTTCGCCAGGAACCCCTTTTTCTAAAGCGAATTCAATGGCACGGCAGTGGTCTTCGACAAACAGCCAGTCGCGAACATTGGTTCCTTTGCCGTAAATGGGTAAGGGTTTGCCGTTGACCGCATTATGGATGATCAGCGGGATTAGCTTTTCTGGAAATTGATAAGGACCATAGTTATTGGAGCAATTGGTGGTCAATACCGGCATCCCAAAGGTGTGGTAATAAGCCCGAACAAGATGGTCGGAACCGGCTTTAGATGCTGAATAGGGTGAGTTCGGTTGATATCTCGTGGTTTCGGTGAATTTGCCCGTTTCACCCAAACTCCCATAAACCTCGTCAGTGGAAACATGCAGGAAACGAAATTTATTGGCCCGGTCTTCCTGCAAGGATTTCCAATACTTATGCGATGCATCCAATAATTGGAATGTGCCTAGCACATTGGTTTGGATGAATGTTTCCGGGGCATCAATGGACCGATCCACGTGGCTTTCTGCTGCGAAATTGATCACCGCATTGGGTTCATACCGATTCAGCAGATAATCCACGAGACAACGGTCACCGATGTCGCCTAGTACAAAGACATGCCCTGGATGGTCTTTAACGCAATCCAAAGTGTCTAAATTGCCGGCATAGGTCAGAGCATCCAAGTTGACGATTTGGATAGTCTCTTTTTGCATTTGTCTTAGCACAAAATTGCCGCCTATGAAGCCGGCACCGCCTGTCACCAACCATGTTTGAGTAGTCATTTATTGTTTTCCGCCTTTTTTTTGCATCATGCCTTTTGAGGGATTGTAACCGATGACCGCCGCACTCAGAAATAGGATCAACGAGGAAAGCGTGTAAACACACGCATAAATGTTGAATTGCCCATACAATGCAAAGCGTATCAATTCCACCGCTTGAGAGAAAGGATTGTATTCCGCCAAGGTGTGCAGCAAATCGCTGGACTCTTGCAATTTCCACAATGGATAAAGCGCAGTGGACATGAAAAACATGGGGAATATGACAAAATTCATCACACCGGCGAAATTTTCCAATTGTTCGATAAATGAAGACAATAGCAAGCCTAATGCACCGAGCATCAGGCCGGAGAGCAATAAGGCCGGCAGCAGATCCAAATAACCTTCAAGCGGGGTACGCACATCATAAACCCAAGCGACCAGCAGGAAGGCATAGGCTTGCAGTATCGACACCAAAGTTCCTGCCAGCAACTTGGCTACCAGCAGAAACCAACGTGGCAATGGGCTGATTAACAAAGTCCTCATATTGCCCATTTCACGGTCATAGACCATGGAAAGTGAACTTTGCATCCCGTTGAAAAGCTGTATCATCCCAATTAACCCCGGCGTAATGTATTCCTCGTAAAGAATATAGGTTTCATAAGGGGGTATGGGGGAGAGACCTAGGGTTGAACGAAAGCCGGCCGCAAAGATAAACAGCCAAACCAAGGGGCGAACCAAGGCGGAGATGAAACGCTCACGCTGGTGGACAAACCGCAACAGTTCACGTGTTGCGATGCCACGCAAGGCGCGCAAATAGTGCAACAGGTTCATCTTACCTCCTTGGTCAAATGCTGGAAAGCACTGGCGACGCTGGATGTTGCGGTAGTATCCAGTAATTGCGGCACCGAACCCTGAAAACGGATGGTTCCCTTATGCAAAACGATGAGTTGGTCGGTTTCAAAAATTTCATCGACAAGGTGGGTAGCCCATAATACGGCAATTTTATGGTCAGCCGTGAGTTGATGAACATATTCGACGATGGCCTTTCGGCTGGGCATGTCCAAGCCGACGGTCGGCTCATCCAGTAGCAGCAAGTCAGGTTTGTGCAGAAGTGCCCGGGCAATTTCCACTCGTCGGCGGTGACCGCCGTTTAATTGGCGCACTTTTTCATGACGGCGTTCAAACATGGCTTGCCTTTCCAGTTCTTCTTGGATTCTATCTTTTGCTTGTTTGCGACCTAATCCATGCAGATCAGCATGATAAAACAAATTTCTTTCGACGCTTAAGTCCATGTCCAAGGTGGGTTGTTGGAATACTACGCCAAGTCTGCCCAATGCCTTGCTGGAATGACGTTTAAGGTTCAGTCCGGCAATGTCAATGGAACCTTGCCGGGTGTCATAGAGCCGGGTAATGAGAGAAAATAAACTGGACTTGCCCGCACCGTTTGGGCCTAGCAAAATTCGGCACTCCCCTGAATGCACCGAAAAACTGACATTGTCCAAGGCGAGCTTTTCACCGTAGGCGAGAGAGATGTTTTGCACACTCAAAACTGGGGCAATTGATTGGATCATGGTTTGACCGCAACCCCCCAAGGGTACTGACCAACGGGTATGGATTTCAACACTTTATGATTTTCTAAATCAATTATGGAAACGTCATTGCTGACACCGTTGGCAGTATAAAGCTTTTTTTCGTCAGGGGAAAACTCAACATTCCAAACCCGCTGCCCAACCAAAAAATAATCGGTCACTTCAAGCTTCTGAGCGTCTATCACGGCGACACGGTTGGCTGGTCCCAGGGCCACGTAGGCATGGCGACGGGCTTTGTCGATGCGGATTCCCACTGGCTGTATTTTCTCTTGAGTGACAGCGGGTATTTTAAAGCTTATTTTCTTCATCAACTGCTTGGAGTCCACGTCGAACACTGAAACATTGCCTGCGATTTCCGAACTAATCCACAATTGTTTGCCATCGGCGGTAAAAGCCGCCGATCTTGGGCGAGGATCGACTAAGGTATTGTCTACGATTTCCAGCTTTTCCCGGTCGATCCAGTGGGCCATGTTCGTAGTTTCGCTCGTACTAACCACCCATTTCCCGTCTGGACTGACTGCAATCCCTTCCGGTTCGACGCCGACTGGGATTTGTTTGATGGCTTTACGTTTGGCGATGTCGATAACGGTGACTAGGTTATCATCCTCGTTGGAGACATAAAGAAACTCCCCTGCTGGGTCCATAGCAAAGGTTTCCGGGTCTTTGTCAGACGGGAGCTTGCCAACCGGTTTCAGCGTTGCCGTATCGATGATGAGTATCGTATTGTCGTCACTGGTAGCGACGTAAAGTTGTTTTTGATCTTTGCTTAAGACGATGCCACGCGGGCGTTTGCCGATCTTGACGGTTTTAGTCAGTTTGCCGGTGTTTCCGTCAACAACGGCTAGGGCATTGTCTTTCTCTAGGGTGATGTAGAGGGTGTCGGCATGGGTTGATGTGCAGAAGATGCTTGCAAGGAATAGTGCCGATATTGAGAGTTTTTTCATTATGTTCGACTTGAATTTATTATTCATCAGATAAAGAAATAATTCCGTCCAATTGACGTGTAATTTCTTTTAAGGTCGCGTAAGCCATGTCCGGCGTGACATTTGCGGATGGTGTTTTTTTGGCATTGCGATGAGCGATCCAGTTTCTGTAGTCATAAATTTGTTTTGCCTGTCCAATTAAATTGGAGTCAATGCCAACTTTTTTGAAAGAATCTAACACATCACTCAACTTCAATCTTTCAATATGATCTGCGACTCTCTCGGTAAACAGCTTTGACTGAAGGTTAACAATATCAGTTGTGAGATATAAAAATAAGCTTCTCTCAAAACTTGCCCATAAAGATACAATGACAAAATCATCGGCATCATTTTGGCAGATTTTAATTTTTTTACTCGCTTCATCCTCCGTATATTCGATGAATTCAGTCTTATTCAATAAGCGGAGATCATTTCGGGATATGCTTCTGCTTGCTACCTTGAAGCAATCTAGGGTTGTTTGGTAGATGCGCCAAATAGCCTCAATATCGTCACTGGCACTCATAATCAGAAATGTCGGAAAGAATGTCAAAAAACAGTTCGGCAGTCAGCTTGTGTCCTTTGCTGCTTAACTTATGTTCAATCCAATACCAGCCATCTTCATCTATGCCCTTAAAGAAAGGTCGTTTGTGTGTTTCGGAATGGCTTATGGCATGTATGATAGTGGAGTTTATACTTGGTTCTCCTTCGTTCAAATGCACAATAATTATTCGATCATGTATACCCTTTATGTCAATTCTGCCATTAGCACCAATTACCCAAGCACCTATAGGTTCTATTTCGGCAATTTTCGTTGATTCCTCTTTTGTTAACAGAGTAAGTCTGTTTATCTGATATTCACCGCTGTTTTTTTCATTTATTGTAATAGTTGATTCCTCGCATCTGAGATTGGTTTCTGAAACCCACGCCTTAATTTCAGAGTAAAGATTTTTTACTTCAGTACGAAAAAAATTGAGATGTTTTGCTATGTCGCTATGCATATTACCTTCTCTTAATTGTTGATATGGCACTGGCTTTCCTGCTGGTCGTAACCCAAAGTATCCAACTCATTCTTCTGATGCAAAAAACCTTCAATGGGTGCGACTGCCACCAGTGAGCGGTCAGTGGACAATAAAACAGGCTGGCGTAATTGATGGTCCCAAGGCCGAAACGAAAGTGGAACTCCCTTGAAACCAGCCAGTGCGAACTCTCCGCTGAGCATAAACCCCTTTATTTTATCAAAATCAGTGGATTTTACCCTTGAGGCCGATTCGCCGATGGCGCGGACAGCCAGCCAAGCGGCATAGTCCTGTTCCGACATCCATCGCTTGGCTTGATCCCGGAAGCGTTTCTGCAATTGCAATGCCCCCCATGATTCGTGAGTAAAATGCCAAGCCGTGGGAACCAAGCCTTGTGTCCCGGCAACTGGGCGCGCTTGCCATGTTCGGAACGGCAATAAATCACCAAAAATGCCTGACTCATCAGCAATCAGCAACACATCGTAATCCACGCCTTGGGTAAAAACAGGAATTTCAGATTCCGGTGTGCGGTGGTCATCAATACTGAATTGCCAAAGTTTTTCAGCGACGATTTTCACTCCAAAGCGCTGAGCCGAACGTTTGACGGCGCTGGCATACATTTTGTCGGCTTCATCGGAACCAGTCACCAAAAAGATTTTCTGCCAACGTTTCTTGCTCAAATACTGCATCAGCGCATCAGTCCGCATCGCCCGGCTTGGCAGAAGGTGGAGGAGGTTGGCTGAGCAATCTTCTCCGCGTAACCTATCGTCACTGCTGCCTACGTCGTAGATTAAAACCTGACTGGCTTCCGGCAACTTTGCCAGGCTAGTTAGGTTTTCTATCGGCAAATTGATGATGAAATGGCGAATGCCTTCCGCCACTAATTGTTTGAATGCGCCATTCACGTCGCCATCGGAGGGCAATTGGGTTGTTTTAAGTTGATAGCTTTGGCCGGTGAATTTCCCAGTCGTGTTGTTGTCAGCTATGCCTAGCAATGCCCCTTGCAGCCCTGCGTCCCCGGATGGGGAAAGGAAGTAAGGCAAAACTGGCGAATAGCTTTTTTCTTGGCTTAGAAAGGCAATGGATAGCTTATCGGGTATGCTTTGAATGGGTTTGGGAGATTCAACTAGGGAAGGTTTTTCAAGTCTCGTTGATTTTTTAGTGTTCGCGTCAATGCCGGTGGCATACATGAGGCAAAGAAGCCCTAAAAGAATTGTCTTGCGGACAGAGTTCATGGTTTTTCGCTATCCAAAATGAAATTTGTTACATGGAAACATTGCACACCGAGTCAGGTTTCATGATTTATTCGCCTCCCGCCTCAACTAGACTATAAAGCATACCCGATTGTGTCTAAGCATGATTGGTAAGGAAATGCATTGTTTACGGATAACAACCAAGTAATATACTGCGAAAATTTAGATGGCTTACGCAAGATTATGATCTACAATGATTAAATTTTGTGTCCAGCCAAAAATAAATTTTTTTCCACTAAAAGCTGGACAGTTTTTATTTTTTCTTTAGACTTCCGAGCAGTTTCAGGGACGAAGCTCGATTATAGAGTCGTCAAAGAGGAGGAGAGTTCGCGTAGGCGCAAACAACAATTTCAACAATAAAGCTACGCGCTTTGTATCGACTGTTTCTCTATGCGATACAATGACCATTAATAATAAAAAATATTTGCCCGCCATAGAGCGGGCATTTTTATGCCCGACTGACAAAAAAAAGCGGCCACAATGGCCGCCAAAGAGGAGGAGATCAGCGGAGCTAACCCTCAGCAGAAATGGAGGATTCTGCAAGCTTCACTCAGTCAGCATCAGTATTACATGAATATTTTGCGAATAAAATTCAAGATTTCTTATGATGTGGATATGAGATGACTTATCGGGTCTGGATTAAAGTTGCGCTTAATTCCCTTAAGGTTTTGTGCGGTTTATAGTCTGGATATTGAAAAACTTTTGAATTGAGAGAAATGTCATGGCTAGCTATCGAAAAGTTCTTCTGGCGACTGATTTATCTGAATTCAGTAGTCTACTTGCGAATAAGGCGATGGAAATTGTCAACGGTTTTGGAGCGGAATTGAATCTACTGCATGTGTTTGAACTGATGCCCATGCTTGATCCAAGCTATGATGAGATTTTAGCGCCGGACTATGATCTTGCTGAACAAATGCAGGAGATTGCCGAGGGGAAATTGGAAAAGTTGTCAAGTACTTTGGACGTCCCCAAGGAAAAGCAATATTTTGAAACGGGTAGCCCTAGCAGGGAAATTGTCCGCGTCGCCAAAGAGCAGAACATTGACCTGATCATTATTGGTACTCATGGGCGGCATGGCCTTGGCATTTTATTAGGCTCTACGGCATCTAGCGTCGTACACCACGCGGATTGTGATGTGTTGACGATTAGACAGAAGGATGTTTGATGGCATATTGCCGATTATGTTCTGCTTTTTGATGGAGGATGGTGTGGAAATAGATTGTTTTGGCGCTACCAACGCATCAAATGATTGGCGAGGCAACTATTTGACATGGGAGTTTAAATACTCCAGCAAGCATTGTAAGGCTTTTTTTCCAGATTCAAAAGCTAGGCACTGCGGATCAATCTCCTCGGGCAATGCCAATCGAAAGCCAGCCACATCATCCATTGCCTTAAGGTTTGAAATATCTTCCACGCCACAAATGAAATACAAGTCGGTTGTTTTATAAAGAACGTCCGCATAAATGTAATCATTGGGTACGGAGGTCAAATAAGTTGCAGACGATATTTTTATGTTCAACTCCTCTTCAACTTCCCTTGCCAGTGCTTGTTCCGCAGTCTCGTCAAATTCAATAAAACCGCCCGGGAAGTCAAGCATCCCCTTTTGTGGGTCCTTCCCTCGTATGCCCATTAAAAGCTTGTCTTGGTGAAAAATGAAGGCGGCGGTTGATGACGCGCAATTGAAGTAAAATATGAAATCGCATTCAGTGCATTGTATGGCCCGATTTTCGATTTTACCAAGGGATGCTTTTCCGCAGCGCGGGCAGTGTGTAAAATGCGCATAAGGCGCGCCGCTAGGAAAGATTGAGTGGGTAATCATATTGTTTAATTTCCATATCTGGCGAAAGTGGGAATTATCTGTTTTAATACGCTCTAAGTCTAGTCAACCTGGCGAGCCACGCTAACAATTACAATATGGAGCATGATGATGTCGAAAGGGCAAAACCTGCAAGATCCTTTTTTAAATGCATTAAGAAAAGAACATGTGGCGGTGTCCATTTATCTGGTCAACGGCATCAAATTACAAGGTAAGATCGATTCTTTCGATCAATATGTAATAATGCTAAAAAATACCGTCAGCCAGATGGTTTACAAGCACGCCATATCCACAATCGTGCCTGCTCGGCAGGTACGTGTGCCCAGCATGTCTGAATTACCTGAAGACGAGGAATAGTCTGCACATCTCTGTCTCTATCAGTCTCATGCCGATCCTCGGTATACCTTTGACGGTATAGTCATTTGTTTGACCGTCCCGGCTCTGGTGAGCGCACTGTTTTGGTTCATATGCAAACCACAGGCGAATCGGAAGATCTTGGTGAGCTTCGTGAACTTGCGATTTCTGCGGGGGCTTTGCCATTGGCTGTCGTTTCTGGCAAGCGGCAATCCCCTGATCCACGTTATTACATTGGCAAAGGTAAACTAGAAGAACTATCCTTGGCTATTGCCGAGCATGAAGCTGAACTTGTCTTGTTCAACAACATGTTGTCGCCTAGCCAAGAGCGGAATCTGGAAAAGGCCCTTTCAACAAGGGTGGTCGATAGAACAGGGCTGATATTGGATATCTTTGCACAGCGGGCCCGAACCTTTGAAGGTAAGCTTCAAGTGGAATTGGCTCAACTTCGCCATATGTCAACCCGTCTGGTGCGAGGCTGGACTCACTTGGAACGCCAAAAAGGGGGTATTGGTTTGCGGGGGGGGCCGGGTGAAACACAGCTAGAAACCGATAGGCGATTGTTGGAAAACCGCATTCGAATGATCCAGAAGCGTTTGGAAAAAGTCGAACAGCAACGTGAGCAGGGACGAAATGCGAGAAAGCGGGCAGATGTTCCTGTGGTTGGTTTGGTGGGTTATACGAATGCGGGAAAATCCACCTTATTTAAAAAATTAACCCTTGCAGATGTTTACGTGGCCGATCAACTCTTCGCAACGCTTGACCCTACCCTTAGGCGCTATCAGGTTGCCAGTCAAATGTCAGTGGTCATGGCCGATACGGTGGGTTTTATTCGTCACCTGCCTCACGAACTAGTGGCCGCTTTTCGGTCTACCTTGAGCGAAGCAAGCGATGCTGATTTGCTGTTGCATATGATTGATGCCAGCGATGAGCGGATCGACGATACTATCGCGCAAGTCGAGGAAGTCCTCGTCGAGATTGGGGCGGGTCAGATTCCCCGAATCCAAATTTATAACAAATTGGATTTGGTTGAAAATGCAAGCGCAAGGTTGGAGTGTGACGGAGAAGGGAAAATTGCCAAAATTTGGCTATCCGCCATAACAGGCGAGGGTATCGATCTGCTTGATCAAGCTATCATAGAGCGATTGAGTGGAGAGATTAAGCGGCATGCCATTCAGTTGTCGTCATCCGAAGGTGCCTTGCGTGCCCGTGTTTATGAGTTCGCTAAGGTATTGAAAGATGAGGCCGATGAAACTGGTGGTTGGACGATGCAAGTGGAGTTGGCTACCAAAGATGAGCGTCATTTAAGGGAACTGGACAGGTTTTGGATTGCCGATAATGTTGAAAGCTTGGAAGCAACAGAGCAACAAATAAAATTTTAAGGATAAATTCACCCTAATGGCTGTCTTTATTATCCGTGTTCGTCAGAATACTACATCGCGTTTGAACAACAATCAGGAGTCATTCAATGTCCTGGAATGAACCGGGCGGTAACAAAAAAGACCCTTGGAGTGGGCGGGATCAGCAGGAGACCCCTCCTGATCTGGAAGAAGTGATGCGTTCTTTGCAGGAAAAGCTAGGAGGTTTGTTTGGTGGCAGCGGTGGCGACACTGGCGGCGATCCGAAAAAAACTTTGCTTTTGTTGATTGGCATTCCCTTTGTGATTTGGGCTTTGACGGGTATCTACATCGTCGATGAAGGTAACCGGGGGGTGGTGACGCGTTTCGGCAAATACATGGAAACCACGCAGCCTGGGCCGCATTGGCGTTTTCCTGTGCCGATTGAAAGCCATACAATTGTCAATGTTGAACAGCAAAGTTTCATTGAAGTGGGCTACCGTTCGGCCAATAATCGCCAGCAAACTTCCCAATCCTTCGCCAAAGAGTCATTGATGCTGACTCAAGACGAAAATATCATCAATTTGAGTTTGTCTGTGCAGTATCGGATCAAAGATGCAAAAAGTTATCTTTTCAACGTGAGCGACCCTCGCCTTACTCTCGCTGGAGTAACCGAAAGCGCTGTGCGTGGTGTCATTGGCAAGAACACAATGGATTATGTTTTAACCGAGGGACGAAGCGGTTTTGCTGATGAAGTGAAAAGTGATATTCAAAAAATCCTTGATAAATATGGTGCGGGTATCCAAATCATGGCGGTGAGTATCAAGGATGCCCAACCGCCGGAGGAAGTGCAAAGTGCCTTTGAGGATGCCATCAAAGCCCGTGAGGACGAGCAGAGATTGAAAAACGAGGCTGAAGCTTATGCCAATGAAGTGATTCCCAAGGCTAGGGGAGCGGCTGCCCGCTTAACCGAGGAGTCCGAAGGCTACAAACTCAGAATAATTGCCAAAGCAAAAGGTGAAGCCGGACGTTTTGAACAATTGTTGACAGAATACCAAAAGGCCCCTGAAATCACCCGTCAAAGGTTATACTTGGACACGATGGAAGGTATCTTCGACAAGGCCAATACCTTGTTGCTGGATGTGAAGGGCGGAAATAATATGATTTATTTACCCATTGATAAATTGCAGAGGCCGACTTTGGGGGCGGAGCCTGGTAAAGATGTAGAATCTGCGCAGACCTATCAGGATTCAACCGACAACGTGATTAAGACCCCAAGAGGCGCTGTGGTGCGTGGCCGTGAAGGGAGGACCCAATAATGACTAGAGATTCCTTGAC
Organism: uncultured Methylococcaceae bacterium; assembly: GCA_903911305.1. Classification (GTDB taxonomy): domain Bacteria; phylum Pseudomonadota; class Gammaproteobacteria; order Methylococcales; family Methylococcaceae; genus Methylumidiphilus. The sequence continues at coordinate 5,351 of CAIWDB010000202.1, read as the reverse complement.
CGTGGTTGCAATATTGCTCCTAGTCGTAATTTTAGGTGTTTCGTCGGTCTACACCATAGGGCAGGCTGATAAGGCCATTAAATTTCAGCTTGGTGAAATCTTGGATACCGATTCAACCCCTGGATTGCATTTCAAGATTCCTTTCATCAACAAGGTAAAAATTTACGACGCAAGGTTGCTGACGCTGGAATCCAAACCCGAACGTTTCCTGACTTCTGAGAAAAAGAATGTCATCGTTGATTATTTCGCCAAATGGAAAATTAAAGATGTGGCAAAGTTTTACACATCGGTGCAAGGGGACGTGGCTACGGCCAATATACAACTTGGTCAGATCGTCCAGTCTGCCATGAAAGACGAATTCAGCAAACGCACCATTCGGGAAGTGGTTTCGTCTGAGCGTGATCAGATCCGCGATATTTTAATTGAGTCTGCCAACCCGTCAGCCGAAAAGCTGGGGATAGACATTGTGGACGTTCGAATCATGCGGGTGGAATTGCCCAGTGAAGTTAGCAGTTCGGTGTTCCGCCGAATGGAGTCCGAACGGGCTCGTGTTGCCCGGGACTTCCGTTCCAGGGGCGCAGAAATGGCCGAACGGATTCGAGCTGATGCAGACCGCCAACGTGAGGTGATACTTGGCGACGCTTATCGGGATGCCGAATTAAAGCGTGGCGAAGGTGATGCGACTGCCGCCGAAATTTACGCACTAGCCTACGGTAAAGACAAAAATTTCTTTTCATTTTATCGAAGCCTTACTGCTTACAAGCAAGCGTTCAAAAAAGAAGGCGATACTATCGTGGTGGAGCCGGACTCTGAGTTTTTCCAGTATTTCAAGCAGTCGAAGTAAAGTATGTTGCCGGATGATCGTTGGTTGCTACCCGAGGGTATAGAAGAGGTTTTACCCGTCGAGGCAAGGCGCTTGGAAGCATTGCGCAGGGCTGTGTTGGATATTTTCGAGTCTTGGGGTTATAGCCAAGTGATGACTCCAATGATTGAGTACATTGAGTCGTTATTGATAGGCACAGGTCATGATTTGGATTTGCAAACATTTAAACTCATTGACCAAATATCGGGTAGATTGATGGGGGTGCGTGCCGATATGACACCCCAAGTTGCCCGAATTGATGCCCGCAATAGTCGTCCTGATGTCCCTACACGCTTGTGTTATCTGGGTACGGTTCTGCACACACAAGCCGATCATTTGGAAAAGACTCGCAGTCCTTTTCAGGTTGGGGCAGAGTTGTATGGGCATTCAGGGGTAGCCAGTGATTTGGAAGTTATCAGGCTAATGTTAGAGATGATTTCTCTTGCTGGATTACATAATATCCACTTGGATCTTGGGCATGTAGGCATCTACCGCGGCTTAGTGGGGCAGGCGGCATTGAATGCGAGACAAGAAAGTGATCTTTTTGACATTTTGCAACGCAAGTCTGCATCCGACTTGAGCGATTTTTTTGCTGTAAATCCGGTTGATCCCGATTGTTCAGCAATGTTGTCCGCGTTGATTGAATTGCATGGTGACGCTAGCGTCATCGGCGAAGCATACAGCAAACTGGCTGGGGCAAACGCATTGGTGCTTGATTCGCTGGCTGATTTGGAAATGATCGCACAATACTTGTACGCAGGATTCCCTAACTTACCCATTCATTTCGATTTGGCTGAATTGCGCGGATACCACTACCACCGTGGCGTGGTGTTTGCCGCCTTTGCAGAAGGCTATGGGCGTGAGCTTGCGCGAGGAGGTCGCTACGATGGAATTGGCAAACCTTTTGGTCAAGCTAGACCCGCCACTGGGTTCAGCGCCGATTTAAAGGTATTGTCTAGGCTGGCGGGTGACTGTCCCATAATGTTTGCGGAACGCTTGGTCTTCGCCCCTAGCGAGGACGATAAAAGTCTAAACGAAAAAATCAATACTTTACGGGCCGAGGGTTGGAGAGTAATAATGGAATTGAAGGGTCAAACAGCAACCGCTGCGGATATGGGTTGCCGTTTCGAGTTGATCAAGCGTACAGGTGGGTGGGAACTTTTCCCGGTGGCAAACGTAACCGATGAAGAAAATAATAAATTCTGCTGAATTGGAATAAACAACATGGGTAAAAACATAGTCGTTATTGGCACTCAATGGGGAGATGAGGGCAAAGGCAAGCTAGTTGATTTGCTCACAGAACAGGCTGATGCCGTGGTTCGGTTTCAAGGTGGGCATAATGCCGGTCATACGCTAGTGATCGACGGCAATAAAACAGTTCTACACTTGATTCCTTCGGGTATACTGCATGACGGCAAACTTTGCGCCATCGGTAACGGTGTCGTTCTGTCTCCACAAGCCCTATTGGAAGAAATTGAATTATTAGAGCAGGCGGGAATTCCAGTTCGCGACCGTTTACTCATTAGCGAGGCATGTGCATTGATTTTGCCCGTGCATGTCTCTTTAGATGCGGCAAGGGAAAAGGCTAGAGGAAACAAAGCAATCGGGACGACAGGCAGGGGGATCGGCCCAGCCTATGAGGATAAAGTGGCTCGTCGCGGCGTGAGGGCTGGCGATTTGTCAAACCCGGCCTTTTTTGCCGAACGACTCAAGGAGTTGTTGGACTACCATAATTATATTCTTACTCATTACTTTAAAGTGCAAGCGCTTGATTTCCAAAAAACTTTAGCTGAAACTTTGGCGCTTGGCGAGCAGATTAAGCCCATGCTCGGGGATGTCTCGGAGTTGCTTTACACGTATAGGGATGAAGGCAAACATGTATTGTTTGAAGGTGCCCAAGGGGCCATGCTCGACATCGACCATGGAACCTATCCTTTTGTGACATCTTCCAATACCACATCCGGCGGGGCTGCTTGCGGCACTGGAGTAGGCTTGTTGGATTTCGATTACGTGCTTGGCATTACTAAAGCCTATTCCACCCGTGTTGGCAATGGTCCGTTTCCAACCGAACTGGCTGACGAAATAGGCGGGCATTTGTCAAGTCGTGGCGCTGAGTTTGGTGCGACAACGGGAAGGGCGCGACGATGCGGATGGTTCGATGCAGTATTAATGAAAAAATCAGCCCGCTTGAACAGCCTTAGCGGCATGTGCCTAACCAAGTTGGATGTGCTTGACGGTCTTGAACAGCTTGGCATATGCACAGGTTATATGGTGGATGGCAAACGGGTTAATACCGTGCCGGTTGGGGCTGAAAAATATTCCCATTGCCAACCTATCATCGAAGATTTGCCCGGTTGGTCTGAAAATACACAGGGCATCACGGATTACGAAAAACTGCCAGCCAATGCCAAAGCATACATCAAACGGATTGAAGAATTAGTTGGAGTTCCCGTGGACATTCTTTCCACCGGCCCGGATCGAAACGAGACCATTATTTTGCGCAATCCTTTTGCTTAAGCCTCCGATGCAACATGTACTCGAATTGATTTTTTTACTGGTGGCAATGGTATTTGCTTGGAAAAGGACATCGGCTTGGCATATCAAGCAGGGAAGGGGAAAGATCGCCGCACGAATAGGAGCGTTAGGTTCAGCCATCACTGTCTTTGTGATAGTCATGGGGTTAATTATGATTCTTGATCCCCCTCCAGGTTTTCCAAGTAAAGCTACTCAGTCCATTCCTGCATCCCCATCAGCCCCAACTAAAGTTTTGGAACATCCAATTAGCAATTAAAAAACCCCCTTCCGTCCTAGAAGGGGGTATAAAGTCAGTTTGGAGGAAGGACGCAATACTTCTTTCGGACAAACCCAAAACCACAAATTAGTTCACACAACATTTTGTTTGCGATAAAAACCTGTTTGGATCAAAACCGGAAACTGTGAGAATAGTTTATAGGGTTATGGTAGTGGTTTCAGTGAAATATTACCCAATTTCGCAAATACCGCAGCACTTAATGCTTGGCTTTAAGCAGGAAATTCGATTATGAAACCCATTTATGTCTCAATGTTGTTGATTGCCACATTATCAACGGCTTGCTTAGCGAATGCGAAACCGTTGATTGCCAACGACACCGATAGTGGTCGCAGCATCGAATTGCAAGTCGGTCAAAAACTGGTGTTAAGTTTGGGTTCCAATCCGACAACAGGCTATAGTTGGGTGTTTGATGGCAAAAACACCAATATAATCGCCCAAGAGGGGAAGCCGGTTTACACCCCTGATAAGAAGGCTCAGGGCATGGTCGGCAGTGGCGGAGTCGAACGTTGGACCTTCCGAGCCAAGAAAACTGGAACAGAAACTTTGCGCTTGGACTATCGCCGCCCTTGGGAGCAGGGGGTTGCCCCGGCGAGCCACGTCGAGTTTCCAGTCACCGTGAAGTAGGCTGAAAAATCAAAAATATCAGCTTATTACGTTAGCTAATTTCGCATCGAACTGAGGAACAAACCCAATCCGCCAATGGCGAGTACTAAAATGGTCAAAAGATCAAATAGCGACATACTGTGCAGTGAAAAGCGCAAACCCGCCAACACGCCAACGATCATCGCGCTGACCGCGCCTACCGCCAGCACCCAGCCGATAACATTCTTTGCATTATAAAAAATCATCCCAATGCCAAACACAAACGGGATTAACAACATACCGCCAGTGATTGAAGCCGTGTAACCCATCATAGGCATTTGATAAAGGCTGGTGCCCATGGTGAAGCTATTGCTGACATCAATGGACCGCAATAGTAAATAAAACCCCGAACACATCATCACCAGACCGATGATGAAAGACCCTTCTCCGCCCGGTGTGCCACCCGCCCCTCTATAATTCATCTTATTCCTCACATGACTGATGTTGGTTAGACTTTAAATACCGTATAAAGCATATAAATGCTCAGTAAAACCGATATGAACATTAACGCCAGATTATTGAAGATAGGCAGAAATGTCCAATACCGTTCTGGAATCTCGACGGGTTTGAGCGTTCTCAGAAAACGCCAATGCTGAATCGTCGATAGCAACGAGAATATACCGCCCAGAATAATGAATGCCAAGCCTAACCAAGAGGAAAGATTATGCGGCGGTAGGTTTTCAGTGTTGGGAACCAATATCTTAAGAAATAAACCGAAGCGCTCGATCATGAAGCCAAAAGCCATCAGGGCAAGGCAAGTGCGGTTCCAAGCCATCAAGGTTCGCTCGGCGGCGAATAATACACGGGGGTCGTTGAGGTCGGACATTTAAGGATTTTTATAATTATGGTTTGATTGCCTATACCTATAATTCATTGGAATTCTGTGCCAATTTGAATATACAGCGTTTTCAATATCAATTGATTACTTTATTTGATCCGTAGGAGCGGGCCATGCCCGCGATTGTTTGGGCCAAGTCTTCAAAAATAGGCTATTTATCGCGGGCGTGGCCCGCTCCTACATGTTGCATATATTCA
>CAIWDB010000201.1 GCA_903911305.1 uncultured Methylococcaceae bacterium | reverse complement strand
TTGAAATGCAATGGATACCCTTTCGTTCAAAATCTGATTGAAATTGCGGGTAATGTCCAATCTGATCGAGCTTGGGTTGTTTGGATTGTCAAAGGTAATGTGGGTATCAGCATTATTACCGTTGGGTAAATTACTCTTATCCGTAAATAGAAAAAAATCCGGATTGCGCAACACAAGCTCAAAACCTAATGTGTCTTGATTGCCAAAGGCTATGAATGGATTGCCCTGACTGTCAGTTTGACTATAAATATCCAATCCATTAATTTTTGACTTGACTACACAACGATGACCCGCCAACAAACTTTGAGTGGCATTGTCAGGGCTGGTTATAAAATCAGGGCAAAGTCCATTGACATAATAACTATGGGTGATATCTATACCCAACAACAGGCTATAACCGGATATTATTTTTGTCTCGGCTTGGCTCATGACAATGTCCCACTTCGATTTTCCCCTGTTACCCTGCCTCTGTTATCAAGAAGGTTTCCCGATACGCTATATTTTCTATCTGTTGTAGAAATTGGAGGTCTAAACGATGCTTCCTGCCCACCAAATGTCACCGTTTTTACCAGATAAGCCACTGAAGGTTGGTAGCCTATCCCCAACATTAACCAAAGATTGGTTTGTTCGGAAAGACTGTGGGAGACCAAATCAATTTCTAGGCTTGCCAGCCCTTTGGGCATTTCAGGTGCTTTTTGAGGGTCAAGGCTGCGATTGGTTTGAAAAAATTGTATGACTTGAGATAAGCGCTGCATACAGGTCGAATAGTCCTGCATATTGGCAACAAACAGAATATTCAGATTGATATTCATGGTGGGGCGGGCTGGGCTACCCTGTTGCCCTAATGCGGTCTCTTTTTCAATGCGATACAGCAAGAGGTTGACCGTATCCGATTTGAATTTGATGAGTCCAGTCGATGGATCGACATTAGGAAAGTCTGCCTTTTCTTGCAGACCCACTGATGCGAAATAATAGTTCAACTGTTTCTTCAACAGATACAGAGCTTCATCAATCATTCGGTTTGTCTCCACACAATCTTGATACGTGCAGACACTTTACGCCGATAAAAAAAATTTCATATCAGCAAAAAGCTGATTTATTTTGAAATATTTAAAAAAGTTGTGGGGCTGATAGCTCGGAAAATTGTCCCAAACGAGTAGGTCAATTGATTGGTAAATATCTATAAAACAGCAAGCTGTGGAGATAATGAGAAGATTGGCCTTTCTCAAATCTCATGGGGGAGGGAATCTCAATCCAGGGAATGCATTGCAGACATGACTGAAGCTGCGAAATTTACACAGTTCTGGAATTTGGGTTAGATGTGAAGATTTAGCCTAACATGCTGAGGCTGGATTATCGGAGGGAAAGCTACCTTGCTTCTTCACCTCATCAAGCAAATGGAGGTTACTTTTTACCCTTCTATCGCATGGTTAAATTGCATCCGATTCAGTTCCGCATAGAACGATTCGCGGCCCATTAACTCGTCATGAGTGCCGGATTCCAGTATGCTTCCTGCCCGCAAAACATAAATTTTATCCGCGTTTTGAATGGTGGAAAGGCGATGGGCGACGATTAGCGTGGTGCGGTTGCGCATCAATACTTCTAGGGCATCTTGGACATAACGTTCGGATTCGGCATCCAAGGCGGAGGTTGCCTCGTCCAAAATCAGTATGGGGGCATTTTTTAGCAAGGCGCGGGCAATGGCGATACGCTGCCTTTGCCCGCCTGAAAGTACGATGCCCTGTTGCCCAACTTGAGTGTCAAAACCTTGCGGCAAGTCTTCAATGAAGTCCAAGGCATAAGCGGCGCGAGCCGCCTCTCTGATTTCATCCAAGGATAGTTGATCACGGCAACCGTAAGCGATATTGTTGGCGACGGTATCGTTGAATAAAGTCACCTCTTGCCCGACATAGGCGACATGCTTGCGTAAATTTTCCAGGGTAAAGTCGCGTATATCGTGACCGTCGATCAGAATCTGCCCTTCAGTCGCTTCATATAATCTAGGCAATAAGCGAATCAGTGAAGTTTTGCCACTGCCGGATTGGCCGACAAGCGCAATGGTTTTGCCGGCGGGGACATTCAGCGATAATTCATCTAGCGCCTTTTCTTGGCGGTCTCGATATTCCAAGCTGACGTGGCGGTATTCGATTCGCCCTTCCACTTTGTCCAGTTCCAAACGGCCCGTGTCTTTTTCACGTTCCATGTCCACCATTTCAAAAATGCTTTCGCTGGCGGCGACTCCTTTCTGCACGACGCCTATCGCTTGGGTGAAGCGTTTGATGGGGCTTTGCATCATTGCCATGGCGGCAATAAACGCGATCAAACTGCCGGGTGTGATGGTCTGCCGAACGGCATCCATTGAAACCACATAAAGAATGGCCGCAAAACCGCTGACGTAAATCAACTGAATCACCGAGCCACTCATCGCGTTGGTGGTGATCAACTTCATCTGCTGGTTTTGGTTATGTTCGTTCTCTTTGGCAAACTTGACCGTTTCATAAGCTTTGCCGTTGAATACCTTGACGATACGCTGGGCTTCAATGACTTCTTGGGTGACATGCCCGACACTGCCCATGGAGTCTTGAATGCGTGAAGAAATTTTGCGGAATCGCAGGGTGATTTTGCGAACACTCACGCCTAAAATAGGCCCGACAATGAGGAAAATCATCGACAATTGGACATTTTCGTAAACCATCAATGCGGTCAAGCCTACCATGCTCAAGCCGTCTTTGATTAAGTTAACTGCGCCTTCGGTCATCGCTTGGGCGACTTGTTCGGTGTTGTATAGTAGTTTTGAGAGTAATTCGCCGGAGGATGCGCGGTCATAATATTCGCAGGGCAAGTTTAAGAATTGGTCGAAAAGCTGACGGCGCATGTCGGCGATGATGCGACGGCCCACCCAGCCGGAACAGTAATCGCCCAAGAATCCGGTGATGGCCCGGATCAGCGACAAGCCCATTAGAATGGCTGGCGCTTTTCGCAAGAAGGTTGGGTCGTGTTCAATAAAGCTGCCGTCAATCAAGGGCTGAATCAATTTGGCGAAAGCCGGCCCGAGCATGGCATAGATCGACATGGAAACGACGGAAACCGCGAACATTTTCCAGTAGGGCAAACCATAACCGATGAGGCGGCGATAAATGGCAAGGCTGCTTTTGCGATGCTTGGACGATGATTTTTTCATGCGCTCAGGGCCAGTTAATGTTTCTTCCGCATGTGCGACAGAATGTTTGCTAAGAGGCAAGTCGCTTAGTTGGACTTGAGTAACCCACAGGTTTTCAATATGCACGGCATAGGTCAGCGCCGCCCAAATGACACAATAGTTACGCCAAGCAAATTTGAATAATTGGAAATCAAATAACACCATGATTGCCAAAAATGCCCATCCGGCGTAGATGAAACAGGCATAATCCCATGATACTCTGCCATTGATTTGTGCCTTTCGTACATTGGCGATTAGTAAAACTGGCAAGGCCAGAAATATCAAAGTACCCACTAATCCGAAGCGTACCAATAGTTCCAAATACAAATTATGCAAGTGGGAAATATGTAGCGTTACCTTGGTGCCATCCTTAAGTGTAACGGATTGCGATAAAAGTGGGTTGTTTGCTTGGTTTAGCAATAGTTCTGTACTGCCCGGACCCCATCCAAAAAAAGGTTTTTCCAGCCATTTATGAAAACCAATATCCCATATGATTTTTCGATAGCCAACGCTGGTTGTCATCATAATCTGTTGACCTAGAATTGTCTTTTGTACAACATCAGGTTGAGACTGGATTTGCTCGGAATTGACGCGCCTAAAGATAGTGTCATGATTTTGATAAAGAAACAGGCCACCACAGGCAATCAGTAGTATCAGCGCAATAATGCTCTTTCCTGTCAATAAATGATGGCCTTTTAGCCATTTCTTGTATCGCACTAAAATGGCGACAGGAAAAACCAAGGCAGCCGAAAGCCACACACCTCTGGTTTGCGATAATACTAAAGATTCAAGGATGATGAAAAACCCAATCAATCCAACGCCCATTTTCAGAACGCTTAGCCATTTTGCGGTATTGGCTTGACGGCTCATCATGCGAGGGGAAAGCATGATAAAGCCTAGCGCCATGCTACCGGCTATTGGGGCAAAGACAGTTTCAGTCATACCAAAACCTGTCCTTTCTGCACTTAACCCATTGGTTATGCTCGACCAGTCAAAATTGATTAGTATCCTAATCAACAAGCCGACCACTAAGATTGATAATAGAAAATTAATAGTTTTCCTCTGCCGGAAAATCTGCCATCCAACGGGGATAAATAACAGCCAATGGAATAAGATAATTAAGGCCGTCCTTTGGTCATTCGCTGTTTCAGGAAGCGCAATCTCGGCCCAAATGGCATAACCAAGAATATAAAACACAATAAACAAGTAACCCAATGCCGCTAGGTCTTGTTTGATAAGCGGTCTCCATAATTTTATTTGGTAAGCGAATACTGCAACCGTCAATAACAAACCAATATAGGAAACGGTTGCGTTAAGTTGAAAGAAAAGTAAAAACAGGGAAAGACCTAAGCCGCCTATGACATCGGGCTTTGTCAAGCCGGTATGACCGTCAATATTGCTGTGATTATTTAAAGCTACGTTGGGCATAGATGATATATAGGTTGAATAAGGCTTAAAATGGCTGGAGTGTCTAAGCTTGATTAGACACTCCGTCGGGTTACTTGATAAGTTATGGTTTGGAGCGATGTTCGCATCCGTTCTTAACGTCGGCTACTTAACTAAACCCCTACTAACATTTGGCTAAACCCAAAACCTCCAAGTAGCGTTGGGTGCTGCGTTCAAGCGAAAAGGGCGCTACCGCTTCTTGCAATTGATCTTGTGAAAGAGGGTTAGACAGGGTATCTAGAATGGCCTTTGCCATGGCTTCCGGGTCGCCAACCGGAACCAATTGTCCATATTTGCCATTCGCCAAGGTTTCACTCGGTCCAAACGGGCAATCGGTCGAAACGGCAGGGACACCCATCGCCATGGCTTCAATCAGCACGTTGCCCGAGCCTTCCCAAGCCGAAGACAATACAAAAAGCTGGGCTTTTTTCATCCATGCATAAGGATTTTTGGCGTAACCCGGCAACGCGACATGATCTTTCAGGTCGAGTTCTGCAATCAGTTGCTCCAAGTCTTGGCGTAGCGGCCCTTCGCCGATGATGATCAATTTGCAATCTTGCTGTTGCCGAACTAGCTTGAATGCTTTGATCAGGGTGGCAAAGTCTTTTTCCTTCGCCAATCGGCCTGCCCCCATGATGACACGAATGTTTGGGTCATTGAGCCATGGGTGATCCACCGGCTCGTCACCTTTCCGATAAACTTCAGGCGTCACGATGGGGCTGGAAATGGCAACCAGTTTTTCTCTTGGGTAGTTCGCAACCTTGATGGTGTCTTCGATCACTCCTTCCGACACGGTGATGATCAAATCAACATAGGGAAACAGCCAGCGCATGGGCGCACAACGCAACCAGCCTTGGATGGGGGTTTTGGTATCCAACAGGCCCGAAATATTGTTATGCAGTTGTCCAACTAAATGGGTTTTGGCACCGGAAAATATTCGTGCCAACACGCCAATGCGAATGGCCCGGTCTTTGGCAACCATCAGTACATCGGGAGGTTCACGTCGCAAATAGCGAACCAAGGCAGGGAGTGCCAAGTGAGTATGTTTGACCTTCAAATCAATCACCCGGACATTGGGCCAAGGAATCTCTGGCAACCAGCCTTTTTTCCCAATCACGGCCAATAAATCGACATCCAAGTCATGGGCGGACAAGCCTTGTAATAAATGGTGGATGACTCGTTCCACCCCGCCAGAGCCGGAAAATGCAACGAAGATAGCCAAACGCCGACGATTTGTGTTCATAATTCTCCCAAAAGCTCGACATAAACCCGGTGATTATCCCTCACCATCCTCTCGATTGAGAAATGTTCCACAGCCAATTCGCGTCCGGTTCGACCAAATAAGTGCAATTGGTCGGGGTCATCCAGCAATGCAATGATATGCCTCGCCAAACTTGCACTGTCGCCGGGTTTGACCAGAAAACCGTTGAACTTGTCACGGACGATTTCCGGGATGCCGCCAGCCCGTCCGGCAACAATGGGTACGCCACAGGCTGCGGCTTCCAATAACGCAACCCCCAAGCCTTCCATGAAAGCGGGATGCACGACCATATCGACATGGGGAATGATGTGTTCGAGATCGGTGCGGAAACCTTCAAAATGAACAAAGGTATCCAAACGTTGCTTTTGCACGGTACGCATCAACCCATCCCTAAGAGGGCCGCGACCAAAAATTAGCACTCGTGTACGTGGATGCTTTTTAAGGATGGTAGGCAGAGCCTCTAAAAACACCGCATGTCCCTTGCGCGGTATCAATTGCGCAATCATGGCTAAGATCGGGCCGTCACCGGGTAGGCCGAATTCCTTCAAAAATCCTTCGTGGTCGGTCTTGTTAGGGTTAAAGCGGACGGTGTCCACTGCGCTGGGAATGCAAATAACTTTGTTATCGGGTACACCCACCTCCAGAAGTACTTCGCGGATGCCCCGAGAGATGGTGATGATTTTTTCGAAGAGCGGAAATTTAAAGTGAAGATCGAAAAAACTGGGCTGATTGTCCACGCGACGGCTATGAACCATGGGCAATTTTTCCAGCCTCCCTGCCAAGGCAGATAGCATATCACCGCGCCGACTATGGATATGCAGCATATCCGGCTTTTCGCGCCGAATGACTTCACGCAACCGGCCAATGAAGTGTAAGTCAATGTCGCCCTTGGTTTTAATCCGATGGATTTTAACGCCGGGATTGGTGATTGCGCTGGGAATTTCTGCCCCTGCCGCGCAAACCAAGCCGAATTCGCCGGGATGATCTTTCAAACCGTTCAGCAAATAGGCGACCTGACGCGCACCGCCATAAAGGTGGCGACCCATTTCCACATGCATAATTTTCAAATGTCCGTCTCCAATAGTTTCGTTGTTTCAGCCATAATGTTTTCCACCGTATGTTGTTTCATGCAGTCAAATCGACCTTCGCAGGTTGGATGGCGTTTGCAAGGGGAGCAAACCAAGGGTTGATAAAGCACTTTGGCGCGCTGGAAGCCGGTTTCTAGGTAAGGTCGAGTGGAACCGAACAATGCCAGGGTTGGGGTTTTCATGGCGATGCCCAGATGGGTCAGGCCGGTATCCACGCCCACCACTAATACAGCGTGTTGAATAATAGCGGCACATTGTATCAACTGGGTGTCACCTGCCAAATTGACCAAGCCCGGCGAGATTGCAGCAATCCGTGCGGCGCTTTCCTTATCCGCCGGACCGCCCAGCATGACGACTTGCAATCCACGTTCTTCAGAAAATCTGTGGGCCAATTCTGCCCAGCGTTCCTCGAACCAGTGCTTTTGCGGACGAGTGGTGAAAGGGCAAATCACCGCAAAACCCCCAGTGATGCCTGATTGGGTCAGCAGTTCCATGGTGTCTTGATTGACTTTCCCGGATGGCCTGATGTCCATCTGGAACTGTTCCCGGTTTGAACCCAAGGCGGTTGCCAATTTTAAATATTCACCACCGATATACGGCGTTTCCGTGCGAGTGTCCATGGTTAATGTCATTAGCCATTGACTGCCTTCCCGGGAACCTAAACCTATGCGGGTTTTGCTGCCGCTAAGATAGGCCCAAACTGCACTTTTCAATAAACCTTGTATGTCTAGTACGAGGTCAAACTTTAGTTGGCGCAATGCTTTGACAAAAGCATAGGTTTCGCGAATGACTTGCCAATACCGCCCTTCCTTGCGCATTTTCCGCCAGCGTTGGCGAGGCCACACAAGGACATTTTCCAATGTTGGGTTGCCCTGCAACAAATCGACATTGATTTCTTCAGTCAGCCAAGTCAACCGTGCTTCGGGGAAGGCGGATTTCAATGCAGGAATCAGCGCAGAAGCCATGATAATGTCCCCAATGGCGCTGAGTCGTATGATCAGAATGTTGTTAGGACAAAAATTGATCAAGCTCAAGTGCTTGCCTCCGTCAAGAGCCGGTCATAGAGGCTCAGGTAGGCATTGACAATGGCGGATTTGCCGAAATGCGCATTCAGATATGCTTTTCCTGCCTCGCCCATGGCGTTCCGTTGGGTGGTTGTAGCCGTTAGCATTTCCTTTAATCTTGCTGCCATGCGATTGGCCTCGCCAATGGGGGTAAGCAATCCAGTCCGGCCTTCTTCGATCAATTCCAATGGGCCGGGTGTTTGCGTACTGACCACGGGGAGACCGTAATTCCAAGCTTCCAAAATCACGTTCCCAAGTGTCTCTACGCGGGAAGGGCAAACGAACACATCGGCAAGGGCGTAAAAGGCATCGGGTGGGTCTTGCCAGCCCAACCAGCGTATCCTGCTTTCCAATCCGAGTTGGGCCGTCAGTGCCTTGAGTTTTGCATCCAAAGGACCCGTACCCGCAATCAACACAATGACAGGCCGTCCATCAATCTCACTCGGCAAGATTGCCAAAGCTTCCAGTAAATCGTCGAAACCCTTAATGTCGATGAGTCGGCCTAGGGTAAACAATACCCAAGCATCATTCGGTATCGACCAGTCCTGCCTCAATGTTATAAGCGTTTCGGCTGAAATGGCTATCGGGTTGGGAACAAAATTGCCAATTTCAAAGACCTTATTGGCGGGTAGGCCCGAGTTGATTAGATAATCGCACAAACCTTTGGTGTTGCCGACCCATGCATGGGCATGGCGGTAATAGCCGTCGATTTTGTAATACCCGCCCAAGCGGGCAATATGCACGGCTTGGGATTTTTTAGGCAAGCGAGTGAGCCGGGTGGCTCGCCCCATATAGGTTTGGACGATGCAGGGCTGTCTGGATTTTATCAATCCTCGTAGTTGCCAAATGGACCAAACATCCCATCCATTTGAGAGGGGCAGTTGGATTTTTTCCATGCCGTCATGGGCAATCGCTTGTGTGACCGGGCTGTTGGGGCGGCTGACCGTGGTGACGGGCTGACCTGTTTCATGCAATGCGCGCGTCAAACGGACAAAGAACTGGTCGGCCCCGCCAAATTGACGGCTACCCAATACATGGATCGAAGGAAGCGATTTATTCATAGCGGTCTTTGCGCTTATTTTTAAACGCCAGTTTCCATAAAAAGCCCATCAAGCTGTCCCCATAGGAAATGGCTTTACGGGGAATTTCATAAGCGTTGGGGGCGGTATTGGCAGGGCCACGGCTACAGGTCAAGGCCGCAAGGTAACCGGCTTTTTCCACTGCGTCACGCACGCTTGGGTTGTAATCGCCATAGGGGTAGGCAAAAAATTTAACCGGTTCGCCCAACACATTTTCCAGTGCTGACTTGCTATCGGCGACCTCGTGCCAAACCTGTTCGGGTTGCAAGCGGCTGAGTCGAGGATGGTTGATGGTGTGGGAACCAATTTCCACTTTGGAAGAACGAAGTTCACGTAACCGCCCACCTGAAAGTAGCAAGGGTTTTTCCCTGTCTCCCGTCAGCCATTCCGCGCGATGCCCTAGTAAGCCTGACACCGCAAACAATACGGAAGGATAGCCAAATTCAGTCATGATGGGTAGCGCATGATCGGCAAAGTTTTCATAACCGTCGTCGAAACTTAAAACGACAGAGCGCCGGGTCAAAACTCTATTGCCAAACAGCGCATCGTAGGCATCTGACAAGCTAATGACTTGATAACCTGCGTATTTTAACCAAGCCATTTGAGTGCGAAAACGACCCACATCGCAATAACCCGAGCGATGCGTCTTCGGTACTTTGAATTTGCCCACTTGGTGATACATCAGCACGGAAATTCGGGGAAATTGTTTTGGTTCGATCATGGCGGGCATTATGCGATAAAGTCTATGGGATCAGTGAAAACATCGGGTTTCTGACCATTGCCTTCAATGAAAAGGCGATGCCAGACAGCTAATTGCAACAGCGACCAAAGGATTTCAGGGACATCCTGCTTGGTTGCTTGTCTGTTAATGAGGTCGGTAATGCCAGACGGATTGAAAAGGCCAGAAAATGCGGGATGATCGGGCAACAGTTGCCCCAATTTGCGCAGATTTTCGCCGTTCAAGCACATGCCAACATGCACGGAGAAGCCGCGTTTAGGCCGTCTGATTAAGTCGCTGCCGAAAATGGGTTCTGCCCAGCGCTTCAAGAATAGCTTGCCTTCCCGACCGCGTACTTTGAAATCATCTGGCAAGTTCAATGCGAATTCCACAAGGCGGTGGTCCAATAAGGGAACGCGGCCCTCCAATCCCCATGCCATCAACATACGATCCACTTTCACCAAAAGTTGATCGGGCAATTCTGTCGTCATATCAGTGTATTGCATGCGCTGCAAATCACTCCATGTGTTTGGGGTGCGACGCCAGGCATCTTTGAAGCCTTGCCGTCCGGCGGCAAGCCGGGAGCGCAAGGATGATGACAACAATTTTTTTCTCCATTCGCTGCCCAATTCTCCACGAGTGCGGAAACCTCCGGAACCCGGCGAACGTAAATTGGCAAGCCAGCGTTGAAGTTTTGTCCGGCGGTAACGCCCGTAGCCGGCAAACAATTCATCGCCGCCTTCGCCGCTGAACACGACTTTGAAATCCTTGGCCGCTTCCCTAGCCAATAACGAAGTGGGTAAAATGGCGTGGTCAACGATGAAATCATCGGCTGCCCAAACGGCAAACGGAAGGTGTTTGAATAATGTAGGCAAGTTTGATTCGACAATGTGATGCCGGAGTCCAAAACGTTTGGCGATAAATTTTGCAGCCTCCAAATCGTCATGATTGGGGGCATCGGTCATGGTCAAGGTGTAAGATGCCAATTCCCGTGCGCCTTCCTCGCGACGCAGCCATTCCAACACCACCGAAGAATCGACACCGCCCGAAAGGAACAGGGCAAAGGGTACATCGCTACGCATGTGTTCGAGCATGACTTGCTCCATCAAGGTCTCGAATTCGTCTAATGCCTCATCAAAATGGGTATGCGCAGTTGGCAAGCCAAAGGGCGACCAGAAATGGCGGCGTGATAGCAGCTTGCCCGCTTCAAATACTGCCAGTTCACCCGGTTGCAACCGCTCAACCCCGGTTACCATAGTATTCGCGCCCGTGTTGAAACCGGTTTCCAAACTTTGAATCAACGCAGCAGGATTAATGGTCGGACCCTGCGGCAGGATGGGGAATAACGCCTTCTGCTCCGAGGCAAAATACACCCCGTCCGCTGTTTCTGCAAAAAACAATGGCTTTATGCCCAAGCGATCCCTTGCCAACAGCAATTTCCCTTTTGTTTTATCGTAAAGGGCAAAGGCGAACATGCCATTCAGCTTTTCCAAAAAGCCTTCGCCGTAATGCCGGTAGGCGTGGAGAATCGTCTCGCAATCGGAGTGGGTGGCGAACACCGCGCCGCGAGCTTCCAAATCCCGGCGCAATTCGATGAAGTTGTAGATTTCGCCGTTGGCGATCAAAGCCAGCCGCCCGTCATCGGCGAACAGCGGTTGGTCTCCGCCGGCTAAATCAATGATGGAAAGCCGGGTATGGGCAAGCCCTAACGGGCCGTCTAGGTGTGTCTTGGTGTTGTCTGGCCCACGGTGGGAGATGCGCAAAGCCAACTGATCAAGCTGATGGCTATCCACATCAGCTTCACGCAGAAATATACCGGCTATGCCGCACATGGTAATGCCTCCAATGCTTGCGACCCTGCTTCAATAGCCATCCCTGAAGCCAGTGGCGAATTAGCTAGGGTCATAGTCACTCTTATTAGAATAAAGTTTATTGATTTGGCGGTTCAAAATAAATCCCAGTAGGACCGAACAAGCAAAGCCAAAGGTGATGTACTGCATTCCCTTCAAGAAATCTCGCTGGATCAGCCCTGCACCGAGCAGACTGGCAGGGATTCCTAGCGGCAGAAACCCCAACAGACTGCCGAGTAGGAAATTGCCATGGCTGACTGATGTCACGCCAAGCAAAGCATTATTATAGAATCCATTCAATGGTAATTGTCTTAATATTACCACCGACAACCAACCTTTATTCTCCATGCGTTGAGAAAATCCGCGCAGACGCGGAAAGTGGTGCAGGGTGAAATTAATCCCCCGCCAGCGTATAAACAGAAAGATAACATAAGAACCCAAGAGTGAACCTATCTGCGACCAAATTAACCCCCAAGCGAAGCCAAAGGCCATCCCGCCCAATGAGCACAATACAAGACGAGGAGTGCCGGCGGCAACCAAAATGGCAGTCGCCAAGGTATAAACCAAGGGCGCGGCGGAACCAAACTGGGCCAGTTGAGCCTTGATGATTTCACCGTCGGCCAGCCACTCACCGAGTGGTGTCTGGTAAACCGCAATGACCAGCCCGACCATGACCATGAAAATGCCGCCGTTTACCACGCCAACAGACGGCCAATTGGTTCGGGTTTTGCTATCTGCTTGCATAATGCCGCTCATAATGTGGGATGACTCAATGCATAATGACAACGGTAGATCCTAGTCAAGTGAACAAGGCATATGATTTTATGGAATCTAGGCCGTCAAAGCCAGCCTACAGTGCAAATCGTGTACAATCAATTTTTGACTACGTTTTCGAATCGCCGTAATGGGCAAGCCTCCGCTCAAACTCTTTGTCAGCCACAGTTCCAGATTGGACGATGTGGAACATTACTTTGAACCATGTGAAACCTGATCTCAGTGATTATGGTTTTTTCGTGATGACCGAGCCTGATGGTATGGAGGTGCTGGATCGTGCCAAGGAAAGATTCAGTTAATTTATCCAAGTAACTATTTAACAAAGAAAACGCTGTAAGCTAATCCAAAACTAATAAATTGGCTATAAAGTCGATTTATCCACCAGAGCTACATTAACAACAACACAAGGATATACTGTCATGTCGAACCATACAAATACCAACAAAGAACAATCCTATGCTCAGACTAATACCGAGAATATTCAGCCTGTAGGCAATGAAAAATTAGCTGCCGCGATGGATGTTTATTTAAAAGAGCTAGGCAGTGGGTTGCCTAAAGTCGAATTAGCCGATGGTATTAAGGGAAGCATTATCAGTTCTTTTGCCAATCTTATTATATGGTTTTTAGAAATCAGTGAAAAAAAGAATTATCATCTAAGAATTCAACATGGAAATTTGTTAGGTACTTTATTTTTTACGCTGAATCAAACATTTGGTAGATTGTTCGGCTTCGAATTAAAAATCGATTTAGATATCGACTATAGCGAAGCCATTAAGCAAAGCGGAAGAAAAGAGCCTTTCCCAAAATCAATGACACAGGAAATTGTTGGTTTAGCCGCCATGGCATCTCAAGCTGCGTATAACATAGACTTGGACCAAGAAAGCTTCCCCCCCAAATCCAACTCCAAAACAGGTAACAAGAAAACCCTATTCGAACAATTTAATGAATCATTTTGGGAGGCGTTGATCACCATGCCAAATGGGGCTTATATGGGAAAGATGCCTACAGATGAAAAAGAAATATATGCTTGGTTTAATCGTCATCACTTCAAAACCAATACGTTAGTAACAAGCGGAAAAGGGCTGGTCTTGCTGGTTGAGGGCGAGTCAGAATTTCTAAAGACCGAAAATAAGGCCAAACAAAAATATTATATAATTGCCGTAAGAGGCACTATTATGCCTCAAAAACCAGTTGTGTGGCCGGTACGAGACTGGATTGAATATTGGGTTGCTAAAGTAGCCTCGCTCATGCCGATTGAATTCAATCCAGTCGATGTAGCCAATTGCTTATTTGCTTGTGGTGCCAGTTTGCAGATCAATGAGGACAATTTTTTGCCTGAAAGAAATGTCCATGCTGGATTTTATGGAAAATCATTCAAGCTATTTTCCAAACTGACGAAGGAAGTACTTTTTATCGATAAAGGAGGTAAACAAACATATTTGGTTGATATTCTCAAGCAAGTTCAGAACGATGCCAATACCCACTTAATCATTACCGGACATTCACAGGGGGCAGCCAATGCCTTGGCTCTTACCGCCCTGATGCGCTTGGCGGTCAAAAATGAATATGCCGAATTCAAAGGCCAAGGGCTTAAATTGGAAAAGCTACAAAGAATGGAGTTGGTCACCTTTGCACAGCCGTCATTGGGGAATAAAACCTTTAAACAAGCCTGCAAAAATGAGTTACACATAGGCGATGAAACAAGAGACCATGAATATATTCGCATTATACGCGAAGGCGATCTTGTCACTATAGTTCCGGGTGAGGTATGGGGGAAAGCGGATCCTGCCGTCCATTTTGGCAAGATAGAATTCCAAGAAACGGGATTAAACCCAATAACCTATGTAAAAAATGGTAAGTATGAGGAGATGATTAAAAAACTGTTTGAAGCCCACAACTCTGGTGCATATCTGGCTTGGGTTTATAATCTTCTTTCAGAAGATTTTGTGAAGTACTGGGAGAAACAAAACTAGAGCCTTTGCCCATAGGCGGAACCCTGGACAGGTTCCGCCTAGCCCGGAGTATTCGGTAAATAGCTTTGCATAGAGGCGGGGCCAAATCCTTGGCGCAAGCATGCGAAGACGAAGAACGCAAAGCCTATTGGGAATTCACCCAAAAGCACACCCGCCATTGGGGCGAGGAGGACCGCCTAGCCAGCATCTACGCCTGACTAACCAAGAAGCTTAATATTCACTCTCAACTTGAATTATCCATTTAACGCCTCGAAACGCGCTTGAAATTCTACGATGAAACCATCCAATTCAGTCGTGGCCCGACCGCCACGTTCCCAAGCTGCCTTGACCAGCAACATGTTATCCCGTGTGGTTTGGATCATCCAAGCCGCTTTGGCGCTCGCCAATACTTTAGGCAACACTCGGATAGCCATTTTCCAGTCCTCACTGATGATGCTCAATTCCAACACAGTGGCCAAATCCCAGTAATCGCTTGAAGACGCGCCACCACGCCGTGCGACACCAAAACTGACCATGGGTGCGAGACGTTGCGCTTCCTTCATCGAATCCTCGTCGCCCTTCTGAATCAGCAGGGTGACTGCGTTGACCCCAGGATAATAATCACGGGGGTCGCTTTCAAAGCCTTTGCGATAGGCATCAATGGCATCGTCCAGTGCAGCCTCGGCCATGATGCTGCCTTTCTGCTTGAGTTCCTTAAAGCGGTCTTTGTGTATGCGGCCCAAAATCCCGAAGGTTTCCGGGTCTCCCCCTTTGTCCTTTACCAATTTCGTTGCAATTTCCAAGGCTCGGTCACGGTCTCCCGGCTGGTTGCGACGGTTCAATGCCAATGCCTTTTGTTGACGCACCATGACATTGGCTTTCAAGGAGTCTGGTAAGTTATCGGAAAGCGCGACCATTCTGTCCCACGCGCTGGCATCCCGGTATGAAAGCAATAAGTCCACCAATACAGTAGCCTGAGCAACTTTTAAATTACCTAAACTCTGCTCGATTTCAAACAATGCTGCCTCACGTTCTTGGTCGGAGGGCTTGGCCCGTGCTTGTGCGAGGCGTTCGCGGAATTCGTCGCAATGGCGGACTTGGTCTTGGAAAATTTCGGTAACCTCATGAGGCAAATCAATAGCGGGAAAACTGGGAATCAGTTGAAAGATCGGGCTATCCTTGGAGGTAGGCCCGTTAATCGCTTCTTTCAATCTGGTCAAGATGGCTTCCTTCAATTTGGCTGCATCCTCATCCTTCAATTGCCCTTTGTCCAAGTTGTAAGGAATCGAGCGTACCAAAGCAACGTCAAAGGGGATGTTATGGATAGCCGCGAAAATTGGGACGGTGGTATAAGGCTTGGCCATGTGGCGTATCCCCATTTCATAAAAAACGTTGGGGTTAGCCAAGGTCATGTCCACCAACACATACTCGGACAACAGCAAGCGACCAAACATCGGGATTTGAATGATTCCACCCGTGCGCTCTTGGTCGCCGCGGATGGGTTCAAGCCCTGCTTCTTCAATTGCCGGTCGAATGGCGGCCTCGTAGATGTAATCGAAATCCACCTCGACACCGCTAGCCAAATCCGGCTTTTTCCCGAAAGGCATGTCTACAAAACAAGTGGCTTTATTACTCATCAACTCTCTCCTGAAGTAAGACTCTATTATGCTTCGACATGTTCATTTTTGCTCACGACCTCGGCCACACGCTTTCCGGCGATGCTAGGGGAGGGTTCGTTAAGACACTGATAGCGCAGCATTATTGGGGGAATTTGCGAGCCTTCTAGGTCTTTGATAATGACAGGGATTATCTGCTTTTTTCCAGCGATGGCCGCGCCAAGTTCAAAAAACATTGAGTTGCTTTTCAATATTTCGGGACTTAGAACCATGATTAACGTAGTGCTATCATGAAGGGCCTTTTCTAAAGATTCCGCCCAATTTTCCCCCGGAGCCATTTCAAGGGTTGACCATGGCAAAAACCCTTCTTTCCGCAAGACAGTCACAAACTCTGATACCCACTTCCTATCCTTATGGGATGAAGAAATGAATAAATCGTAGGTTTTATCAATCATTCTTACCTCCTTCTGATGCTACACGAATTTCGAGTTGTTTAAAATATTGATCTATGTCATTTAGTTTGATGATTCTTGTTTTTTTCAGATGCTCCATATAACTCGGCTCATCCTCCTTAGGCTTCTTGAAATCCTCAACCGAAATCCCATGCAATACAACGCTAATACGTTTTCCAAGGCTTGATGCAGCACCGATTTCCATCTTCACGTAGTCACTTTCCGCAGCCCAGGGTGTGTATAACACTAATAATTCGATAGAGTTCTCAATATTTTTTAAAATCACTTCCACAAAATCCGAACCTATCTCAATATCTGCCTCATCCAAGAAAGGCTTTGCCCCTTTTAGCGATATTTCTCTTGCAATTTGTCGTGCAACCCATGTGTCTTCGCTTGAATGACTGATGAAAACGAGCGAAGAAGTTTCTGAAAGTAGGCTGAATCTCCCTAAAAGTCTACTTAGGATGCCCATCCAAAGACACCTCGCATGAATTCGACAACCTCTCCTATGGCAATATGCTGATTTTCCGCATCCCGTCTCCCCTTATATTCCAGCGTATCCGCATCCAAACCCTTATCGCTGACGACGATACGGTGCGGGATGCCGATCAGTTCCATGTCGGCAAACATTACACCGGGGCGGGCTTTACGGTCGTCGAACAATACTTCAAATCCCGCATCTCGCAATTCGGCATAAAGTTGTTCGGCCTTTTCCATGACCCTAGGCGATGCATGCATGTTCATCGGTAACAGCGCGATATCAAACGGGGCCAAGGCTTGCGGCCAGATAATACCCTTGGCATCGTTGTTCTGTTCGATGGCGGCAGCAACGACACGGGTAATGCCGATCCCATAACATCCCATCATCATCACTTGCGCCCGTCCCTCTTCATTGAGGACAGTGGCATTCATCGCTTCGCTATATTTAGTGCCTAACTGGAAGATATGCCCCACTTCGATGCCCCGGGCGATGCTTAGAGTGCCTAGCCCATCGGGACTGGGGTCACCGTCCACGACGTTGCGGATATCGGCCACATGTTCCGGGTGCGGCAAGTCACGCCCCCAATTGACCCCGGTATAGTGCTTTCCATCTTGATTTGCGCCACACACAAAATTGACCAATTTGGCCGCACTGCGATCCACCACCATGGGTATTTTTAGCCCAATTGGACCTAAAGAACCCGGTGCGCAGCCAGCAGCAGTCCGCACTTCCGCCTCAGTGGCAAAACGTAATGGGGATGCGACCCCGGCCAATTTAGCGGCTTTAACCGCATTGAGTTCATGGTCGCCCCGCAGCAAGAGGGCAATCACGGGTTCTTCATCACCCGCCACAAACAAGGTTTTCAATACCCGATTGGAAGCTACTTTTAGAAAAGCACCGACCGCCTCAATGCTGTGTTGTCCGGGGGTGTCCACCAATGTCAAAGCAGCGAGGGCTTCGGCGGGTAGTTCCAGCGTCATCGCCTCGGCTTGTTCGACATTGGCGGCATATTGGCTTTCACTGGAAAAAGCAATGGCATCTTCGCCGGAATCCGCCAGCACATGGAATTCATGCGAATGACTTCCGCCGATGGCACCGGTGTCAGCCAGCACTGGGCGGAATTTCAAACCTAGCCGGGAAAATATATTGCTGTAAGCCAAATACATCGCATCATAGGTTTGCTGCAAGGAGGCTTGATCCAGATGAAAGGAGTAGGCATCCTTCATCAAAAACTCGCGGGCGCGCATGACACCGAAACGCGGACGGATTTCGTCACGAAACTTGGTTTGTATTTGGTAATAATTGATCGGCAATTGTTTGTAGCTTTTAATTTCGGATCGAGCCAAATCGGTAATGATTTCCTCATGGGTTGGCCCTAGGCAAAATTCGCGATCATGCCGATCCTTCAACCTAGCCAGTTCCGGGCCGTATTTTTCCCAACGCCCAGATTCTTGCCATAGCTCGGCGGGTTGGACGACCGGCATCGACACTTCAAGCGCACCGGCTTTGTCCATTTCCTCACGCACGACCCGCTCCACCTTGCGTAGCACTTTTAAGCCCAATGGCAGCCACGTGTAGAGTCCGGCGGCGAGTTTGCGGATCAACCCCGCCCGCAGCATCAGTTGATGACTGATGACTTCGGCATCGGCGGGGGTTTCCTTCACAGTGTTCAGGGGGAATTGGCTGGTACGCATGGGTCAAATTTTCCTTGTGTTGTAATAGTCGGCTATTCTACCGTGTAGGCTTGTTGCCGTCAGCATTGGCAATTGGATGGTTTGTGTCTCATGGGATTATCAGCCTAAAAGCCAGCAATTTTTAAGTGAAAAATGAATCCGTATAAAAATGTCCTTCTCCGAAAATTGGCGGAAATCCAAATTAGAGATGAGTTATTATCCAATATGGAAACGCTGACACCTACCCGTTTATGTGGCACTCACCAGAACCCCAGCGATTCATATTATGGCATGGACTGTCGGAATCCTGTGTCACTGACATAAACTTGTCGCATATCCTATAATAATTCAAAGCGGACTTTAGAGAAAATCATGAATATTGACATTGAAATTTTTAAATGGAGCGACAAATACGATACCGGCATTAGCCTAATAGATCAGCAGCATAAAAAACTGACCCAGTTACTGAATCAGTTGATCAGCCATCTGGCGCGGCAAGCCGATGAGGAAATTCTCAATAATATATTTGCCCAGATCAAAAATTATGTCGCCGAGCATTTTGCCTGCGAAGAGCAAATTTGGCAGACTTATTTTAAGGGCGATGCATGGGAAATGGATCACAAACAATTACACAATCATTTCATTGATGACGTGTTAAGGTTAAAGGCGCAGGAAAGTGTTAAACCCTTGGGTGAGGTGATTGCCGAAATCGTGTCGTTCTTAACGCACTGGCTGGCCTATCACATTTTGGAAAATGACAAGCGCCTCGCCAAAGCCGTGATAGAAATGCAGGCGGGAAAATCCTTGGAGGAAGCCAAGCTGCTGGCTGATGAACAAATGTCAGGGGCAACCAAGGTACTGATTGACACGCTGATGAACATGTCCGACTTGCTGGCCCATCGCACCGTTGCACTCACCCGCGAAATTAATCGGCGTCAAATCGCAGAGCAACAGCTTGAACAGGCCAACCGAGCCAAATCAGCGTTTCTAGCCAGCATGAGTCATGAAATTCGCACTCCGTTGAATGCTATCACTGGCATGATCTATTTGTTGCAGCGCGATGGAGTCACCCCATCACAAGCCGAACGGCTCAATAAAATCCACCAAGCGGGTAAACATCTCCTGAACGTCATTGACGATGTCCTGGATCTGTCCAAAATCGAAGCAGGCAAAATGGCGTTTGAAGAAAGGCCACTATTTGTGCTTGGCGTAGTGGATAACGTGGCCTCCATGTTGGCGGATAGGATCAAAGAAACCAACTTGCGGTTGATTGTAGAGAACGAAATTTTCACTCAGCAACTCATGGGCGATGCGATGCGCATCCAGCAGGCACTGCTAAACTATGCGGTTAATGCCATCAAATTCACGGAAACAGGCACTATCACTTTGCGCACTCAAAAGCTTGAAGAAACGGATACGTCCGTATTACTGCGTTTTGAAGTGCAAGATACTGGAATCGGCTTGGATGCCGAGACTTGTTCCCGATTGTTTAATGCGTTTGAGCAAGCCGCAGCAGCGACTAGTAGGCAACATGGTGGAACCGGATTGGGTTTGGCCATCACTAAACGGATAGCCCAAATGATGGGCGGCGATGTTGGTGTGGAAAGCACATTAGGAAAAGGGAGTTTGTTCTGGTTTACCGTTTGGCTAAAAAAATGCCTGAATCCTCTTCTGTTAGATGAAGTGATCAAAGGCGAGCCAGCCTCGATCATTTTGGAGCGAGACTATCGAGGCCGTCGGTTGCTTGTCGTCGATGACAATGACATCAACCTTGAAATCACCCAAATACTGCTTGAGGATGTTGGATTGGCGGTGGATTGTGCGGAAAATGGGGAAGAAGCGATTGAGCAAGTGTCTCGCAAACGCTACGACCTTATTTTGATGGACATGCAAATGCCATTGATGGATGGGGTCGAGTCCACACGCCACATTCGGGAGCTGCCAAACGGGATTGATGTGCCAATCCTCGCGATGACTGCCAATGTTTTCCCCGAGGACAAGCAAAGCTGCCTATCCGCTGGCATGAACGACTTCATCAGCAAACCGGTGGAGCCAGAGCATCTTTATGCCATCCTATTGAAATGGTTGTCGAGATAGAAAGCAAATCGGACAACAGTTTTGCACGACATTGCTTGTCACGCCCTTTTGCGATGGCATATTTTCGGCATCGCTCTGAAGCATGGGTTTTTGATTAAGGCTTGCATCAATCTTGCGGGGATTCACCCACAAGCAAGGCAAGCCTTAAATTCCAACGATTTGATATGGCTGAATGGCAATCAAGCTTTTATAAGGCATATTGAATAGTGGCTTGCAATGTACCATGGGGTAAGCG
This sequence comes from uncultured Methylococcaceae bacterium, assembly GCA_903911305.1. GTDB lineage: Bacteria > Pseudomonadota > Gammaproteobacteria > Methylococcales > Methylococcaceae > Methylumidiphilus. Next base: position 2,921 of record CAIWDB010000201.1, on the reverse strand, counting down.
TACATCGTTGCCGCTGACGGCAATAGCCACACCGTTAGCCGTGGCGCTGACTACAGTTGAGCCAAACTTGCAGGGATAGACAAAACTGACATTGGCTGGAGGGGCCTGAAGGATTTGTATGTCCACACGTTTTGCTGCTGCATGATGGGTCAATTGGTAGCCAAAATCCTGTCCGTAAGCCGTAGGGGCATTGCTTACTGTCACACTTTGCCCGTCTTTGACCCAATGGGGCATGACCCCAGGCGCTAAGTAAATTTGCGGATTCCCATCCTCATCGGCTTCAAAGAAAAGGATGTCGCGCAGCAGCAGCATGAATTCGGCACACGCCCAACCATGCGGGATGTCTCCCATATACCACCAACGCTCTGGCACCTCAGCAAAGTTTTTGGCAATCGGGTAACAGTGCTGCTCATTCCAAGCCCCTAACACAACGTTCCAAGAATCCCCTGCCCGACGATCCACATGGGCAAACATGCCATTGTTTACGCACCAAGCAAGTAGCTGATCCATGCGTTGGGTATCGCCAATCAGTAAGAAGGCATGAGCCAATTGCAGGGTCAGATACGGGCCGTAACAATACCATGCCGAGTCGTGTCTGAAGCCACCATCAATAAAATGGCTCCAAATCGTTTCGAGGGTTTGGCGCGCCGCCAAATCAATATCCGCCCCTAGTTTGTTGCCTATGTACAATCGGCATGGATGGAAATATGCCACCGCGCCGATAATAGTTGAATCAAGCCGACCGACATCGCCCGGCCCGGTTGGGATGAAGGTTTCCCAAAATCCGCGCCTGCGTTGTTCACCCAACACCCAACGGATAGAGTTTGCCGTGGCATTGACAAGGTCGTTGTAAGCCCACCAAATCTCGTCCTTTTCGGGCGCGCCAATCCGTTGAGCCAGTTGCGCAGCCTCCCACAATCCGGCGATTCCCCAGAAATCGTCCCAGTAATGCGGTTGGCTCTTGTCGCCAATGTGTTCCGCACTCCACCCACTATGAAGTATGCCGTAAGCGCTACGGTTATCCCTAATCCAGCGAGCGCCATCAATGACATAGGGTGAGAACAGCCGTTTGCCAAAATTCACGGCAGAGCCTTTGACCCGGTCAAACCGCCCAATCGCCCACAATGCCTGTCCATTGCAATCCCACTCGTGATCATTCTTTTCATGTTCGCCAGCAAACAGTCCATGGGCAGACACCGGGCCTATTCGTTCGTAGCCAAAATTGAATATGGCCGGGTAATGGGTTCCAAACTGTCGCTCAGCCAGATTCGCATCCCCAGCCAAGGTGGCGGCAATGCCTTCAACGCTGGAGTCACGCACCCAAAAGGAATCGTATATGGTCGGCCCCGGATGGATTTCCCCGTTGTCGGCAAGCATCAAAATGTTGGCTCGACAAATGCGGTGCAGCCTAAATAGATGTGTGACATCAGGCGGTAATGAAGCTTGCAAGCCTGTGGAATCAAGCTTGTTAGTCCAAAATGCGGTGTTGGAAATTTCCAACGTATCTGCGGCAGTGGCCTTCAGAGCGGCCAAATCACCTGAACCACGATAATCATCTACCGGCAACCTGACATCAATTGAAAAATTAGGGCTTCCGGCAACTAGGTTCATCGGCCACGCAAACACTGCGCTGCACAAGCCTGCAATATTATCAACCGCCTCGGTTTGACCGTTCAGCACCCCTATGTTTTGTAAATCGGTGAATGGATTGTGATCAATGTAGTGATCGGGCGATTGAGATGAGCCATTGCCATACAAACCAAAGCTAGCGGGCGCTTGATCGAAGACAGGCCCCCAACCCGAACCGGTTATTACCCGTTGTTCGGCTGCCAAATAGTTGAGATAAGTGATACGGCGGTCTGTCGTATAACGCCCCGCCCGGTCATGACGTTGAAATCCTGATGGTCCTGCCGGAATAATGGCTAAGCAAAGCCATAGATTGACCGATGCAATGCCGGAAAGTTTGGCATTAAACCGCGCCAACACAAGGCTACGTTGGTCAGGGCCTGCAGTAGTGGCAATGGCTTTTTCCGTCACTTGCACACCAAACGGCGAGTCGTAGGTGGTGGTGATGGCTGGCACATAACCCGATTCGTAGCTTTGGGAAATCTTATCGCCGAGTTCTGCCCTTTGCGGGAGGCACAAGCGACGTGTCACCGGGTCAAATAGGAAAAAACTCAAAACATATTTATCGTATACAGGCTCTATTTCTCCAGCCTGTCCGATAAGGCTTTCCTGTTGCGCATCCTTGACTCCAATCATGTTCCAATAACGATAATTGGCGTTGGACGCAAACGCCGCCTCCTTGGATTCAAACAGACCCCCATCAAATGGTTCTACCCAGTGCCGGAAGTATTGTTGCGTCCACCATGGGAGCGGGATTGGAGTTCCTCGGGATTTGGCCCGCCACATGAATTCATAAAACATCCATTCGTGCATTTGGCTCATAGAGTATTGCTCCAGTAGAAGTGAGAAGTTTCAAACGAGATAGTGCCGGACATGTCGTGCTGAGATAATTCTACGATATGGAACAAATGTTCGCCATGGTGATTATTCACAGGTTAGTGTGAAATGATTTATTCACTGGGATCAAGAAACAAATACCGCCCACAGACATTTTAACCGACCATTCGATTTCTTCCCATTCCTCGTACACCGCTAAGTTTCATGAGGCTTTGCCCGACAAACCCCGCGTTGATATACCAAAATAGGTTTACCTATCCGCTGCCTGGAGGAAGCAGCATTATTTACCAAGATGTGGTAAATACTTGACGAACCAACTTGTTGCTTTTGCTTGTGAGTCCATATCGGCAAGACTACCCGATGGGAAAGCGTGATTATACTCATCCCAATTTTGGTCATAGGTGACTAAATCGTGAGCAATCGTACTAGGAAAAAGCTTGTCTAATTTCTTTGAATTT
>CAIWDB010000200.1 GCA_903911305.1 uncultured Methylococcaceae bacterium | reverse complement strand
TGCTGGCTTGCTGTGTGCGTGATGGCAGCCTTGATGCCGATATCGTCGAAGACTCCATTTCACCCAATGATTTCAGAACATTTTTTATGACACACACCCAAATCAAACATGTCTTTTTCAATGGGGCAATGGCAGAGAAGAGCTTCAATAAATATGTGCGGCCTAATCTTCAAGCCAATCCTATGAACTTCCATCGCCTGCCTTCCACAAGTTCCGGCCCATGCTTCCCTAGCATACCATCAAAAACTGGATGCTTGGCGGACGGTAGACGAGACTTTAATAAAAACTTAGTGGGTGGCATGAAATTCTAGGGTCATTATCCTGCCCTTTTCAACTTCTTGCTTTTGTTTTGTGTATATAATTTATTTATATTTAACCATATGATATTGGATCTGCCAATCAGTTGAAGCTACCAGTTTTTCAAGCCGCCCCAATGTGCTATGATTTGTAGGGCATAAAATCAAAACCGAGGCAATAATCATGACTGATAACGTTGAAAACCTTGTGCTAGAACACTTAAGGGCGTTGCGAGCAGGACAAGATCGGATAGAGCACAAGCTAGCCGAAATGTCAAACAGATTAACCAGCCTTGAAACCGGAATGATACGATCTAGGTCAGAAAATCTGTCTACGTTGGAAGATGTGTATCGGCAACAAGGGGTCATAGACCGGATTAATGACCGATTAGAAAGAGTGGAGCGAAGATTGGAATTGATTTAAAAATGAAACATTACATAAATCTGCCTATTTTAATTAAACCGTTTAATCCCATTAGAAGTTTATGGAAGATGTAGCCCCCCCCCCGCGACTAAGCTAAAAAATAACTCAATCGGTCCCTTAAGTAATTTCTTTGCATCTTTAGCCGGCTACGATTTAGGTCTTTTATCTAACTATGCAGGCGAACTGCAAAATCATGAGAAGAGAATACTAGTAGGTATAGGTTCTAGCGTTCTTATCCCCTCGTTTTTTGGGTTTTGTACTGCTTACTATTTTTTTATACCTTTCATTGATAATATAATCGTAAGATTGTACTCTGCTTTAGCTGTTGCAGTTTTATTATTGGTTGTTGATTGGATTATTGTCACTACGCTAACTAAGGGTCGCTGGTTTAGTCTTTTGATACGCATCGGAATCAGTGTATGTATTAGTTTAGTTGTCTCAGAACCCGCCGTATTGTTTCTTTATCAAAAATCTATAAATCAACAGATTGAAGACCAATTAAAAACTGAATATGAAAAGGAAAAGGGAACACTTGAAAATGATCTAAAAGATGCCTCACAAAAACGTGAAAAAGCTTATTCAGAATTACAAGCTTTACGTAAAGATTTGAGTTACTACTCTGAAAGTAATATTTCAAAACTCAGAACCATTGAATCAAATAAAATTGCCCAACAACAAATAGATGCGATTAACGAAGGCTATTTTAGTCAAATTCAGGCAATTAGATCACAAATTGAAAATATACAAAAAGAAATCGATGAAAAAAATAGCCAAATTGAAAAAACACAGGTAGAAAAAGACAAAGAAAACAAAGGAGAGCGAGATTCATTAAAGCCTGGGCAAGGTACTATTTGGACTACACTAGACAAGAAACAGAGAGGTTTTGAAAGGGATTTAAGAAGATTAGAGAACCAAAAAGAAAAACTGAATGACAGCATAATGCAATTATTGCCAAAAGGAAGTGAAGAAGAAAAGTCAAAAGATCAATCCAATAAAAATCAACAGCCTAACCTATCACTAACCACAGATGAGGAAAATGATAAGAAACGACTGGAAAAATCTACCCATGCCAAAGAAGACGAGTTAGACATATACATTAAAAGAATTGGTATCCTTGAGAATGAAATTTCTGCACTCGGCAATAAATATACTTTATCATCAAGAAATGACACCCTTGCACAAACAAGAGCACTTTATAATATTGCATCACATGATCCTATCTTATTGCTAAAGATTTTAGCGTTGGTCATTTTGATATTTGCTATTGATACAATTCCGGTAGTTGTAAAACTCACCGCACAGACTGGTTATGATCATTATTTAAAAAAGCTAGCTAGAGACCGTACATTAGATTCAATAAAGCGTGAAGATGAACATTACTCAGTCGTTATTGGCTCGACACAATCTAAGAACGATCTGTTGATCGATTACATGAAGCATTTGGGTAATAAAATGAAGGAACTTTATGATGAACCAAACGATACTCAGAAAGATGCCGAAAATATACGTTTCTTGATTATCCAGACGTTACTTAAAAACACCGAAAATATGTTATGGGAAAATGAACAAGCAGGGCAAGACCCACCGTCTGGTTCAATCTTTACCGCAATTAAGCATGCTTATTGGATATTAAAGCAAAAATTTAGCACCTTGTTTTAATATGGCACTTGAAGATACGGGTTTTTAGTAGTCAGACATCAGTTTACGGGCATACTCATTATACTTATCAATGATTTTTAATGTGGCATTATGCCAGATTATTTTTTTGTGGCTACCTAGTTTATAACTCCGCCAATTGCTCCAACAAGGCCGTTTGTGCATTAATCGCGGCATCTCCTGTCTTGGGCTTGGCACGGACGTAGGTTCCATCTGTTTGCAATAACCAAGCTTGAGTGTTGTCTTTCAAGTACAGATCCAATTCAGCCCGGACTCTTTCCGCATGTTTTTTGTTTTCAATGGGAAAGCAGCTTTCCACCCGGCGGAACATGTTCCGCTTCATGAAATCTGCGCTGGCGCAGAACACTTCTGGCTCCCCACCGTTTTCAAACCAAAATATCCGGCTATGCTCCAAAAACCTGCCAATGATGGAGCGCACTTGGATGTTTTCCGACACGCCGGGAACTCCAGGCCGCAGACAACAAATACCCCGCACGATCAACACGATTTTTACCCCTGCCATTGAGGCGCTGTAAAGGGCGCGAATCAATTGAGGTTCGTTAACAGAATTGACTTTAATGATGATATTGGCTGGCAGTCCTTTCTTTGCATGTTCGACTTCCCGCCCAATTTTCTTAATCAACGCGGTGTGCAGGGTGAATGGCGATTGCAGCAATTTGTCCAAGCGGCTCATTTTACCCAAGCTAGTCAGTTGCACAAAAACCTTCCGCACATCCTCCCCCAAATCCTTGTCGCTGCTGAACAGGCTGTAATCGGTATACAGCCTTGCGGTTTTAGAATGGTAGTTACCCGTTCCTAGATGGGTGTAATAGCTTAGCTTTCTGCCTTCCCGACGCAGGATCAACATCATCTTGGCATGGGTTTTATAGCCTACGATGCCGTAAACCACTTGCACCCCTGCCTCCTGCAAGCGATGGGCTTGGGAAATATTGGCCTTTTCATCGAAACGAGCCAATAGCTCCACTACCACGGTGACTTCTTTTCCGGCTCGCGCCGCACGAATCAATGCCTCGACAATCGGCGAATTCGAGCCTGTGCGGTAAAGTGTTTGCTTGATCGCCACCACATGGGGGTCGTCCGCTGCCTGCCGAATCATTTCGATCACTGGGCCAAACGATTCATAAGGCTGGTGCAACAGAATGTCTTGCTTGCGTATAGACTCGAAAATATCATCTTTGTAACCGGCAAACTGGCGCGGCAAGCCAGCGACAAACGGCGGGTATTTCAGGTCGGGGCGGTCAATCAGGTCGTAAACCTCGCGAGAACGGTTAAGGTTCACCGGTCCATGGACTTTATAAAGGCGATCCTCAGTTAGGCCGAATTGTGAAAGCAAAAAGTCGATCAATTTTTCGGGGCAATTGTCGGTCACTTCCAAACGGACCTCATCGCCAAAGTTACGGCTAGTCAACTCCCCTTCCACGGCCCGCAACAAATCGTCTATTTCCTCCTCGTCCAGATACATGTCACTGTTACGGGTTACCCGGAACTGGTTACAGGCGCGAACTTTCATGCCATGGAACAATTGGTCGGCGAATGCATGGATGATGGACGAAAGGAACACAAAGTCATGCGGGCCACTGTCAGTTTCGTTATGCGGCAACTGAATGATGCGAGGCAAGGCACGTGGCGCTTGCAAGATCGCCAATTCAAGATCGCGTCCGAAGGCATCCTTTCCAGACAAGGAAATGATAAAATTCAGGCTCTTGTTTAGGATGCGAGGAAAGGGGTGGGCCGGGTCCAGGCCCATTGGGCTTAGAATCGGCAACAGTTCTTCCTCGAAGTAATTCTTCAGCCAAGCCCGTTGCGAATCGTTCCATTCGGTACGGCGTATGAAGTGTATGTTTTGCTTGGAAAGGGCAGGTAGCATGACCTCGTTCAACACGCGGTATTGCTCTGCCACCAACTCATGGGCTCGTTGGTTAATGGCTGTCAGCGCTTCTCCGGGGCTTAGACTGTCCGGCTCATTGCGGGCCGCGCCCAATTCCGCCATTTGAATCAAGCCGGCCACGCGAACTTCGAAAAACTCGTCTAAGTTCGAGCAAGAGATGCACAAGAAATTGAGTCGTTCTAATAAAGGAGTTTTTTCGTCTTTGGCCTGCTCCAAAACCCGCCAATTAAACTCAAGCAGGCTGAGTTCACGGTTTAAGTATAATTTTGGGTCACAGATATCAATTTCACCGGATTTCTTCGGTGCTTCAGCCACAGGCGGGGAAGCCTTGGCCTGCAACTGCATGGCGCTATTATCCTTTTCCATATCCCCGACGAGGTGTTTGGCAGCGCGAATCATGCGTTCGGCTTTTTGTGCGGAAAATCCTGGAATCTTAAGCAATTGATCCACATCAGCAACGGATAACTCCTCCACTGAGAAAATACCATGTTCGGCCAATACACTACGGGCTGATTTGCTAATGCCTTTCACGTTGCCGATACTCAAATTGGAGTGTCCCGTTTCTTGGTTTGCCATAGTGGTCTATCGTAAATTATGATTTTTTGAAAAGGCGTAGATATTCCCCATAATCCTCATCTTCCATCTCTTCTTTGGGAATGAACCTTAAGGCTGCGGAATTGATGCAATATCGCAATCTAGTCGGGGCTGGGCCATCCTCAAACAAATGACCCAGATGAGAGTCGGCATGTTTGCTGCGAATCTCAGTTCGGATCATGAAATGGGAGAAATCCTTTTTCTCGACTACATTATCAGCTTCTAACGGACTATGAAAGCTAGGCCACCCGGTGCCTGAATCGAATTTGTCCAAAGAACTGAATAAAGGCTCCCCGGAAACGGCATCCACATAAATGCCCTCACGATGATTGTCCCAATAGGCATTGTGGAAAGGCGGCTCAGTACCGCAGCATTGGGTCACCTGAAATTGTTCATCATCCAATCTTTGCTTAAGCGCTTGATCGTCAGGCTTGACGAATTTCTCTGTTTTCCAAGACATTGCGAAACCTCTCTCATACTGCTTATGATAAATTTTTTTTTATATTGTACTTATTTTACCAATGGAAGGCTTGTATGCCTTCACGCGATTTGTGGAGTTTCAGTGAATGTTGCCTCCTCGCTATCGCGTTGACCTAGGTTGTCCAACCAGCTAACCTTGACCTTATCACCCGGCTTGGCTTGCCTCAGCCTAAATGAAAGATAAGGATCGCGTGAAACCGCTGTGCCAAACTGGCAACTTGCAACAAGCTGCTCATTATGCTCTATTTTGACTTCTTGGATGTAATGGGCGGGGATGATGGTTCCGCTGTCTTTATCCTGTTTGCGCCCGGTTTCCATTGGGTGAGTGATCAGAATTCTGATCAAGCAAGCAGATTCCAAGGGTTTGAACTTTATTTTTATAGCCGACATGAAAACTCCTAACGGTCTAAAGCCAAGACAGGTATAGATTTAAACTCACGGAGACACTAAAAACAATGACTCATTCCAGGCGTTCTTTCTTAAGTTCCCTGACTTCACTCCTGCTACCTTGGCTGCCGACAGTTGGTTGGGCTAGGCTGTCTTCGCCAAAACCTGACAACGCCAGCCCTTTAATTGATGCCATAGCCAAGGAAACCGGCGGTCAACCGCCCACTGAGAGCGAATTAGTCAAACTTGAAACCCCCGACCTTGCCGAAGACGGCTCGATTGTACCGATTACTTTATCCAGTGAAATACCCAACGTGGACACGATTTGGATTTTTGTGGAAAAAAACCCAACACCCCTGGCAGCCCGCTTCGATTTGGAAAAAAACTTGGACCCGTTTGTGTCATTACGCATCAAGATGAACGAAAGTTGTGATGTGCTTGCGATGCTTAAATCGGGGAATGACTACTACAGCACTAAAAAGTATGTCAGGATAGTGGTGGGCGGGTGTGGATAACGTTTTTGTTATTTTTTTTGACCATCAAAACGTCAAATTGAAACGTCAGTCAAACCTCCACTAGGAAGGCATAGTGTGTCTACAGCAAAAAAATTCATTGATTTGCCGCCTCTTTACCGTCTTTAAACCTAGCCCTGACCCGATGCAAATCCTCCTCGGTATCCACTCCGGCCTCGGGTGCGCTGTCCACCGGCATGACTAAAATCTTTTCACCCATCCATAATATCCGCAGTTGCTCCAAAGATTCGATGGCTTCCAGTTCGGAAGCTGGCCATGACACATAG
>CAIWDB010000199.1 GCA_903911305.1 uncultured Methylococcaceae bacterium | reverse complement strand
TGAATATATGCAACATGTAGGAGCGGGCCACGCCCGCGATAAATAGCCTATTTTTGAAGACTTGGCCCAAACAATCGCGGGCATGGCCCGCTCCTACGGATCAAATAAAGTAATCAATTGATATTGAAAACGCTGTATCTCAGAAAGTTCATCACGAATAACCTCTAAATATTCCAAACCAAATCGCATATCAGGTTCTAGATAATTTCCTTCAGCCCATTCGTTCCAAGCTTTTATAAAAATTAATCTATTGTCGTTAGCGGCATTTTGAGTGAGTTTCAGTGCTTCCTTAAAATGGAGTCTAAACAGACTAGGGCTTGATTCATGAAATACCATGCCATAAGCACCGCTTCTTGGGGTATTGTCCCAATTAGGAATAATACATGGATAATTGATAAAATTCCGATTAATATCCGAATTAACTAATAATTCAGGATAGATATTTTTATATTCGTAAATCTTTGGGATACCTCTTGATTCCTCGTATTTCTGTTTAAGCCATTTGATCGGTTGGCGGCGTGAAATCCAAGGTCGATTTCGAGGAGGAAGTTTAGGCGTTATAGAAGCATCGTATCCATGGTCTTGTGGATTCCAATAAGGATTTTCATGAATTCCGATAAAATATAGTCCTTTAAGACCTGCATCAACGGCCATTTTTCGCCATAAATCTGTAGTTTTACGCGAGTCTGGTATTTCTTGAGGTCTAAAAATGATAAATATAGGCATTCCGTCTATCCTAGTATATCTTTTATCAAGAAACGCAGGGAGTAGGGAGTCAAAATGCTTTCGATGGTCTTCTTCGCCAGGGTAAGTTTGCTCAATCAGTATTCTGTCAGGGCATCCATGCCAAATGCCCGACCATGTTTGGTTTGCCCAGCATATGCAAAAGCCAAAATCGGGTTCACCTGTTTGCAACACTTCTTTAAACGGCCTTTCCAATAATTCTTTTCCTGCAAACCAATAGTGGTAATAACAAAATGATTCGACCCCATGCTGTTTTGCCAGATCAGCCTGATGGGTACGAGTTTCTGGAACCCTCAAATCATAAAATCCTAGATCTGAGGGTATATGTGGTTGGTAATGGTTTGGAAAGAGGGGTTTTGCCTTTGCAACATTAGTCCATTCTGTAAATCCTTTTCCCCACCATTCATCATTTTCTTTGATTGGGTGATACTGTGGTAGGTAAAAAGCGATAAGTCTTGGTGTTGATTTCATAGGGTGTCAAAAAAAATTGGAGATATTTCTTTTAATATAATTCATTACTTGAACTTCAGCAGAATTTGGCTTGCCTGAAATCCTCCACAGTATTAATAAAATAATTAGATAAGTCAAAAATCCCACTAATGTTCCAAGCGCTAAATGTGAGATTGGGCTAGATAGTAACAATAAAATTGTCTGTATTTGCATTGTAGATATGGAATACGGTATGTATAAAGCTATATCGTATGGAGTCAGGTTTTGGAGTGCGCTTAAAAAATAATTTACCGAAAATGCCATGATCAGACTAGCAAAGAAAGGTCTCCAAAAGACCATCAGAAGCGAGGAAAGTCTTATTTGAACTTGCCGCAGCACCATCCACCAACCGATAGGAGTGGTAAAAAAATGGGCAATGACCATTCCAATCACTGCACCCAAAGTACCGTTCATAATTGCCCCTGTGATGAGGCATGGAACAAGAATTCCTGCATACATAATTCCAACCATAGTCAAAATCTTTGGTCTGCCTAATGCCAAGCATAGTGGGCTGAGAGTTGAACCTAAGGCGTTAACAATTCCATTTATCGCCAGAAGTTGAAATAAGGGTATAACTTCAAGCCATTTAGTCCCTAATATTGTTAGCACAAATGGCTCTGCAATAGCGGCAAGACCAAAGCCAGTGGGTAGCGAAAGTAGTGAAATGATTCCTGTACCAGCAAGATAGGAAAGTTTTAATTGGTTTGGGTTGCCAGCCAATTGAGAGTATCCTGGTAACAATGCCCTATTGATTGGGGATACGATTTCTGTGGTTGGAAGATTTGAAAACTCATAAGATATAGTATATATCCCAAGTGCATTCATACCTACTACCTTGCCTATTACGAAATCGGTAAATTTATTTGTGAAGAAATAAACCAAGTTGTTTACAAGTAGCCATTTAGAAAAATGAAACAGTTCTGTGCGCTTGACAAGACAAAAGCGCGGTCGATAAGGGTGAACAAGATAAGTTATAAGCAAACTCGCCAAGCGACCGGTAAGTGTTCCAACAACAAGGGCCCAATAATTGCGCAGCAAGAATGCCAGATAGATAGTCATTGTAAAACTAACTACTTTTTTAATCAGTAGCAACCGGAACTCGCGGCTGAATCGAAGTTCTTTGCGAAAAGCTATGACACCTATATTTTCGAAGCCGTTGATGAATTGCCCCAACGATAGGCAATACATGACAGGTTCAAGCCTTGGCTCGTTATAGAATAAAGAAGCTGGATGTGCCAATAAACAGAGGAGTATTGTATAAAAGCAAGCGAGAATTACGTTTAATGTCCATGCTGTGTCATAGTGATGTCGGTTGGCGTTTTGATTTTGAATAAGGGCAATATCAAAACTAAATGATCCTAGTAACTCTAGCACTGCCATAATTGCAGTTGCCATGGCAACCAAACCAAAATCGGCAGGGATAAGTAATCGAGCTAATATAATTGTGCTGATTAAACCTATACTGCGTTCTAAAAACTTGAAAAGTATCATCCATATTGCACCAGATGTCATCTGGTGGTTAATAATGCTCATGTTAGGCTACTTATTCATTGAAAACTGAATTTATTTATAAAAATAAAAAATTTTAGTATTATTTTATGCCTATGTCAAATAACGTCCTATTAACCGTTAACGATTCAATCTATTTTCGGTCTATTGGCAAGTTAGTGGAAGAGGGGGCAACCAAGACTATTTCTTCGCTGATTTGTTTGTGTGGCTGTCATTTAGGGTAAAATAGCAGATTATGGACAAAGCTAAAGCAAACGCTTGGCTTTGGTCAGATCGCTCAAGCCATTTCAAACACTTAGCCAACTATGCGTTTTCTAATTCCTTTAGTTCTTTTTATCGTCATGGTCGCGTTTCTTGCTGTCGGCTTGAGGCTAGACCCCCGTGAAGTACCCTCGCCTTTGATTGGCAAGCCTGCCCCTGCATTCAATCTTCCACAATTGACCGAATCTGGAAAGACCTTCGGCAATCAGGATTTGAAAGGTCAAGTCAGTCTACTGAATGTTTGGGCATCTTGGTGTGTGTCCTGTAAGCAGGAACATCCTGTTTTAATGAAGCTTGCCAAGCAAAATATCCTGCCCATCTATGGATTGGATTATAAGGATGAACAGGATGCCGGACTCGGTTGGCTTAAGCATTTTGGCAACCCCTATGCAGCCAGTGCCTTTGACGCAGATGGTAAGGTAGGCATCGAATGGGGGGTTTATGGCGTACCTGAAACCTTTGTAATTGACAAGAATGGTGTGATTCGCCACAAACATACCGGGCCAATTACTGAGGATTCTTGGCAGAAAACCTTACTGCCGCTCATTTTAAAATTACAGAATGAAGGTTCGCCGACATGAAATACGGGGTGTTCTTATTCTGTTTGGGCTTATTATTTAACGTCCAAGCTATTGAAATCCGGCAGTTCGACGACCCATCCAAACAACAAGCTTATGAAAATTTGGTCAAGGAGTTGCGATGCTTGGTCTGCCAAAACCAATCCTTAGCCGATTCCGATGCCGATTTGGCGAAAGATTTGCGCTCCGAGGTTTACAACATTATTCAAAGTGGCAAGAGCGAACAGGACGCGGTTAAATTTCTTGTGGATCGCTATGGCGATTTCGTACTGTATAACCCGCCCTTAAAATCGTCCACTTCATTGCTTTGGCTGGGTCCGTTCGTATTGCTACTGGCCGGACTGGCCTACCTCGGATTTTTGGCGAAAAAGCGGAGTGCCGGTCGGGAATTGAACCCTGCGCTAACAGATGAAGATCGCCGCCGTTTGCAAGAACTGAAGAATAAACTCAAAGGATAAGCTTATGATTGGATTTTGGATGCTGGCAGTGTTGATCGTCGTAGCTGCTTACGCCATATTTCTACCCGCTTTGCTTGGCAAAGGCCAGCGTTCAACCGTGGATCGCCAACGACTGAATCTAATGCTGCATCAACAACGCCTTGATGAATTGAAGGGTGAGTATGACGGGGCTGAATTGGAAGGGCTTCAGGCAGAATTGGATAAAGACTTGCTTGGAGATTTGGTAAATTCCGAAAGTGGCGGTCAAAAGCCAAGGGTTAAAATGCGAGCGCCTATTATTGCCGCGTTGATTGCTGCGCCACTATTGGGTATTGTGGTATATGCAATGTTAGGCCGTTTCGATTTGGCGGATTTTCGCGCTGAACCGGAAGCTCATTCTCAGGCGAATGCCGCGCCTGAGTTTCAGGAAATGATTGACAGGTTGGCAGAGAAGCTAAAACTTAATCCAAACGATGTGAAAGGTTGGCTGTTGTTAGGACGTTCCTACCAACAAACCGAACAAAGCGATTTAGCCTTGGATGCCTACGCCCACGCTTTGAAGTTGGAACCGGATAACTTGGATATAAAGGCTTGGTATGCGGAATCCTTAAGCGAGTCGCTTGGTGGCAGTTATGCGGGTGAGCCTGCGCAAATTGCCGCTGAAATATTGACAAAAAACCCCAAGCACCATACCGCTCTTTGGCTGGCTGGTGCGGGCGCGGCACAAAATGGCGATGCTGCCAAAGCAATAGGGTATATGGAAACTCTGAGACGTGAGTTCCCAAAGGATAGCCCGGAGGAAAGTCGTATCGCTAAGGTGATTGCCGAGATAAAAGGCGAAGCGCAGAATGTTGCGGGGGAGTCTAACGATACCGATGAAAATGCAAAGAACGGTCTACCCGCTACGGGCGAACAGAAGTCTATTAAAGTCAAGGTTACCTTATCGCCATCGCTTTCTACAATGACGAATCCCGAAGATACGGTATTCATATTTGCCCGTGCTGCTTCCGGCCCACCGATGCCTTTGGCCATAGTGAAAAAGAAAGTGAAGGATTTGCCAGTTGAAGTGACGCTTGACGACTCCATGGGTATGGTTCAAGGCATGAACCTGTCAGCGTTTGATAAGCTTATAATCGGAGCAAGGGTTACAAAAACAGGCCAAGCAATGCCGCAGCCGGGTGATTTGCAGGGATTGACCCATCCAGAGGAAATAATTCAAGATGGAATCTATTCAGTAAAAATCGATGAGGTGATAAGATAGAGAAAATATAAGCTTGTTGATTCTAGTTTGTCTAATGGTATCGACACAATTATATATTCATAACTGTAAGGAATATACCTATGAAAAATATAAAAAGTCTTTTTTTAGTCATTGAAATATTTTTGATCGGCTTTGCTGTTATTGTGGTATATTGTCATGTTGTTGACAAGTCTGTTTTAAGATACTATTTATATGAAGATTGTGCTTCTGAGAACATAACGGTAGTATTTTATTTTTTAGCTAGTTATTGTTTTTTCAGATGTTGGTGGTTGGTTCGGAATAAATTTTATTTGTTTCTCTCGATATTATGTTTTTTTATTGGAGGAGAGGAGTTACAGCGTTTTCAATACCAAATAGTTAC
>CAIWDB010000198.1 GCA_903911305.1 uncultured Methylococcaceae bacterium | reverse complement strand
TGGCCGGGCTTTAGTCACGACTGGCGGTTCTGGCTCATCATCCTCTTCTTCGCCATCATCATCGTATAGGGTTGGGAGAAAGGCATCGTTGATGCCTGCAGCAAACCAAGTTTTGAACACGCTGGCAAACATGATGATGACCGTCGTTGCCAAGATGGCAGCGGGAACCACTGCGGCCGTCAGGTCGAGAGCCGGGACAAAATAAACCATCAGATATGCCATGCCAATGCACAAGCCCATCGCCATTAGCGCGATAATGGAGATGGCAACCAAAGCAACTATGATTAAAACAATGAATGGACGCATCAAGTTGTATTATAGTGAACGTTTTAAGGGGGGCCGGGCAGGCTAAACTAGTCGGCATTCAAAATGCTTGCTCACGCTTTAAAAGTGTAAGCCTCAGTTGATCCACGCCAAAAACAATTATATATTTTTGTTTAAAAAGTAGCGCAACAAAACGTTCCAGGCTGTCCGCAAAGTCTTCAGGTAGCGCTGACAGTTGTTAGGAATGGGGTGCTTTAATTGCTTTTGATCATCACGTGAAAACGTTTTCGTACCTATACCCTAAGAGGTGATTATGAACATAAAACCTTCGGAAGTGAACGCGTTCTTTTTGGGGTCGACCACCGTGAAGGGGTTGGCACTTCAGGCCTTTATAGCGTGTTACATTGGGGCATGCCGAAAAAACGGTGACGCCTGGGGGAAAGTCACTAATGATGATTTGGTTGCCGTGGCTGACGAGACTCGCTACGGTAAGGTTCTGTCTGCAATTCCCACCATTTTTTGGGATGCGCTGAGGGATCCTTTGTTCAACGTTTGGTTTGAGACCGAACGGAAAAATGGGGTGCAGCGTTTCTCCGCCAAGGCGGGGGATGCGGAAATTCACCATCGTAGCGGCGGGAGTGAAAAAACCCCGTCCAGCTTGCTGGGATGGCTACGGGACTACGTCATCTCCGATCCAGGCGTTGAAAGTTAAACGGGTCTGTTGCATTGGCGAAGGGAGTCGCCGGTACTTACAAATGCTAGCTTTTAAAAAAGGCGGTTTGATTCAATTTGGCAGTCGTTACCGCGTAACTTTATGTTGATGTAGGATGTAAGTAACTGATTCAAAATAGCGTTACCCTCATAGGTTGCTGCGTAACGCTAGTTTTTTGAACCGTGCCAGAAACACCACTATCAAAACTGGAACTGACCGCATGGATCGAGCGGCGCGAATGTAAACGCCGCACCGTTTGTGCACAGCCAAGCTTGCATGGCCACGGATCATGAGTGAAACTTAAGCCATTCGGCAATCCCCCCAAACTAAGATCGTCATTCATCGTGAATAACCATGGAATATCCGTTTTCACCTCCGACCAGATCGGCCTGCTCGAATTCTGCGATTTCGAGCGTCAGCCGCCCGGAACCATCCTACGGGATTTTGACACCCTACTGGAATTGATCGGTGATGCTGGCATGCCGGTCACCCCGGCGCATTTGATCGCCATGGGCCAACTGCAATCCATCAACAGCCGCCTCAGCCATCCGATCAAGTTGGATAATAAGCGACCGGTCCAGAAGTCCTACCCCCTTATCAACGGGCTTTATTTAGTGCTCCGCTCAACGGGGCTTGTCACCCTAGACTGCCTATCAAAAAAGTCGGCTTTAATGAAGCTTGACCCAGACATTTTGGCAACTTGGCGTTCCCTGAACGCGGCCGAACGCTATTTTGAACTGCTGAAAGCTTGGTGGGGGCGGTCGCGTGCGGATATTATCGGTGATCAAACAGGAGGGTATTTTGACCGTTATACATTCCAATTAATGGATTTTCCTAAGTGGATTCGGAAAAACCAAGGGATCGTGACAATCACCCAGCCAAAGGAGGCCGAGATGCTGAAATACCGCATTAGTCTGCACAATGTGGCCTTGATGGAGTCATTCGGCTTCATCAAAATTCAGCTTATGGATTCCAGCATGGCTAGGAACTGGTCACCAAGAGAAATTCTGCTTACGGAATGGGGTAATACCGTCCTGGGAAGTTACTTGGACTTGTATTACAAAAGCCCAAAGCCCGGCGACGGATTCGCCGATAAGTCGATGGAACTTGATCTTGGCGAGGTTCTGGAGCCATTGGAACACTTCGGGCGCTGGAGCCGCTCGATGCGCCCATATATTCGAGGATGGCTGCGTGAACTTTACATCCCGGAACCGGAATTTCAAGCCGGAACCCATGTTTTCAGCGTTTCTCTAGGGAAGGGTTGCTGGCGGCGAATTGCCTTGGCGGGGGAAGAAGACTTTGCCCTCTTCGCAGCCGTGATCCTCGATGCCTTCGATTTTGACCACGACCATTTACACCGGTTCAGCTTCAAAGATCGTTTCGGGCGGACCCAGGAAATCGACCATCAGTACATGAGCGACTCGGGGAATCCATTGGACTGCGAAGTCAAAATTGGCGAGATTCAAATGCATAAAGGCATGGCCATCGGTTTCTTGTTCGATTTCGGCGACAATTGGGAGTTTGCCATCGTCATTGAAGAAGTCAGTGCCAGCTCACAGATAGAAACAAGGAAAATTATGGGTGGACATGGCAAAGCGCCGACGCAATATGGTGACTGATTACCCTATGCCTGTCGGATTGGATGGTGTTGCAAGCGATGTGGACCGGCATGGGGTGAGTTTACTAGGGGCCATGTTGCCCAGTTTGGGCACTTTTGCACAAATGGACAAAAACTCTCACAGGGTTTCGGGCATCCTTGGCCGCCCCTTGCACCCGGAATATGCCGGAACCTCCAGCGCCAGGCAAGGGGGGTTGTCTAGCATTAATTGGCATGCCTTGTCGAACTCGCTTACGGAGATTGCATCTAACGCTTACTATCGTGTTAGCCTATAAACAAAAAGCCTATGAGACTCTTCCGCCTTTGTTCAAACACATTCACCCATT
>CAIWDB010000197.1 GCA_903911305.1 uncultured Methylococcaceae bacterium | reverse complement strand
GATTGTCCGAAAATTGGGGTCCACTATAAAGGGCTATCAGCGTGAATTGAAAAACGATCATTTGGAAGACATTCAGCACTTTTATCTACGCGGAGAATATCTTTTCTTTCCCGAAATTGTATTATCTTTGGAATTATTGGCAGACTTTGAAAAGAAAGACAGACCCAGTGATGACCCAATAAAATTAATCTCTCAGGGGCAGACGTTCAAATCAAATGTCAATGGGGTGATCGTCAATATTACCAAAACAAAAACTGCGAATGAATTGAGACGAGTTAATATCTCCTTGCCAGAAGAAGCCGGCAAGGTACTCAAGCGTATTGATGGCAATCATCGGATTAGTGCATTTGAGGCAATGCTGGATGTAGGACGACTAAACCATAACCCTATCTCATTCTGTATCATCTTGCTGCCTCAAGGCCAAGCTAAGCAAAACGAAAAGGCACTGTTCTACAATATTAACAGCAAGGCTTTGGCCTTGACTTCCGAAGAAGTCTACAAAGGCATTATTGAAGATGAGGCCGGATTTCTTGATGATGTATTGGAACGGGACTTCGGTTCTGAATTCGTTCTTTGTCGTCAAACCCGAAAGAAATTGGACTTTGAATATTTGTCAGATTTATGCTGCGTTTTTGGGCAACATAAAGACGGTATAGATAGTCGCTGCTCGGTGCTAATTGAATCACTAAGGGACATTCAACGAGAACGCCAAAGATTAGGCAATACTATGCCATTGCCTGATGTTAAAAGCTTATTGACGGCTATTCAAGCAATCAATGCGATTTATGCTGACGGACATTTGAAATCCTCCACATCACAAGGCTTGTTTTCCGCTTTCCTTTATTTTCAATTACAAGAAGGTTCACTAAAAAGACAGTTCATACAATGGGTGTTAAAAAACCATTTGTATGAACTCAAAACAATACACGCATCTGATTTAATCCGTATTTTCGAGAAAGTTGCACAATCGAAAAAACGCCAGATATTTGTGTCCATGCAATTCACGCCCGAAACCAAACAGAATTATGAGGCTATCAAGGGCGCGGTTGATGATTTGAATGATAAACATAAGCTTGATATAAAACTCCGAGAAATTCGCATTGATAAGTTCGATACCGGATTTTCGTATGAAATCAACGCGGAGATTTTAAGCCTAATCGAAGAATCAGGGTTTTTGATTGCCGATCTTACAGCGGGTAATAAAAATGTTTATCACGAAATTGGTTTTCTGATGGGGCTTAATCAGGGTAGAGGCATACCACATGAAAACTTCTTGTTGCTGCATAATGGTAGTATTGGAAATGCAGCTAAAGATGTAGGTTTTAATCTTAAGGATTTCAAACAACTGCGTGTTAATGATACTAACAGCTTGCGGGAAGAACTCAAAAAGCAGATTGCAATTTATTTTGGGCTTGAGTCGTAGGCCGGAATGACTTGGTAAAACCGCGATTTATTCAGTTTGCCAAGGCTTACCGTACCCTATAACACTATTCTAATTCAATCATGATTGCGAGTGATTTTGAGCCTGCGCCACCCCAGTTCTGCTCCAATTCATCTGCAATCTGATTAAGTTCTGTTGAGAGCAAATCAATGCTTTGCTCATGAGATTGAAACTGGATAGTTAAGCCAAAAGTGTTTGCAATTTCCATAATCTCACTTACAAAAACCGAAATATATTGTCTTGGATGACTAGCCATCAAATAGTTTATTCTCAACGTATCCCAAAATGACGAATTTCCCTCTTGAATATCATCTTCTGTCTCATACACATCATTTCCATTAAGCAATACATCTATAGACATCAACGAATCGCTTTGCCAAGGTTCAATTTTCCCTTTTCGTTTAAGAAAATAAAAATCATCTTCTGATTTATAGCCGCGTGCCTTAAGCCATTTATGTAATTGCTTGCGAATTTGAGGTTTGCTGCTTTTACATAGTACTGTCTCTTTTTCGTGATAATTGGGTTTCATTTTCTATAGGGGTCGATAGCTCTATGTTGGTCGGGTGTGACTTCACGAAGATTAAAAGGGTTATTTGCCCCCCCATTTCTCTGTGGATCAACATGGTGAAGTTCACGTCTTTCAAAAGTATCTATTTTTGCATTGTA
This sequence comes from uncultured Methylococcaceae bacterium, assembly GCA_903911305.1. Lineage (GTDB taxonomy): Bacteria > Pseudomonadota > Gammaproteobacteria > Methylococcales > Methylococcaceae > Methylumidiphilus. Next base: position 8,531 of record CAIWDB010000197.1, on the reverse strand, counting down.
ATCCAATGGTGCATTTCCTCTACGCATTTCGTCCAAATTTCTCTCAGAAAATTTTTCTAAGTTCCCATTCACTCTTAAATTTTCATATCTATTTTTCCAGTAGCGAGGTCTAACTGTTTCCCAGTTGGGCGAAATTCCATTAGGAAGTATTTTATCAATTGGATCGCCGCGTCTCCAACGCGGGAATTTAAAGCAACTTAAGTTATGAACAAGTAATCCATCTTTGCTTACAAAATAAGTATGCCCATTCGCCACTTCCAAATTGTACACCGGCAGCGTCCTTTGCTCGGTGCGGACTTCGGCAATGGTCGCCGTGCGCTCGGCATCCGCATCGCCGTCCCCGCCCTTGAGCAGCAGCTTGCCGCCTTTCTTGAGCATGATCGCATCGCGCCAGCCGTCGGTAGTTTTGAACGGGTGGTCTTCGGTGGCGGTCAGGGTTTGCCCATCGTCCAAGGTCAGGCGGACAAGGGTTTGGGCTTTGTGGCTGGCGTAAACATCCGTGACTTTTTCGTAACTGAGCCGCCGATCCATTTTGCCGGATTTCCCCTTGTCTTTCCATTCGGCGAAGGCCAGCACCTCGTCGCCGGGGTTGATTTCGCCTATCGGCTTAAGCGCGGAATGGAGGTTGATACCGCCCTCAAAGCCGATGGATATTGAATGTGTTCATGCATACGGCGCATCACGCTGAAACGCCAATGTGTCTTATCGTGTTCGCATTGTTGTTTTGGTATGTTTAAAAAAATACAACATATGCCGATTATCGGTTAATTCTGCAACCCTTTTTTCCATTCATTTAACAAGCCAACTCTAAGCGTCTTATTAATTATGCCATCGTCAATGGCACCTACATATACTCCATCAAGTTCGAACTCAAAGGCTAGTTGCTCATGTTCCGATAACACCCTTACAGCCTCTACTATTGCTTCGACTTCCTCTAAATGTTGGCGATCAATATCCTTAGGCAGTGTTAATGGATGTGCGGCGGAATAAATCTCAAGTTCGCCACCGAGAGTTTCAATCGGGCTATCCTGTGTGGCTTCCATCTTATCTATACTAGAGACAATTCGGGGAGGACCAATAATCCAAGATCGTGACGATGCAATATTTTTTATAAGTTGAATGATTTTATCTTGAATCGAATCGGTTATATCCTGTGCGACAAAGAATAAAAACTTTTGTCTTGGATGGTTCATACGTTTAAATTCGGACATTCTGATTATCCAGTCTATGGGTTAGCGGTAGAAGGGGATTGATGAGCCAGGGCCACCAGGATTATATCGAAAACCACCCGGCATATGCGCATCTAGATGCCTTGTTTCAGGAAGAGGAACGGTTATTGATGACCCTTGGATGTGGTGCATAGGTATTCGTTCACCCTTAAGCCCTGCGTCTTCGGGGAAAGCTTTGATCCATTCTTCATCAACTTTAGGTGTTCTACCTTTTGAAATTGCCTTTCGGTTTGCGTCACTTAATATATCTCCGTATCCAGCATCATCCCAAACATTGCGTAATTTACGCCAATCTGAAGCATTTTTTCTCGCTATCCCTAATCGGGTACAGTTTGCATTATGCACCAACTCCCCGTTAATCCCGACGAAGTAGGTATGCCCATTCGCCACTTCCAAGTTGTACACTGGCAGCGTCCTTTGCCCGGTTCGCACATCCGTAATGGTCGCCGTGCGTTCGTCATCATCATCCCCGCCCTTGAGCAGCAGCTTGCCGCCTTTCTTGAGCAGGATCGCGTCGCGCCAGCCGTCGGTGGTCTTGAACGGGTGGCCTTCGGTGGCGGTCAGGGTTTGCCCGTCGTCCAGTTTCAGGCGGACAAGGGTTTGGGCTTTGTAGCTGGTGTAAACATCCGTGACTTTTTCGTAACTGAGCCGCCGATCCATTTTGCCGGATTTCCCCTTGTCTTTCCATTCGGAGAACGCCAGCACCTCGTCACCAAGCTTGATGTCGCCAATTGGCCTAAGCGTGGATTTCCCGAGTTTTGCATCCTTTGCTTTCGCCTCGCCGGGTTTGACGTGAACTTGGGTGTCGGCGGGGAAGCTGTTGACGGCGCAGGGCATGGAATCCCAGGCTCTTTTAAGCCATTTGAAGCCTTGCCCGGCCAGCCAACCCAAACCCATCCCGGCGGCGCAACCGATGGCGCAGTCCTTTGCCGTGTTGCCCCAGTTGTTGCATTCGCCGGTGGCCGCGTTGATGACCGCCGTGGTGATGCCGCATTCCGCCATGCACAGGGCAAACGCGACGCACCACGGGCATTCGCCGGTCGGGTCGCTGACGTTGGCCGGGTCGGCTTCGCCGTAGCGGTATTGGTTGTCGCCGCCCGCCAAGCCTATCGGGTCTTGGGTGAGGTAGCGCCCGGTGGATGGGTCGTAGTATTGACCGGGGTAGCATGCGTAGAGTGGAACTGCGATTTAGCGTATTGCGCCAAATGGTCATCCCCGTCCCATGCAACGCAATAGGCAGAGTGCCCATATTGCACCGACGGGCATATAAAGGCAAAAAGTAATACCTGATCCATTTCTCGCGTGGTTTATTGGTTTATATCACACTAATGTTGGAATGTGAGATATGACTACATTTTTATCTCTAAATTGGCCAGTCCAAAAGTATATTTTCACTAACTACAACATCGTTGTTATACTTATCCAAGAATATTCTAAAATCTTCGGCTAAGGGTGCTTCTGGAAATTTATCTTTTATTGACTTCATTCTCATTTTAAGTTCTCCAACTGTAATTGATCTCCCTTCAGAAACTACATATTGAGAAAGCACCATATTTGTCAAAAAAGAAAGGGGACGAGTCCATTCACGTTTCTTCCCCGATGGCTTTAACTCAATAAAATTACCACTACTTTCAATAATCCATCCTGGCACACTATTTCGCTCACACTCCATACAAACCATTGTATTCTTATCAGGAAATGAAACTCGTATAGCCTTAAATCCTTGGCCTTTATCAACAGAAAAAATATTATCAAGGTAACTTATTATTGGAAAATTTATTTTCATTAAAATACTCCTCAATTACAACTACATCCTGAACCTACGAATAATCCTGAAGAATATGATACTACACTAGCAGCACCTAATTTCATCCAACTTGGAAGATACAGCGCACGATCTAATGGCCCCATAAATTCAAATCTGCTGTTTAGAGATTGCGGAACTTCAGTTTGTAAATTAGCTGGATTATTAAGTATATTATGCGGGGCATTGCTTCTCTGTTTATAAAAGATATGATCTGTTGTCAACCAATCCCCTCTGGGTATTGACTTAGTATTTCTAGGTATAATTTCAGCATTCTGCAATTTTGTTCGCATTTGAGGCCAGTTAGTTGAATTTCTAAAAACTTCACGTACTTGCTTTCGTGCAGAGTATTTCATTGTACCCACAGTAAGCCCTTTTACTATTGCTCCCAAGCCTACAAGATCAGTTACAGCTAAACCTAAGTTTAGCAAACCTCGCCCTATATTACCACACTTAAAAGCATCATAAGCATCCAATCCTGAACCCACGACAGGTACAAAGCCTAAAGCATCTCTTATGCCGAAAAGTCCAAAAGGGTCAATTAAGTATAGGGGATTATGATTCGCATAAACATAGCTATTTAATCCATATTCCAAACCTACCGGGTCTTGCGTGATGTAACGCGCAGAAGAAGGATCGTAATAGCGTTTAAAATTATACTGCAACCCCGTCTCGTCATCAAAGTATTGCCCCGGCAGGCGCAAGTTGCTGGTTATCTTTGGATTGTCCACCGTAGCCGCTGGCGTGGTGATGGTTGCCTTGCCAAAAGGTTCGTAGGTGGCGCTCCACACCAGATTGCCTTGCTTGTCCGTCGCCTGAATGGGCGTTTGCAGGTGATCGTGGTGGTAGTAGGCTACAGTGTCCTGCCCGTTGCTGTTTTGGGTTTTGACGAACAAGATGCCTGTTGTGAACTCGGCATCGGGGGTTGGGCCGTATTGGGCGGTTATCTTCGGGGTTGTGGCGGCGGTGACAGTGCCGTCTGCGTTCAGTGTGATGCCTTGGATGGACTCGGCCAGCAGCCCTTCGTCGGCATAGACGTAGTAGGTGCGCTTGGCTTGTACCAATGCATTCCCGTATTGATCGCGGTATTGTTCCTTCCAAATGCGCCGATCCAGCGGGTCGTAGCCATAACGGGCAATCAGATTGTCACTGTCGTCCCTGACTTCAATCAGTCGGTTCTGGGTGTCGTAGGTATAGCGGGTCGTCTTGCCGGGTTCAGATTGTTGGGTTAGGTTGCCAGCATCGTCGTATTGGTAAAAAGTGACGTTGACGCTTGTGCCGCGCTGGTTCAGGCGGTTGTTGGCATCATAGGTCCATGCGCCTGTGGTTCTGCTATGGGCGATACGGTTGCCCACCGCGTCTAGCGTAAAGTCTTCGGTTTCGCTGATAATCCCGTCGCCTGGGCCGGTGGCGGTTTGGGTCAACCGGGTCTCGGCATCGTAGGTGTAGCTGTAGTCTAGGGTGTTGCTGCTGCCTCCAAGGGTGTCGGTGCGGCTGCGGACCTTGAGTTCCTGCACTTTGCCGTACTGGTGGCTCATGTCCAATAAGGTTTGCTGATCAGGGGTCTTGGCTTTGTAGCCATCCAGTTTTAACAGGCCATCAAAGGTTTTGTTTTGGGTGCTACCACCCGGCAAAGTGGTTTTCTCCGGGGCGGTCCATTTGAATTGGTTGACGCTGATACTGCCTTCGCCGGGAATGGTGACGCTGGCCAATTCGCCATGGTCGCTATAGGTGTAATCTATCGGGGTTCCATCGGGCCAGGTCAGCCGGGTTTTCTTGCCTGCCAAGCTATAGTCGTAAGCATAAGACAGGGTGTAGCCATCGGGATAGGTGACGGTTTCTCCGGTTTTGCGGTTGGCAGCGTCAAAGCTGGCACTGACGCTGGAAGTTTGGTTGCGGGTAGGGTCGGTGTCGGTCCACGCGATGAGATTATCGGCATCATCCCACGTCAGCGTGGTGGTACGGGCGAGACTGGCATCGAACTGGTAATGTTTGACTTCAATGAGCCGATTCGCGGCATCGTAGCGGTAGGCAAGCTTGTGTTTATCCGGGTCGATGCGTTCAACGAGGTTGCCTGCGGCATCGTACTGATAGGTGGTGGCTTGGCCTAGAGGCAGGGTTTCTTTGGCAATCCGGTTGTTATGGTCATAGGCAAACCCGTAGCTATGGCCGAGTGCATCGGTCAGTTGTATCAAATTGCCATGGGCATCGTAGGCCGCTTTGGTCTTGTTGCCTAAACTATCGGTACTTTCAATGCGCTGGCCCAAGGCATCAAAAGTGTAAGCGCGTGTTTTGCCATTGGCATCGGTTTCGGATTTGATTCGGCCCTGCACATCGTAGGTAACGTTGCTGGTTTGGGTGTCTGAGCCTACTCGGTTGGGGACGATGAGTGTGCTAAGCGTGGGCCGTTCGAGGCTGTCGTAGCGGTCCTGCCGGGTGAATGTTGGGAATTTCGTTTCGACTGGGCCGCTGAGTGTACCCAAGGCTCCGGCGGCAGTGCCATCTGAGAGGTAGTAGCTGTAATCCGTTTTGTTGCCCAATGCATCGGACTGTCGGGTCAGGCGCAAAAAGTTGTCAAAATCGAAGTTGCGGATGCGCCCATCTTCGTCGGTTATCGCCATCAACTGGCCTTGACCGTTGTATTGCGATTTGGCGATTCCTCCCACCGGGTTGGTGGTTTGGGTGGGCCGGTTCATCGCATCATACGCGGCTTTGGTTTGTTTGCCGCGAGCGTCAGTGAATGTGGTGAGGTTGCCCACTTTGTCGTAGGCATAGCTGTGTACTCGGCCCAAGGCATCGGTCAGTTTGATTAGGTTACCGGTGGCATCGACTTCAAACCGGCTGGTGTGGCTTAGCGGGTCGGTGTAGCTCGCCATATTGCCAGCCCGGTCAAAGGTAAATACGCTGGCATTGCCTTCCGGGTCGGTGGATTTCTTGATTTGGCCTTGCCCGTCGAATTCAATTTGCCAGACGGCATCGGGCGTGACCGTGCCATTGGCTTCCGTCCGACCCTTGCGGGTGAGCTTGACGGTCTGGCCCAGGCTGTTGACTTGATATTCGGTGACACGCTCGACTGGCGTACTGACGGCTTCGGTTTTTTTGAGCAAGTTGCCCTTGGCATCATACTGGTATTGGGTTTTGACGCCGACTTCGTCGGTTTCCTCGGTCATTTGCAGATTCAGCGCCGAGTAAGCACGTTTGATTGTCGTGCCGTCGGGCTGGTCGATCTGCACGACTTGCTCGAATTCGTTCCGGGTGGTGCGGGTGGCGAAGCCACGGGCGTTGGTGTGGATTTCCATTCGCGCCCCGGTGTCATAGCGCACCTCCTCCCAGGTCACGCCGTTGATGACTTGACGGACCAGCTTGGCCGAGCGGTTGTGGGTGTAGTCTTGCACCCGCCGGCCGGCGGTGGTCTCCGGTTCAGTGAGTTTGCTGGCGAATTGCTGGTTGGCGTCGTCGTAGTCAAAGGCGTAGTCGGTCACGCCGCCGTCGGGGGCGGTGCGCTTGACAACCGTGTCGCCGCTATAGTCAATTTGTTCCACCCGGCCCTCCGGGTCGGTGATTTTGATGATGCGGTTGGAGACGTTATAGTCGTAACGAGTGACATTGCCGCGCACATCGGTGACTTGGGTCAGGCGATTTTTACCGTCGTACTGATATTTGACACTGCGCTGAGGCAGATCCAAAGCATTGCCGGCAACGGGATAGTCACGGACCTCGGTGACCAGCCTGCCGGTGTAGTGCAGCGTCAGCAACACTCGCCCATGGGCATCAACCACACCTCGCACCATGCCGCCAGTGTCACGAGTCAACCAGACGGTGTTGTCGTTCTTGTCGCCGTAGGCCACGACTTGGCCTTGGGTGTTATAGTCGATCCAGTCGCCGCTGCGGTCCATCCAATGGAAGCCTTTGGGGTTGGTGACGGGGGCTAGGCTGATGTTGCCGCTGGCCAGTTGGTTAGAGAGGGTTGCAGCCTCCGTTTCGGGCAGCATCTGCACAGCCCGCTTTTCCACTGTGGCGCGGTTGTTGAAAGCATACCGTCCAGAGGCACCTAGATAGAGTTCGTTTTGACGGCGCAGACCCTCGACATCACGGGTGCTGTTGCCATTGAACGCAGGCACCCCCATGCACAAAGCAGCGTAATCAACAGTCACGAGTATAGGCGGTGGATAATCGGTTTCCCCCTCGCCCATGACCCGATTGAATGGGGTCGTGCGTTCCGACAGCATCGGGCCGTATTCAGGTAAGCCGCCTATAAGGACTGTACCCACCGAAGGCTGCCAATCTTCATCCACCCATACCCAGCAACCCTCGCTGCTGCTTGATGAGGATGAAGAGGATATTGCTCCGCCTGAACTGGACGAACCGCCGCCGGAAATCCCAGAGGTTAAAGTGCCGCCAGTGGTGTCCGCCGTCTGGCTGCCCATCAAGTTTTTCCACGATTGCGACAGGCTTTCCCAATGCGGGTTGAACTTCCATTCTTGCCCATCCCAGGCCCGCACCCAAGGCATTGCCCCTGCCGTGCTTTGCAAATGCAAATCTTCAACTTGGATATTCGCGTAGCCGTTGGGGATGCTCACCGTCAAGCCGTTGTCCTTGACCTGTGCCGTAGCCGACAATGCGAGCAACATCAAACTTAACAAGGCCAACACTTGACGCAATGACGGGATCGGGAAATACGCGGTAAAAACAGCCATGCTGAATCCCATAATTCGTTTGTCGTTATTCATTGACATTGTTGTTTTCCATCCCCTTTTGGCACAAAAACACATTTTTTGCCTTTGGTTTTGATGGGTGTACTTGTGCCGCCGCCGCCAAAGATGATGCCGTCTCCTGCCCACCCCCCACTATCACTAGGAGTTGATCCACCTCCACTGCCGGGGCAGGAACTATTGCTGCCACTCGAATAAGTGGTGCAAGTAATTCCACTGCTAATAACCTGATTGGCGCATTTGTATTCATAGGGAACACAGATTTGGTTGTTATTACTAAAACACCCTCCTCCCGTAGCCGTGGCTGCACTGGCTGCGCCTTCCAAGGATTGCAGGGCGACGACCCGGTAGGGGATGGTGAGGTGCTGCTTGGCTTCCAGGCTGGACGGTACATCCACGAGAAATTCATAACGGAAGAAGGCATCGGTTTGGGGCAGTTGCTGGCGAACGTTGTCGGCGCGGATCAGGCCAAAGTTGGTCAGGCTCAATTCGCCGTAAAACACCTCGCCGACGTTCATCTTGGGCAAGTTGACGCTGGATGGTTGGAGGACGACCACCGCCGCCGGCACATCGGTCTCGAAGGTGGCGTTGAGGATGATTTCGTAACGGTCTTGGATGGTGATTTCACGCACACTCCATTCGACCGTAATCAAGTTATAGTCGAGGAACACCGGCTGATTGAAGGTGATGCCGGGCTTGATCTGGAAGCGCCCGCCGATTTCCTGATGATTGGTCGCCTTGGCGCGAAACTTGTATTGGCCTGAGGGCAAGTTCTGGAACAGGGCT
>CAIWDB010000196.1 GCA_903911305.1 uncultured Methylococcaceae bacterium | reverse complement strand
AAGATCGTAGACAAATTCAGCGAGGGGGAAACCTCTCGCACGGAAACAGAAGTCGAATCGGGGCAGCGCCGTTCCGCTGCAAGTGATGGCTTACCATCTTAAATTCGGCAGTAAACTGTCTTGACATAAGGGTCCACTGTAGGTTCCTTGGCAGAACTTTCCGAATTATCCGGGTTCTCTGAATCGGAACTGCGTGAGATGCTCGATAATGGAACCCTTGCGCCAATAAACCCTGAAGAATCCCTTTGGTTGTTCGGGGCAGACAGGCTAACCACTATCCGAACGGCGTGCCGGTTGCGCCGAGACTTTGAATTGGACCCGCAAAGCCTTGCTTTGGCCGTGTGCCTTTTGGAACGAATCCATGTCTTGGAAGCGGAAGTTAAAGAACTGCAAGCCAAATTGCCGCGTATGATTCCATAGTGCGTGTGATCAAACACCTTTATCCCTAGCCGGTAAGCCGTTTACACGCCCATCTATTATATTGACGCAATAACGTGTGCCGAAGCCCAACGAGTTGTCTAGATACAGGATACGTGACGGCCTTAGTTCGTACAAAGTTGCATGGTTAAAGTTGTGTACGGTTTTTGAGGGGTGAGAGAGCAGTTCTCTGGCGAAGGGGAATTTAAGCAGATAGGTGGCAAGGCCCCGCGCCTTGCCGCCCATGGTGGCGATTGGCGCAGCAATACCTTCAATTTGTAAACCTCTGATCTCTCCCCACGCATGGGCGATGGGGTGGATAGTGGCGGCGCAGGCTGGATTAGCAGACAAGTTTTGGCAATGCCTTGATGTTGGCGAAGAGAAAAAGATGAAATCGAAGCCGTCTGCCGCGAAGTAGACATCGGTTGCCCAAGGTAGACCCTCGTGACAAGTGGCCAAGGTCATGGTCGAAACTTGGTTCAGGATTGGCAATGTGGCCTGTTCAAATCCCTCAAGTGTCATTGCCCCCCCATCGCCGAAATAGGCCATGTTCGATGCCAAACTGATCCAGCACCTTGCCCACCGTCTGGTCAATCAAATCACCAATGGTTTTAGGCGCATGGTAGAACGAAGGGGCGGGCGGCAAGATAATGCCGCCCATTTCGGTCACTGCCGTCATGTGTCGCAAGTGGCCTAGATGCAGGGGAGTCTCTCTAGGGACCAACACAAGCTTGCGGCGTTCTTTGAGTGTCACATCGGCGGCACGGGTGAGCAGATTGTCATTCAGTGACAACGCAATCTGAGCCAAACTTTTCATCGAACACGGCACAACCGCCATGCCCATCACCCGGAATGACCCGCTAGACACCGAAGCGGCCAGATTGTCAGGATTATGGACAATATCGGCTAATGCCTCGACTTCGGCCACAGCGTAAGCTGTTTCCAAACCCAAGGTCAGTTTAGCGCCTTTGCTTAGGATCAAGTGAGTTTCGATGCCGTCAATGTCACGCAACACTTCCAACAGGCGAATGCCATAAATCACTCCGCTAGAACCGGACACGCCGACGATCATACGTTGCATGAAAGCTTTCCTATAAGTCGGGGTTGAAATCATCCACTAAGGGGAAGCCTTGTGGATAATCAACTTCCAAGGTTTCCTCGTTCAAAATCACCGTGCCGTTCCTTGGTACGCCCGAGGTAGGCCCGCCGACGTCTTTGGTAGGAATGAGTTTTGCAGTTCGGATGCCGTTGAGTAACCATTTTCCCGCCACCGCCCGCTCGGCGCACTTATCCCATTCGTCGCACCAGTCACCCAAGCTATAGCCATACCACTTCCGGGCAGGCCAGATTTCCGGCAAACCGGCCTGTTCCCACAGTTCCTTGGCTTCTTCCATATACTGTTGCTTAGGCAAGGATACCGGAGTCATGGGATATTTAATGGTTGCATCAATCAAAATCTGCGATTCCCATTGCCTCCCGCCGCGTAGTTTGGGGGCGTGTCCGTTGGCTTGGTAGTCGCTGATTTGTACATCGGTGGTGGGGTTGCAGCGATAGGCCACCGCCCACATGATCTCTTCCATGCTGTCCGGGTCGATGTCCTCGTCCACCGCGACGGTGATTTTGCCAACCGAGCGCATTAATACGGTGGATGCCCGCATTGCCCGCCAAACTTCAGTTTTTGGTGTGTTGCGTTGAAACACTATCGTGGTGAAACGTGCAACGCCAATCAAATGGTCGAAAAGTACGACATCTTTGACAAAATCGATTTTCAGCGTCTTTTTCAAGAAATCATACATGATGGCGTTATACCCCAATGACTTGATGATGCCCGACTCGGAGGGTGTCAATTGGGAAATCATGGAGGTGATGATGGCATGGTTACGCCGGGTGATGGCGGTGACATGAATGCAATGATTATATTCTTCGGTGGACATGTAACCGTGGGATTCGCCAAACGGCGCTTCCATTTCCAATTCCTCCGGGTCTATCCAACCTTCGATGATAATATTGGCATCGGCGGGAACCCATAGCGGCACGGTCTTGGCCCTGACTTTGCGAATTGAAGCGCCGGCAAGCCCGCCGGCGATGTCCATATCGTCAATTTCATTCGGCGTTTTCTGTGGCCCGATGACTTGGATGCAGGGTGGGCCTCCGACAATCAGCGCCACCGGCATTTTCTCACCGCGATCACGATAATATTGCCAGTTCCGATGCGCATCCCCGCCAGTTTGAATTAGCCACATGCCATTCATTCGATCCGAGGCTTTGATGTTCACCCGATTTTGGGAAAAATTTTCGCGTTTCGTGATGGGGTCTTGAGTGACCCACAAACCAGCAGAAAAATAGGGTGCGGAGTCAAAGCCTGGGGTATTATTGGGAATGGGCAAACTTGCCAGACCCTTGCCTTCGCCGCCAAGCAAATCATCTCCGGTCAATATAATCTCATGCACGGGTGCGTTTTCGGACGGGATTTCGGTCGCTGCTATTGGATGTTCAATCCCCTGTTTCCATTTTCCGGCAATCAGTTCGCGCAGCTTTTTCTTGTCGATTTTTTTGGCGGTGACATCAATTTCATTTTCCAACCCCAAAGCCACAGCGTAGATTTTTTCATTGCCGGCGGTAGTGGCGACACAGACATCGCAGTTATTTTTGTAATTGCGTCCATTGCTGTCGGTGACATTGGTGAAATAAAACCCCTTCCTATCATCGGATTCAATATTGGAGACATAGCTCCAGCGGACGAATGGATGCAAATGCCGGTCTTTGTTGACTTCAATATTAATGGTATGCAATAACCCAAATTTCTTTAATCTTAACAAATGTTCTTGTAGGTCAGGGTAGTTCTTATCAGAATTAGACATAATGATTACTCTAAGCGGTTATAGTCAAACTAAGAGGCTAGCCGAAACGGTCACTGAATCGCGGGAATCATGCGCTTGTATCGTTTCTTCGTCAAGCTGCGGTAATATAGGGAACTATGAAAGAACCCGTACTTCGATAAGCCCAGTGCGAACGGTTTCCATATAATCAATTGGTTAAGTTCGTGGTGAACTTGTCGAACCAGTATCGTAGACAGTTTTCAAGGTTCCCCAAAAATACTGAAAATCAATGGGAAAATCGGTAAACTCGTTAGTGTTTGCCATTGCCTTACTAAAGCGATTGTGAATTTTAATTTCAAAATAATCTAAGAGAATAAGTATTATGTCCGAAAATACTGACAATCACATTTGTGTGGCCATCAATGACGACATTAATCCAGACAATACCAATCAAGTGTGGTGGGCAATCGCCTACCGCTGCAACCCGGCTGACGATATTCAAATTATCAATTATAAGGCCATGGGCCATGCTCCACATACCGATGGTCCGACGACCGAATCCATTCTCTTGATTGATGCGACCTTAAAAGTCGATTTTCCGCCAGTTGCCTTGCCCAAACGGGAATATATGGAAAAGGCAAAGGGCATTTGGCAAGAGTTGAATCTACCGCCGCTGAAACCGGAAAGCCCTTGGTGTGGGTATTCATTGGGCGAATGGAATGAAGAATGGGACACTTGCGCATCATTGGCGGCACAAAGCGACTGGTTGTTGAATGGCAAGCGTAGCCAGCAATTCATCAAAGAAATGCTGGAGCCACAGATGCCGACGGGGGAGGTTATAGGGATAAAGCCTCAGTGACACACAGTAAAGTTATTCATGATCTTCCTGCTCTATCGTTTTATGCAATTTCACCACGCCCGAATAAACAAAATAGCCAATAACGGGGATGAATATCGCCATCACGAGTTCTGAATTGATATGAAGGCCAATAGCTTTAAATCCGCCTAGAAACACGCCTAGCAAACTCACGGCAGTGTAGGTGATTGCCATCACTGATAAACCCTCAATGGCTTGTTGCAAGCGGAGTTGTATTTTTGCCCGGCGGTTCAAAGATTCTAGAATTTCTTGGTTTTGCTGCTTGCGGCGGACATCAATCCGGGTTAGCAATAATTGGTTGACATTGGATATACGATGGGCCAATTGGTGCAACCAATGATCGACTGAATTACAGGTGCTGATGGCGGGGTTCAGCCGACGTTCCAAAAACTCTGTAAACGAGGGTATGCCTTCGATTTTTGATTCACGAAGCTGCTCCAAGCGAATGGTGACCAGCGAAGCGTAATTGCGCGTGGCGTTGAAGCGGGCATAGGTTGCCGAGACTTTGTTTTCGATGGTGGCGGCAAGCCGGGTCAGTTCGTCGAGCAAGGTTTCGTCGGAGCGTCCGTCATCCTCGTCCAATGAAGCGGTCAATTTAACCAACTGATGGTCCGCTTCGGGCAATTCGGGCATGATGGCCTTCGCCTTGGGCAAGCCAAGCAGGGCCAACATGCGATAGGTTTCAATCTCCAATAAGCGCTGCAAACTACGACCCGATTGTCCGGGGGCGAATTGATGATCAATAATCAGCAAGCGGCTGAAACCATCTTCATGCAACAAAAAATCACTCACCGCCGTGCCATTGCCGCCGGCGATTTTGCCGCCAATCAAACGATTGCCTTCAAAATAATGCGGCAAGTATTCCGGGTCCAGATTCAACGCAGAGTTTGACTCGTCCAAAATTGCCACATGAATGCCCACCAACACCTTACCCGGCAATCCTTGTAGCCATGCCTCTGGCACTGAGACAATAGGCGGGTCGGCAAACGGGTCTTGGAGGGGTGCTTGGCGAATGACTTTATAATGAGTGTATTCGGCATGTACCTCCATCTTCAGGCGGAAAGTGCCGAAGTCTACAAAAATGTCTTTGCCGTCCATGATAGGGGCTGGAATGCCGAAATGCTCGCATAGTGCAGCTAAATGCCCCGCTTCCCGCAAGCGTTCTTCGCGGTTCACCAACAGCGCAAGATAGGAAATTTGTTGTGGCGGATTTAGTTCAAGATACGGGCGGGCGTGTATGTCGTCATTCAGCGATTTGCGTTCTGGACATTCGGTCAGGTGTTTCATGTTTAGGGTTTGATTGCTTTCGGTTTTGTTGCGGAGTATACCATTGCGCGGCTTGTTGAATGAACTGGTCGAAATGAAAAGTCATACGCTTTAAAATCGTGTAAACTGCCTAGCATTCAAGTAAGTTCAAAGGCGCGTTGGTTGCCGATGCTCTTCAACTAGTTCCCGAGGTATAAAGTTAACATGAAATGCGTGGTTGCTGCGATTGTATTGGCGGCTGGATGCGTAAATGCCCAAGCCGATGTGTATAAGTGGACCGACCCAAAGGGGGAGGTACATTATGGGGAGTTTCCAACCCAACCCAATCCAAGGGCGGAAAAAGTCATGACGCAAGAGCAAATTCAGCAGGTGGAAACTGCTGATAAGGCGCGTGAACAAGCTGAGCCAAAACCCAGTTCTCCAGACAATTTGCAACAAACACTCAATGACTTGCAGAATCGGGATAAAGAGTGCCTACGCTATAAAAACCTTAGGGATGATAGGCTGCTCAATACTCAATCTCCTGTGCAAGCTTATGAGTTCAATCGTTACGGATTATATGGACTTGGGAATGTTCAACAGAATATCAATTTCGAACCTACAATGGGTATGAATGAGATTTTAGCCGGCATTCAAAAATACTGTCAGTAACTTATAATGGCTTTTGAATTGTGACTTGCCACCATTGAAACTAGGAGGATAGATTGCAAAATAATACCGAGATTGATGCCCATGCGGAATCAGTAAGGCAATCGGCAGATATTGGCAAACAACTGCGCAGGGCGAGGGAGTCTGGCAATCTGTCGATACAATATGTCGCATCATGCTTACACCTTTCCCCTCGGGTCATCATTGCACTGGAAGAGAATAACTTTTCCCAGTTCCAACCCGTGTTTGTAAAAGGCTATTTGCGCAATTACTGTCGCTTATTGAATCTGCCTGTTGATACTATTATCGAATCGTATAGCCGGACAATTCCCCCGGAAAAAGACACTTTACCGTTTTCACAGCAGAACTCAAAATCCACCAAACCTTCTTGGGTGATGTATCTTTTGCTTTTTGCCGGCGCTTTTGGACTGCTCGCGGGAGTGGGCGGAAAATATCTGCTTTCATTAAATGAGCCTGTCGTTCAACCCACGCTTGGGACAAATGCCCTGCCATTACCTTCCACACCCACGGTGACCGAAACCGATAAAACCCAAATGACATCGGACAATGTGACAGAAGAGAAGGGCAAGATAGGACAACTTGGCGATACTCTCGGGGTTGGCATAACGTCTGAGAAGCCCTCTGCACCGGCAGTGCCTAAGGCAAACGAACAAACAGGGTCTGCCAATCCTGGATTCGCCATAACGCCGGATGAAAAGCTGGCAACAACGGATAAATTGACTGCGGCTACCACCAATCCATCAACCCAATCCACAAATCAAGGGCAGGATACTCTTAAGCTCCACCTCACGGCCAGCACATGGGTGGGAATACGTGATCATAACGGCCAACGGCTCGCCAACAAAAAGATGCCAACAGGCTCCGACCTAAGTTTTTCAGGCCAAGCTCCTTTCATTGTGGTGCTTGGCAACTCCTCAGCCGCCAAAATTGAATTGAATGGGAATTCTATCGAGCCTCCCAAAACCAAGGCCGGAACTGTCGCCCGTTTCACTTTGGATAAGTCCGGCGTTTTGGTGGCTGCCAGTCCAGCCGTCAATGCTTCAAAGTCTAATAAGCCGGCAAAGAAGAAGACACCCTGAGAATGCTATAAGTTTAGGTTATTCATTTTCGCCAAAAAGCGGGGGTAAACAACACCAATGCGGTGAAAATCTCCATACGACCAAGGAACATCGCCAAGGTGCAAATCCACGTCTGGAAATCGTTTAACGAGGCGTAAGTGATGGACGGACCGACTTGACCGAGACCGGGTCCTGCATTGTTTAGGCAGGAGACAATGGCAGAAAGCGCAGAGATGAAATCCAGCCCGGTGACAATCAGTATAAAAGTCAATATGACGATGCTCATGAAATAAACAAAGATGAATCCCAATACCGAGAGCTGGATATTGGAATGGACAATCATCTTGCCAAGCTTCAAAGGGTATACTGCCGTCGGGTGATTGAGGAGAAACATCTGCACTCCGCTTTGTTTTGCCAAAATCAGCGTCCGCATCATTTTTATCCCCCCCCCGGTGGAACCGGTGTTCACCGTGATGCATGCGAGGAAAAGCATCCAAAGCGGAACAAAAATTGGCCACTGGCTATAATCGACACTCCAAAAGCCACAATCGGTGGCCATGGAAATGACATTGAAAGAGGCATTTCGCATAGCGGACAAATATTCTGGATAAACCCCGACCTCGACAAGATACGCTGCAACTGCGACGCAACTTCCCAAAATAAGCACCAAATAGGGTTTGGCCTCGACATCATATTTATATGGGTTGAGGCTTCTGTTACGCACGGCGAGGAAATGGGTAGCGAAGTTCATACCGGAAAGCAACATGAATATCATCAACACACCCTCAATGGCTGGCGAGTCGTAGTAAGCTATATTGGCATCATGCGTGGAAAACCCCCCCAACCCCACGGCGGAAAATGCATGGCAGATGGCGTCAAGCCAATCCATGCCAGCCCATTTCAACCCTAGAATACACGCCAAGGTGATACTGCCATAAATGGCCCATAAGTTCCTAGCCGTTTCGGTGATACGTGGGGTGAGTTTGCTGTCTTTCATCGGGCCAGGGGTTTCCGACATAAACACCTGTCTTCCACCTACGCCAAGAATAGGTAGAATTGCCACCGCCAGCACAATGATTCCCATGCCGCCGATCCAATGTAATTCGTGACGCCAGAGGTTGATTGCGGGCGGTAATTTGTCCAATCCTTTCAGTACAGTCGCGCCTGTGGTGGATAATCCTGACATGGTCTCAAAATACGCATCGGTAAATGAAATGTCAGGAAAATAGGTCATCAACGGCACGGCAGAAATGGCGGCCATGCCGCTCCAAGCCAACAGTACCAGTATGAAACCGTCCTTCGACTTTAGTTCTCGGGCATAATCCTTGGAAAGTACCCATAGGGCGCCTCCAAAGCAGAAAGTTAGTAACATGTCTCTGATAAATAGGGGCGTGGTACCATCGTCAAACAGCCAAGAAGTAAGAATGGGCAAGGTGTAAAAACTGCTGAAAATCATCAGCATTAGACCGAATACCCGGGCGAGAGAAAACAATCTAATCATGTTTGTCCTTTGGCACTGGGAACGGAAAACTTTGTAAGGAGGGTTATGATTGTCAGCATCCCATCATCGCCGGTTACAGTTTTAGCATGTCAAACCGGCGATGAGCGGAGGGTGCCTTTTAGCGGGGTAGCTCTGATGAGCCAATCAAAAATTCATCCACTGCACGAGCGGCCTGCCGACCTTCCCTGATGGCCCATACTACCAATGATTGACCTCGCCGCATGTCACCTGCGCTGAAAACTTTAGTTTGAGAGGTTTGATAATTTTGCGTGTCAGCTTTGACGTTGCCGCGATCATCCACTTCCACACCAAGTTCATGCAACATGCCCTCTTGCGTCGGGTGTAGGAAGCCCATGGCTAAGAAAACCAAATCAGCCTTGATGATGAATTCGCTGCCTTCGATTTCATGCATCGCCCACCGTCCGCCTTGGTTTTTCCATTCCACTCGCGCACAACGCACTTGCTTGAGTTTCCCATTTTCTCCTTCAAAAGCTTTAGTAGTGACACAAAACTCACGGTCACAGCCCTCTTCTTGTGAAGATGAAGTCCTAAACTTGTTCGGCCAAAGCGGCCAAGTCATCCCCTTGTCTTCCTTTTCCGGCGGTTGAGGAAGTATCTCTATCTGGGTCACATGGGCGGCCCCTTGGCGGATGGATGTGCCGATGCAGTCCGAACCTGTGTCGCCACCGCCAATGACGAGAACATGCTTGTCTTTGGCACTGATGGCAATAGTGCCAGGGATGCTATCACCGGCATTCCGTTTATTTTGTTGGGGCAGAAATTCCATGGCGAAATGCACCCCTTCAAGGTCCCGACCGGGTACAGGCAAATTGCGAGGCAATTCGGCACCCCCGGCCAAGACGATGGCATCATAACCATCCATCAATGTTTGAACAGGAATGTCGCAACCTATGTGGCTATTGGGGCGAAAAGCCACGCCCTCGGCTTGCATTTGGGCTATGCGACGGTCAATGATGTGCTTTTCCATCTTGAAGTCGGGAATGCCATACCGCAACAAGCCGCCGATCCGGTCATTCTTCTCGTACACCACCACCGCATGACCGGCTCGTGCCAATTGTTGCGCACACGCCAAGCCAGCCGGGCCAGAGCCGACAACCGCCACTTTCTTGCCAGAACGGCGCTGTGGGGTTTGTGGCTTTATCCATCCATTTTCCCAACCCTTGTCGATGATTGCGCATTCTATGGACTTGATGGTGACTGGCTGGTCGGTCAGGTTCAACGTACATGCCGCTTCGCAAGGGGCCGGACATATTCTCCCGGTGAACTCAGGGAAATTGTTGGTGCTATGCAATACATCCAGCGCCTCCCGCCATTGGTTCTGGTAAACCAAGTCATTGAAGTCTGGGATGATGTTATTGATCGGGCAACCATTATGACAATAAGGAATGCCGCAATCCATACACCTAGCGCCCTGTTTACCGGCCTCTTCGTCGGTCAAGGAGATGACAAATTCCTTGAAATTGTGGATACGCTCCCCTGCGGGCTGATAAGTCCGATCCTTGCGGGGTATTTCCATGAAACCAGTGGGTTTTCCCATAAGTTAGTACCTTTCGTGATTTAGTTTT
>CAIWDB010000195.1 GCA_903911305.1 uncultured Methylococcaceae bacterium | reverse complement strand
AGTGAACAAACTGATTGTGGTCGAAAACGATAGGGTGTCAGGGACTGATACGCACAACATCACAGGGACAACCATAAGCCCGCCGCAGCCAGCCCCTTATACTGGTACGGGTAAGTATGAGTATCTCGGCAAAATGACCCAAGAGTTGAGTGATTTCGTCAAAATTGATGGCAAGCCAGTGGCCCTAAAAAGCAGCATTAGTTCATTGGATTCAGGCCAGACGGGACCGTCTGGGAAGCACTACGGACCAAATGGTTCGAGTTTTAAGCCCGACACAGCCGATCCGTTAACGCTCGGGATCACCGGCCCCATTGGCGCAGGCAAACCAAGCGCACAATCTGGTAGTAGCTTCGTCACTATCAACAACAAGGCGATTCTGCTTGACGGTGACAAAATCGATACCTGTGACGGCATGGGCGCAACCGGCAATTCGACCGTCACTGCCGAAGGGCAAAAATTTGTTTTCTGCTCGGAATAGCCCAACTGAGGATTATCACATGGCATCTTTTCCTTTTCCCTTAGCCGTCAATCATGGCGGTCGCTTTGCCGCCAATGGCGGCGACGAAGCCATTCGTGGCAAGATCATCCAAGTGCTGTTCACCGCGCAGGGCGAGCGCGTCAACCTGCCGGATTTTGGCTGCGGCCTGTTCAATTTGGTGTTTGAGCCAAATGATTCCGTGCTGGCTGCGGCGATGGAGTTTACCGTCGGCCAGGCACTGAGCCGCTGGCTAGACAATGAGATACTGGTGGAGGCGGTCAATGTGGAAACGGAGGATGAAAACTCATTAATTGAGATTGTATATTCCAAGAGAGTGGACCTGTCGCGCCAGATGGTGCGAATTCAATTCAAATAAGGCCGTGGCGCACATTAAGGGGGATTAAATGGCGGAAATCAAAAGTGTACAAGGGCGGGTGATGGTCGATTACATGGCGCGTGACTACGATAGCCTGCTCCAGGCTATGCGGGAGCAGATTCCCTCAGTCTTGCCTGAATGGACCGACTACACGTCCGAGGCCGATTTCGGCAATGCGCTGCTACAATTGTTCGCCCACATGGGTGACATCTTGAGCTATTATCAGGATCGAATTGCCAATGAAAGCTTCCTAGGAACCGCGCAATCCCGTCAAAGCATCATTCAGCACCTTCGCTTGATTGGTTATCGGCTAGGCACGGCGGCACCGGCCTCTGCCATGCTCACCGTGCTATTTCCAGAAAACTGCGTCGAAACGGTGGTTATCAGCAAGGGGGATGCCTTTGCCACCAAAAGCCAAAAAGACAAACCAAGCGTCCGTTTCGAGTATGCAGGCCAAACGGCTTTGGAAATTGATGTCCAAAAGCTGCCGAAAACCACCGATAAAACCAAAAAACCCGAAAAGGAATATCGGTATTACGGGCCTGACCCGTGGCCGAAAACAGATCCCACATCGTCCAAAGCTGCACCCATTGTCGGCATACCGGCCCAAGAAGGCCGACTGGTGAGGGATGAATACTTGGGGGGTTCCAACGGACTGCCCAATCAGCGCTTTCCACTGGCGCATTCGCGGCTTATCCTACGCCCGACCGGGCAGGATGCCCAAGTTAACAACGATCTCATCCTATTGGTCAGTTATGGAAACACCATTGAGCGTTGGCATTTCCGTGAAACCTTGGCCTTCAGCCGCCCGATTCCATTGCCGGGCACCTACGAACCGGAACCACAGAAGCATTTCACCATAGACATCGACGAGAACGACCGGGCCGTGATCCTATTCGGTGATGGCGATTTTGGCGCCATCCCTGAGAGGTGTGCCGAAATCAAAGCCACTTACCGGGTCGGCGGCGGGTCGCAGGGCAATGTAGCGGCAGGGTATATAACAACCATCGCTGACGCGCCCCAATTGGATTTAGCCCGGGCAAAGGTCATCAATGTCGCTTCGTCCACCGGAGGGGCTGAACGCGAAACGATAAAACATGCAGTCTCCCAAGCCCCCTCGGTGTTTAATGCCCGCAAGCGTGCCGTCACCCGCCAAGATTTCGAGGCTCTGGCGCGTAGTTTCGATGGTGTGGGCAAAGTGCGTGCTTCCCCGGACAACTGGAATTTAGTCACCCTGCATGTAGCCCCGGCGGGTGGAGGCGATATTACCGACCAGTTGAAGCAAAATCTGCTGGCTTATTTCGAGGACAAACGGCCCATCACCACACGGATTGAAGTTTCGGGTGTCGATTATGTGAAAATTTTCGTCACCGCCGAAATTAAGATAGAGCCGTATTACGACCCGCAAGAGGTCACGGCGCGAGTGCTTGCCGCCGCCGGGCAATTATTGGCGTTCGATAACGTCGATTTTGGCCAGGGCATCTATGTCAGCCGGTTTTACGACGTGATCCAAGAAGTCGAGGGGGTGACTTACGTCTTCATTAAAGAATTCAGCCGCGATCCCGTGCGCCGCGACGAAAACCCTCAAGAGACGGGAAGAATCCTGTTGGATGAGAGTGAAATCCCTGCCCCCCCGGACCTTCCCACCTATCCCGCTTATAAAGGCGGCATCAAGGTGAAGGTGGTCGAAGACAAATCAACGCCTTCGTGAGGTAGCCATCGTGCAGCTACTTAAGCTCAAAGCCATACCGCATCCAAACGGCAATCGCATAGACCTGAGTTGGGAATTTCCCGAGGATGCAGCATGTGTGAAGGTTCGCGTCTTGCGACACCCTGAACGCTATCCGCAAATCGACGAACACAGTCTTTTGGTGGTAGAGGATGATAATCTTCGTTCGGTCAGTGACACCGAATCCTTAAAAGCAGGGCAGGTTTACTACTATGCGATCATAACCAAACTCCCCGACGGACCGTACAGCCTAGAACCCGCCAATCGAATTGCCGCCATGGCCACCGGACCCTTCGATATGGCGGGACAGATGTACGACCTTCTGCCTGGCATCTATAAACGCTATGACGCATCCTCCTTGCCCCAACCCGAACAGTACCCGACCCTATCGGAAGCGGACCGGCAGCGCGGACAGCTTCGCCGTTTCTTGAGTTTGCCGGGTGGGCAACTGGACCAACTCTACAGCTTTGCCCAAGCCGCGCTGCTGCTGCACGAGCCTGAGCGGGTGGATGGCCGCTTGCTGCCGCTGTTGGCGGAGTGGATTGGTTGGCGCACCGACTACCGCCAAGACTTCCAAGTTCAACGCAATGAAGTGCGCCGTGCGCCTTATATCCAAGAAACCATAGGCACCTTGCCGAATGTCGAAGCCACGGTTAAACGCTTAATCCAGTGGGATTGCCGCGCCAAGGAGTTCGTCAACAATATCTTTGTCACCAACCAGCCGGAGCGGCTGAATCTGTGGGTGATGCGACTCAACGGCCAGACCGCGCCTAGCCCCGCCGAATTGCTATCGCTGGACTTTGCCTACGAAGGCAGGCCCAGTGCCATCGTGAGCAACGACAAGAGCAACACACTTTATTGGCTGTTTTATCACTCGCCGCTTTCCTCGGGGGTGGAATCCAGCACCCCTCTGCCGCCCCAAGGGGGTTGGACGATTCTATGCAAATCCATGCGGAGTTTTCGCATCGGCAAACAGGATTTTGCCTCCGTCCTTGGGCGAAAATCTGTTTCCACTTCGCTGTTGCAAGCATTCGCCAACCATGGCTTGGCCTTGTCCTACGATTTAACCGTGGAGGCAATCAATGCCGCCCAGCGCGAAGAACTACCCAATCCCGGTTCTTGGCTCATCACCGACCACACACGAAAGGCGAAATACAAAGTTGAAGAATCGGGAAACGATCTAGTCGTTTCCACCGAGTGGTCGGCAGGCTCACCGCTTGCCAGAGGGCAGGATCAGCTTTGGCAACGCCACCCTAGCGCGATAAACTTCAAGGGCGAACCGCTAGTGTTCTGGGATGTTTACGATAGTGCCAAGCCAAGCTGGTTTATCGAAGCCAGACTATACCGGAATGGCGAGTGGACACCGCTAACGGTATTTGACGACCGCAACCCTGAACGTCCTGACCGTCGCTCGCCACACGCGGTAGTCCACGACGGCAATGTGTGGTTGTTTTGGCAAGAGCGACTGGAGACAGGCTGGCATTTGCGCTACCTCAAGACACCGACCCTAGACGAACTAAAACAAGCTGAGGATTTCCCCGACATCCGTCTTTCCCCCCAGGATGGGCAACTCGTCGATCCAAAGGTGGAAGAGGATTTTTTTGCGGTATCCGATCCGGTCAATAAGCAATGGCTGCGGGTCTTTTGGGTCAGCCGCGTCACGCAAGGCCAATCGCCATCAAGCCAGCCCTCGCGCAAGACCCGCAGGCAGCTTTTCCAACGGATTCATGACGGCACACGTTGGAGCCCATTTGAACAGACACCAAACGGGGGCGATGCCGATGACCGCGAGCCGTTTGCAGTGGCGAGTGGAACGGATGGCAAGCTCGAACTGTGGTGGAGTTCCAACCGTAGCGGCAGCGGGTCCATCTGGCGCAGCGAACTTGATCGGGCAATAAACCAATGGTCTCCCCCCCTGCCCGTCACCTCGGGCTTATACGATCAGCGCACCCCAGTGCTGTTGAGCAATGGCGAGGACACCCTACTGTTTTTCCGGTCCACCGAAGCCATCCTCCGCACCAGCCAGACCGACAGCGCCACGTATACCTTGGACACCCGTTATTCGGGCTGTACAACGCTGGATACGCGCAACCGGCAGCGCATTGGCGCAATCAAAAAGTTCGAGGATTTTTCCAGTTACACCTACGACACCGGACACAGCGGTCAACCCGACATCTCGACATGGTATAGCCGCAATACGGTCGGCATATATCTACGCGCCACCTCAGACAATCCGGCCCAGATCGAAACCAAACGGCAATTGGCCGCAGAGTTCCTCCAGGGGTTCTTGCCCATTCAGGTGCGACTGGTGTTTTTCATCGAAACCCCCACAGCTGTCGAAGAAGTTTATCCGGCACTGGGTCCATTAACCGAGGAAACCCTATTCAGCCTGCGCGGGAGCAGCGATGAAACCTACCAAGGGCTGGAAGAGCAGGTTAATGATTCAATGCGCGGATGGGTTTGGATTCGTGCTTGGGACAAAAACCCACCCCAACCTGTCACCGGCAATCCCCATTTTCGTACTTGGCATATTAACGTGAAAACAGTGGAGTAAACCATGGAATACCTAGGCTCAGTCATTAAAGGCATTTATCGGGATCAGTTGTTCGACGAGGAAGGCACCATGAAACTTGATAGCGGCTGGAACAACAATACCATCATGACCAGTTTCCATACACTGCTGGCCCGGCTGGTTAGGCATGATGACGGTTTGCTCAAAGCACAGGCGATTTCCTTGATAATGCGTTTTGGCGAATTTAGCAATAGCTGGGGCAGTCTCGTCGTTGAGCCTACCGATGAGACCCTAACCGCAGCTTACACGGAGTTTGTCTTGGATGAGACAAGCGGCTTGAAGGTCGCTTATCTTAATGTTGACGGGGTTGAACAAGTTAAACCAAGCAACCGGGTGCAAATCACCGCGACCCTAGGGCAAAACATGCCCGTGGGTGCCGTGTGCCCGTTAGGCGAGTTCGCGGTTTACCTCCGCTGCGGAACACCCGACAATGACCATATCATTAATCATGTCAGGCATCCGGTGATTTCCAAAACAGCCACCGATACCCTCATCCGACAAATTCGGTTTACTTTCTAACAGTTACCTCTGGCACTATGGAGCTTGGCAATGGGCAATTATTCACGCGAAACTTTCAATAAACTAAAACATTATGTTAGCGTCCGGCTGCAACAAGGCGTTCCCCTCGTCGATGCCGACTGGAATGAGATGGAGGATATCCGCCGTTTTGAGTTGCGGGCTTTCTTGAAATGGTTCGTTGGCGATGGAGTGCCTTATGGGAATGGTGGGTTTGAGATTGTTGCAAATGCTAATCCCACTGGTATTGTTGACTTTACGATTATGGCGGGTAAACAGCAGGGTGCAGGCTATTGCCTAGTTGACGGCATGGATGCCTTGATCAATTCGAATATAAGTTTTACGAAGCAACAACTGTATGGCAATCCCAAGCTGGCAAACGATTGGAAGGTGGACAACGTGCCGGAGATCAGGGTTTTAAAGGATCGGATTGATTTGGTGTATCTGGATGTCTGGGAGCGGGAAGTCAATGCGTCGGAAGACGACAAGCTAATCAATCAAGCCATTGGCATTGAAACCGCTGTCCGACTCAAACGCGAATGGGCGGTGCGCGTTTTGGAGGATTGCAAAGAAAAGGAGGTTCCGGCTGAAAGGCTGAAGACAGGCCAACCAAAGCTTGGTCATGCTTATTACCCCTTGGCGCAACTCGGCTGGCAACCAATAGCAAACCTTTTCGTCCCGACCGTCATTAATCTGCGCAAAGTGGGGTTGCGCATGCCCACCGATGATGAGATTGGGCAACTGGTCAGTGATGTCAGGCGATTAATCGATCACTTCTGGCTACTGGAGAAAAAAGTCGATCCACTGCCCAATGAAATCAAACAATTGGCGACGGATAGTTTTGGCACCGGCTATGCTTTGGATCGGGCGGTTTCGCCTTGGCCCGGCATCAGCCTAAGGGATGCGGTCAACGCAGCGATGTGGGGCAGATTGCCTACCACCTCCGAACGGGTATTGGATTTTACGGTGGCTATCGATAGTCTCAATTTGATCCCTTCCTTAAAACTCCCTCACGATGAAACCCTGATAACCTTTGTACAGAACAATAGAGTCTATCTTGCAGGGGTAAACCTAGACGACAAAAAGACAGGATTGCAGCCTCGGCTACTGAGTCAATCTGATGCCATCTCAAAGGGATGCGTCGCCTTGCGCGTTGGCAATGACATTTGGGTGTTTTGGCGTTCGAACTCCCCCGATCCGAATGTTTGGAAGATATATTACCGCATTTGTACCGAAGAATT
>CAIWDB010000194.1 GCA_903911305.1 uncultured Methylococcaceae bacterium | reverse complement strand
ATTGACCCCACCAGCGGGTATTGCTGAAATCCCGTGCATTCTGTTCGGTGAATCGCCATTGCTTCGGGGTATCGATGACGGGCTTCTGATAATCTGGCCCGACTTTCCAGCAGCCCGCCAACAGCACCAGCAAAACGGTGGTGAATAGCTTAAGCATGACCATTCCCCTCCGGCTTATTGCCGTCCTGCGGAGATTTTTCTTTCACACTGGCTCTATCCAAATCTTCCATATCAATGACATCCTCCGGTATTTTGTCGTCTTCGATTTTGCCATCTTGCGGGACATTGCCACGTTTCGACCTTTTCTCCACCACATAGAACGATACGGGAATGAGGAAAATGGCAAGGGTGGTCGCCGCCACCATGCCGCCAATAACCGTGTAACCCAAAACCTGCCGCGACAAGGAGCCGGCTCCGCTGGCAACTGCCAGTGGGACGCAGCCCAAAATAAACGACAAGGCGGTCATCAAGATAGGCCGTAAGCGCAGACGGGCCGCTTCTAGGGAGGCATCAATGACGGACTTGCCTTCGTCCACGCCCATTTTGGCAAACTCAACGATGAGAATGGCGTTTTTAGCGGCTAGGCCGATGAGCATGACTAGGCCAATCTGGGCATACAGGTTATTTTCAAAGCCGCCTAATTTCAGTCCCGCAAACGCACCGAACACGGCAATCGGGGTGCCGAGCAACACGCTGAAGGGTAGGGTCCAGCTTTCGTACAACGCGGACAAGATCAGGAATACGCAGAAGATAGCGAACGCAAACACTGCCGCTGGAGAGATGCCTTGTTGGGCCAGCTTTTCTTGGAAGCTCATGCCAAGATAGCCATATCCCATTTCAGACGGCATGGTTTCGGCAAATACTTCTTCCAAAGCCTTCATCGCTTGTGCCGAGCTAAAGCCGGGCCTCGGTGTGACATTGATTTGCTCACTACGATAGAGATTGTAGCGCATGACGAATTCCGGCCCTTCTGTTTTGCGAACAGTGGTCAGCGTGTTCAGAGGCACAGTGTCACCCACACTATTGCGCACACTGAACAGACCCATCGTGTTAGTGTCTTTGCGGAAGTCGCCCTCGGCCTGCACAAACACCTGCCATTGCCGCCCAAAGCGATTAAAGTAATTGACGAAGCCCGAACCCATGTAGACCTGCAAGGTTCTGTACACATCAGCCAGCAGGACTCCTTGCTTCAGCACCTTGTCACGGTCCACATCCACGAAAAGCTGAGGAACCGAGGGCAGCGCGGTCGTCATGGCACGGGCGATTTCAGGTCGCTGATTGGCCGCCGCGAGGAATCTCGCCGTATTTTCGGCTAGAAAGGCGACATCCTTGCCGGCCCTATCCTCCAACACCATGGTCACCCCGCCCGAAGTGCCGACGCCAGGAATGGCCGGAGGCGGAAACGCAAAGCCGATGGCTCCTGGTATCTTTGCCATTTCACTGTTGATGTGGTTACGAATGGCGATGTATTGCTCTTCCGGCCTGGTGCGCTCCGCCCAATTCTTGAGCGCAATGAAGAAAAAAGTGTTGTAGGTGGTGTTAGCCTGACTGAGCATGTTGAAGCCGATGACCGATGAGTAATACTGTACACCGGGTGTATTCTTTAAAATTTCCTCGACTTGCTGAGTAACCTCCCCAGTGCGTTGCAATGAGGACACGTTCGGAAGCTGGATGGCGGCAAAAAGATAGCCTTGGTCCTCATCGGGCAAAAAGCCCAACGGAATATTCTTGCCCAAGAACCCTGCCATGCCCGCCAACAGGGCCAGAAATAACATGCTGATGATGCTTTTGCGGATCAACACCGAACAAAAGCTCACATACCCATTATTGGTTTTGCCAAAGCCCCAATTGAAGGCATCGAAGAATTTCTGCAATGGGCCTTTGCCGCGCACTCTAGGCTTAAGCAGCAAGGCTGCCAAAGCAGGGCTTAACGAAAGTGAATTGAAGGTGGAGATCATCACCGACACGCCGACGGTGACGGCAAATTGCTGGTAAAGGCTACCGGTGATACCGGGAATAAACACTGTCGGCATGAACACCGCAATCAACACCAGCGAAGTGCCGATGATCGGCCCGGTCACTTCCTTCATTGTCTGAAGCGTGGCCTCCTTGGGGCTTAAGCCTTTTTCGATGTGATGTTCGACCGCCTCGACGACGACAATCGGGTCATCCACCACCAAGCCAATCGCCAACACCAGGCCAAACAGCGACAAGGTGTTGATGGAGAAGCCTAACATCGGGAACAGCATGAATGTGCCAATCAGAGACACTGGCACGGCCAGCAGCGGAATCAATGTAGGCCGCCAGCCCTGTAAGAATAGGAACACCACGAAAATGACCAGCACCAGCGCCTCGAACAAGGTCCTTATGATCTCGTTGATGCCTTCGGTGACGGCCAGTGTGGTGTCCAAAGCGACCACATAGTCCAAATCATCGGGGAAGCGCTTTTTCAACTCGACCATCAACTTCTTCGCACCCTCGGCTGCATCAATGGCGTTGGTGTCGGGCAACTGGTATAGCGCGACCAAGGCCGACGGCTGGCCGTTGAGCCGGCCCTTCATGTCGTAAGTCTGTGCGCCAAGTTCGATGCGACCCACATCCTTGACCCGCACAATGGAACCCGAAGGGTTGGCGCGTAGCACGATGTTGCCAAACTCTTCCTCTGTCTCCAAGCGACCTTGGGCGCGGATGGCGTAGGTGAACTCCTGTCCGGGCGGAACCGGTTCGCCGCCGACCCGTCCCGCCGGGTTGACGTTGTTCTGCGATTGGATAGCGGTGATGATTTCAGGGATGGTGATATTGAGCTTGGCGAGCCGGTCCGGTTCGACCCATATCCGCATTGCATACTGACCGGCACCGAACACCGACACGCTGGCGATGCCCTTCACGCGTGTCATCTGGTCGTTGATGTTGATGAAGGCGTAGTTGGCCAAGAAAATGTTGTCGTAAGTCCCCTTCGGCGAATACAGCGCAAACATGATTAACGGCGAGGCCGTGGACTTTAGCACGTTGACACCAAAATTACGCACGTCTTGAGGCAATTGCGACTCTGCCTGAGACATGCGCATTTGCGTCAACACTTGCGAGATGCTTGGGTCGGCGCCCACGGCGAAGTTGACCCGCAAGGTCATCTGCCCGTTATTGGCATTAATGGAATACATGTAGTTCATGTTGTCCACGCCAGACATCTGTTGCTCAATAGGCGTGGCGACGGACTGCTCCACCGTGGACGCGTCTGCGCCAGTGAAGGTAGTCTGAACTTGGATTTCCGGCGGCGCTATATTGGGAAATTGGGCAACCGGCAATTCCATCATGGAAGCGAGGCCGAGCATCACCATTAAGATGGCGATGACAATCGCCACAATCGGTCTGTTGATGAAAAATTGGGCCATGGGGGCTACCTCCCCGCTGCGGGGGCTTCTACGAAAGGTCTGGGATTGACCTTACTGCCGGGACGAACCTTCAGTATGCCTTCAACCACCACCCGTTCGCCAGGTTTCAAGCCTTCTTCAATCACCCACTGCGTACCTATCGTCTCGGCGGGCTTCACCGGGCGGATTTCCACCGTGTTTTCAGCATTAACCACCGCCACCATGCGACGACCCTGCATCTCCCCGACGGCCCGTTGCGGAACCAGCAAAGCGCCACGTCTGATCCCAACCGTCGCCCGCACCCTGGCGAACTGACCGGGCCGCAGTATGTTTCTTGGATTAGGGAAGAGTGTGGCGACTTGGATCGTGCCCGTCTTCACATCCACTTGGCGATCCGCGAAGAAAAACGTGCCGCCTTCAGGATACACGGTTCCATCAGCCAAATTCAATTGCAGCGGGGGTTGTTCGCGCGGGTTTTTATCGTTGCGGGCAAAATACATGTATTGCTGTTCGCTTAATGGGACGAAAGCTTTGATCGGATTGACCTTTGAGACTGTCGTTAGGATCGGGTTGGAACTGCCAGGACCCACCAGATTGCCCAATTGCGCCTTGGAAAGCCCTGCGATGCCGTCAATGGGGGAAGTAATCTTAGTGAAGCCTAGCGAGAGTTGCGCACTTTCCACTGCGGCTTTGGCGGCGACCACTTCCGCCTGCGCTTGCGCCTCACGTCCAACGGCGTTATCCCGTTCCCGGACACTGACGGCGTTTTCGGGCAAAAGCCTTTGGATACGCTCCATATCGAGGCGAGCGGTCACCAGCAAAGCCTCTTGGCGGGCGAGATTGCCTTTGGCCTGGTTCAAGCTGGCTTGGAACGTCCTCGGGTCAATTTCATAAAGCATTTGGCCTTTCTTGACCAAATCGCCTTCATTGTAATTCTGCTTGATGAGATAACCCGTCACTTGGGCTAGTATTTGGGCATTGACCATGCCGTCCAGCGTACCCACCCATTCCTGATAAATGGGGACATCCCGCTGTTCGACTTGGACAACCTCGACTACAGGCGGGGGCGGGGGCGAAGCGGCAGCGGCCTGTTTTCGCTCTTCCTTGGCTTTGTTCTCGCATCCCACCAGAAGAAGCGCGAATAGAGTGCCAACTAAGATTGAACAGGGAATAAACATGAGGTTTTTCATGGTGTTGTTCGCCAAATATTGGTTCTTCTTCATAGCTCCATCCGACTATCCTGAGTGATTGAGGGTTGTGTTGCTTGTTACATCTGAGTGAAGAGTCCTTTGGGTTCTGTCCACATAGTTGAAAGCCCCCATGTGGACTCTTATCATTCAAATTCTAAAGATGCTATTGTGCCATTTTTTTGCTTAAAGCGTCTGTATTATAAGCAATAAACTTCACAATTGATTATTTGCCCGCCCCCACGTCCGTATCCGTCCAATACTGACCTTTGCCAATCAGTTGTTGGTTAATGGCATAAGTGCAAAATAGCCTTGACTCTAATAAGGCTTCGGCTGTAATCAGGCCGACATAGATGCCATAATAATTCATCAGCTTTGGCCCATATTCTGCTTTGTCCGCCGGGGCAAGGGCTTTGTACTCGGAATCGCCTAGGGAATCAAACGCACTTTTAAATTTTTCTTTGTCCAGGTTCAAACCGTCGCATTGCTCGGCGGCAGCGGTGGCAAAAGCAAGGTCGGCAAGCAGTTTCTGTTTCTTTTCACCGGCAAAAGCAATCAACCGTTCACTAACCGCATCCCAAGCGGGGGTCAACGTATCCCAAACAGGCGCTTTCACTTGATTTTTTCCCGCAAACGAGGAAGCGGGAACCAGCAATACGAGCAAGAAAAAGCCGATAAAAAGTTTATCGAGACGCATAAAATCTCCTATTGAATAATTGGATGGCCAACGGATTTCAATCACTCGCTTAACGACGGTAAATTCCGGCCCGACGCCCACCCGAGTAATACCCGCCTCGATAAGGGCGATACACCGGCGGACGGTTGACAACCACGACACCCGGTCGATTGTAGTAGCCATTATTGTTGTAGTAGTCATTGCGGTTACTGGCAGCCACACCCAACGCGGCAGCCCCTAGCGCGAGACCGGCCATACCGGCGGTTGCCCCGGCATCGACTTCCTGTTGCCTAGTATGGGGATTGTATTTCGTACAGCCGCCTGTCACTAACACAGTTACCGCTATTGCCAATATCAATAATGCTAAATTTTTAATTGATGCCATAATTCACCTTGGTCGTAAATGCAATCTTCAGTTTTCTTCTTGCTCCAACTGCTTTCTCGCTTCGGCCAGCGAGGCTAATTTTTGTTCACTGACCTTCGGAAACTCCAACTTAAGCGAGTTGATGCTGTTGATTAGAATATCCGAAATTAGGGTCCTGGAAACCCATTTGTGATCGGCGGGTATGACATACCAAGGCGCCCATTTTGTGCTAGTCGCGCTCAAGGCATCCTCAAAAGCCTTGGTATACTCATCCCAAAATCCTCTTTCGGTAAGATCTGCCGCAGAAAATTTCCAATGTTTTTCGGGGTTTTCCAACCGTTCCAGAAACCGCTTTTTCTGCTCGTCCTTGGAAATATGCAAAAAAAACTTCAGCACTAAGGTACCGTTGCGGACTAGATGGTGCTCAAAATTGTTGATGTCTTCATAACGCTTTTCCCAGAATCCGTCTCCTCGCTTGCCGGGTGGCAATCTTGCTGTGTCGAGTAATTCCGGGTGGACTTTGACGACCAGCACATCTTCATAATAAGACCTGTTGAAAATGCCAATGCGACCCCGTTCGGGTACTCGGCGCATATAGCGCCACAAAAAATTATGGTCTAAATCTTCTGCGGTGGGTTGTTTAAAGCTCTGCACCTCGCAACCTTGAGGGTTCAAGCCTGTCATCACATGCTTAATGATGCCATCCTTGCCTGCTGCATCCGGGGCTTGCAGCACCACCAGAACGGAATGGATGTCGCTGGCCCAAAGCAGTTCTTGGGCCTTAGCCAACTCCTCCCGGTTTTCTTCCAGAATTTCAGCGGCTTTTTGTTTGACAGCCTCTTTACCGGCTTCCTTCAACTCTGGAACAGAAGCCCAGCCCGTATCAAAATCTTTTAAATTGACCTTTTTGCCCGGCGCAACGCGAATTTTATCAATCAATTTTTTCTTAATCATTTGCAATATCCTTTGTCAATAGTTGATTTAAATTAACTCTCAAGCCATTAAACCGTCCAAAGCGGCAATCAATTCACCACTAGGCCGATCCCAAAATATACCATACCTTGACGAACTGTCTTGGCCTATGCCACGCAGAAACAGGTAGAAAACACCCCCAAAATGGATTTCGTATTGATATTCGGGCAAACGCAAGCCAAGGTAACGATGCAGAGCAAGACAATATATCAAATATTGTAGGTAATAATGTTCGCGAGCCATGGCTTTCTGCAAAAGGGGCATGGCGTAATCCTGCGGAGTCGGTCCCAACCAATTAGATTTGTAGTCAAGGATATAGAAGCGTCCTTTGGCTTCAAAGGTCAGATCTATGAAACCTTTCATATACCCTTTCACTATATCAAACTCCAAAGATTCAGCGGCGCGAGCGAACTCAATCGGCAAACTCAAAGTCTTATCGGCTAGCGCAGATTTTAGACTTTGCACCGCCAATTCGTGGACTGGATAAGTAAATTCCAACTCAGCCAACCGGCTGTTTTCATCAATTTGCCTCAACCTCAAACCGCTGCCATCCAAATCACTGGTTAGGGTGGCTTCTACGCAGGTTGACACGACATTTGTCCACTCCTCGGCTATGCCATGCGCTTTTAGCTTGCTTCCGACCAGCCTTGCCAATGCGTCTTGGTCGGTCGAAGAGAAATCCCATTCCTCGAAAATCGCATGCAAGCATCGACCCGCCCCCGCACCCCTGGGAAACGCGAAAATGCTGCGGTCTTGCGGTTGGTCTCTGGGGTTCGGCTCTGCCGGGTCATAGTCAGGTGCTTCGCTATGACTCCCATTGGTTAGGGCAGAAAAACTAGTCATCCGCCAAGTAGGGCGTAAATAGGGACGGGAGAAGGTTAGGGCCAACAAATTATCAACGGATTTTGCCATTGATTCATAGGGAATGCTGTCTATTACCAGACTTTCCAAGCTTATCGCCCCGGCAGCCTGCCCGACAACCTCCTGCAAGGTCTTTTCAATAGTGGCTTGATCCAATTCTTTACAGAGGCTTTCCATGCTTGCCAATGGATCATCGGCACTGGCGGAGTTTCCATGCAGTAGCCACGCCAACGCCGAATGCTCCATCCCGGACACACACCCCCAAATCAAATGGCATCGATGCTTGGCACGGGTAAGCGCAACGTACAGCAAGCGCAATTTTTCGGCGAGCTTTTCTTGGCTGGCAAGCTTCCGGTGAGCTTCGTAATCAGGCCCACCCAAGGTAAGCACTGGTTCATAATGACGGCTTTGATCATGGAAACTGGCAGCGGTTTCTCCTTTCCTCCACAAGTTGCCATCCCACAAAAAAGGGCAGAAAACGATGGGGTATTCCAACCCTTTGCTGGTGTGGACGGTGACAATCTTGACCCGCTCGGCATCGCTTTCCAAACGTAGCAATGCTTCATCATCCCCGTCCGGTTCTCTCAGGGTACGCGAATACCAGGCTAGCAAAACTTCCAACCCAGGTTTTTCGTGGCTTTTGACTTGCAATAGCTCGGCTAGATGCAGCAGATTAGTCAGTCGCCGTTCTCCGTCGGGATAGTGCAGCAAGCGTTCCATCACTGCATTTTCATCCAGCCAATGGCGGAACATAGGCATGAATCCGCGCATCATCCAAATTTCGCGGTATCGGGTGAAATCATAGACTTTATTTTCCCAAGCCCCCTCGTCATGTTGCATGGCAAATAAGGTGGCTGCATCCAGTCCCGCCAGTTCGGTGGCAAGCGCCGTCCGAATGCGAATTTCCCTTTGCGGTTCGGCTATGCCTAACAGGATTAGTTCTAACTCCACCGCTTCGTTGGATTGAAAAACATTGTCCTGTCCCTGCCGCACTGCCGGGACACCTCGCTTTGCCAAGGCCGTTTGCACCGAGGCACCTTGCCGATGAGTGGGAACCAGTACGGCAATGTCGCCGCCGTTTACCGGGCGATCTTCCCCACCACCGGATAACCTCGCCTTCCCCGCTGCCGCCAGATTGAGCAGGGCGGTGATTTGCGTCGCCGCCGCTTGTGCGGCTAGGAGATTGGCGGCATCTTTACTCAACTTCTTGTCGGCAGAAGGCATCAGGGTAAAGCGGAGAGATCCACCCATGTCATCGTCCACTATCAACTTGGCCCTGCTTTTATTAGCCGCCCTAGCCGGAGGATAGTCGATGTCACGGAATAAGAAGGGGTTGGGCGAACACATGAACAAGGCATTCACCGCCGATATCAGTTGAGGTGCAGACCGTTGGTTGACTGCCAAGGTATATTGAGCGGAGGCTTGGTCTCTTGCTTCCAAATAGCTAAAAACATCCGCCCCTCGAAACGCATAAATGGCTTGCTTTGGGTCGCCGACATAAAAAACTGGGTTGTTCCCCCTTGCGTAAATGGCACGAAATATCCGACATTGCACCGGGTCGGTGTCTTGGAATTCATCAATTAGGGCAGCTTGATAACGCGCCCTGATAACATCGGACAGATGAACTCCTTCCGCTGTTTGCAAGGCATCAGCCAAACGATTCAGCAGATCGTCATAGGAAATCAGTCCTAACTTGGATTTACGTCTCGGTAATTCAGCATTGCATTCTCCAATCAGTCGGATTTTCAAACCAACAAGCCTTAAACTATAGCTGTCCCCCAGTTTAACCGCCGCTCCAACCAAGTCAGAACAGGCGTTAAAGAAGGGGTTGACGGGGGGCTGCTTGGATTTGGCAGTGCCTTTTTCCAGCTCATTACGACACAGTTTTACCAGCTTGTCTGGGAATGACAATTTGGCCTCTTCATCCTCGAAGTAGTCGTTGAAATCAATAAACCACTGGGGCAAGGCATCGGGGCGGTAAATAGTGTTTTTGAGGATTTTAGTGTTGGCGGCAACCATCAGCATTTCTGTAATTTCGTCACCGTGTTCATGCCATAGTGACCGTGCCGTATGAAATGCGTCAACGAATGCCTGCTCGGTAGCCGTAAGTTCCCCACTTTCATCAATTGGCGTAATGTCTAAGTAGGGTTTGCCCAAATGTGGACGGACACTGAGTTGCCACGCATCCGGCGTCTGCCCGTTAGCCGCTAGATAACGTGTCCAAAGTAAAGACCCTCCAGCGGTTTCCCGCCGCCAAAAGTCATCGACGATTTCTTGGATGAAGCTGGATTCGTCAGTCGCCAACTCAGTCTCAAAGGCCATGCCCGATTCAAACGCACATTCTGTCAAAACTCGCTGACAAAACCCGTGTATGGTGAAAATGGCAGCCTCGTCGAAATTGCGAATGGCAATTTGCAAGCGGCGCAGGCCAATGACACGCTGACCTGAAACCGTGGCACGTTCCACCAAGGCACGGCAAAAACCATCTTTAGGTTCGCCTCCGATCATCGCAGTCAAAGCTTCTGCCATCCTACGGCGTATGCGTTCGCGCAATTCAGCCGTTGCGGCTTTGGTGTAAGTCACCACTAATATTTGCTCAACCCGATAACCCTGCTCGACAATTAGGCGGACGAAGAGTCCGGTGACTGTCCAGGTTTTTCCTGTCCCTGCACTGGCTTCGATCAGGCTCACTCCGTGCAGAGGAGCCGCAAAAAGATCGAGCTCTGGATACAATAAGTCAGTCACGGCCCTTCACTCATTGCAGCCTTTAGGGGCGATAAAATTTCGAGGCTGAGGTTTTCAAAGCCAGTATCCAAGGGGTCTATTCCCCGATAAATCTTTTGGTAATAAGGATTCTCTGACTCGCCAAAAAAAGACCCATTGCGAAAGGCTGGTTCATCCCAAACCTTATGCGCGGCTTTCAAACCACTTTCACGCCCTTCACTTTCGGCAATTTCAGCATAAGCCCAAGCACTCTTGACAAAAAATGGCAGGGGATGACACATGCCTCGCCAATAATGGCCTAGCAATCTAGCAAGTTCCAGGCTGGGGTTTTCGACTTTCCCAAAAACAAACGTTTTTTTTTCGCCAACCAACCGACTTTTGCATATCACCTCGGGCGGTTGGATTAGGCATAAGGCCAAATGCCTGATCCAAAGATTGAATAGATCGCGGGGGCTGATTGCCTGAAGCCGCCAATCGACCAATCCGGTGGATGTCACTCCGCGCAGAGTGCATTCCAAGACGATGTGTGCGGACTCAAAGCGCAAGGGGATGGGTTCCAGCCGTGGAATATCCATTAGCGGCAAGATGAAAGGCGCAGCCTTTTTGGCAATGGCTTTTTCGGTGGCGAAAACCGCTCTGCCAAACTCTCCATGGGGCAATGCCCCTGCCGCTGTGGCCAAACGCCGCGCAGTATCGGGTGGTTGATGCCTGTGCCATTCACCCAATGCCATCGTGCGCATGGATTCCCTGCCGAAATAATCCAAGCCAAAAGGCTCTCGATTCTCAAAAATATCTTCACCCACATTCAAGACTATGCCCATGCGGTTGCGCAGCAGATGTCGCGAAGGATTTGAAAAGAAATACGCCAAATCGTCCAAATCGATAACGATTGGCTGCTCAATCGGCTCAGGCAAAGGCTCAGTAAAAAATCGGATTGGCTCTATCTGCGGCTTACCCAGCATACGGGCCGCGATTGACCATTGTTTCGAGTATCCCGGCCGTTTGGGTTCACCTTGGAAATATGCCGCGTTAAAAGCTTGCAGGGAATGATGGGTGATGACATGCTCAAGGCAATCAGTTCCGTCTTGCATGACGAAGCCCGCATGAACTGCATCCAGAAGATCGGCGACCAGCACCGATGGGGGCAGCACACCATTATCGCGAATGTTTCGGCCCACATAACTGATGTAAAGCATTTCACGAGCCGATAGTAATGTCTCCAAGAATAGATAACGGTCATCCAAACGCCTGGATCGGTCCCCCCGGCGTGGATGGCGTGAAATGAGATCAAAGCCTTTTGGGTGTTGGCGGCGAGGGAAAGCGTCGTCGTTCAAACCCAAGAGACAGATGACTTTGAAAGGCAGATTGCGCATAGGCACCATGGCACAGAAGGTGACCCCACCCATCAGGAAACCGCCACCGGATTCGATGTTCAATTCATTCTTCAACCAGCGTTTGACCACCATTAAATCGACAGGCGATACGAAATTCGACAATCCAACTAATTTACCCAAGTGTTCCATGGCATCACGCAACCTTTGGAGGCTGTTTGTCTCTTCTTCTGAAGAAGGCAAGATCAAACTTTCTATCATATTATCCAGTAGGTCAATCCATTCGGCCATCGTGTGCCTAGGTTTTAACCGTGTGCTGAACTGCATAAGCGTTTCGACGAACTCGGCGAATCGACCAAGCATTTGCGCCAAACCTCCCTCCAAGTCGTCGAATGGCAAGACATCATCGAAAAGAGGGATACCGTCTTGTGCGACGGCTTGCGGCAAGGCATAGCCCAATAATATTCGTTGTAAACCCTCACGCCAAGTATGGTGCGAATCCGCAGGCAGCCCAAGCGTGGCACGATGGTGTCCATCCTTCCCCCAGCAAATACGGTTTTCCCGTACTGCTGAGTGAATCGCCGGAAGATCATCTCTACACAATCCGAAACAGTCACGGACGAAAGCGTGTTCCAAAAAGTCCAACACCCATTCGACCTCAAACCGTGATGACGGCAAGTCAAGCAAACGTAAAAATGTTTCCTCCAGCGACTGCTCGGTAGTCGAGGCACGATCTGCAATGCCAAAGGGTATGCGCGTTGCAACCTCGGCTGCGCCGAACACCGCTTCAATGTAAGGGGTGTAAAAGGCAATGTCTGGAGTCAGCACGGCGACTTCGTCTAGATTGAGTGCCGGGGCATTGTCGAGCATCGCCAACAACTGGTCACGCAACACTTCCACTTCCCGCATGGGACTGTGGCATACATGAATCTGCAAGGAACGATCATGCTTGGCAATCACTTGCCAGACAGGGTTTTCCCCATGTTCAGAAATATCTGAATTTTCAATCCGTTCCTGCAAGCTTAGGGGGTTCCTGTCCACAAGGTCGAGTATATCGGCTTGCAGTCTATGAAGCAGGCTCTGGTTGTTGGCGTCAGGTTCATCAAACAAATCGACAACTTCGGGCTGCTCTTCCAGCAAACTGTCAAAAAACTCCCGGCCTTGCTTGCCCAACGAAGCCAGCAAGGCATTGCCTTCCTCCAAATACAAATCCTCGGGATTGTCCTTCCCAGCCAACTTGGCGATTTCAAGGCTGTCGTGTATTTCACCCCAAGGCAAGCGACAAGGATTGAGTGCAAACAAGGCAACTGGACAATGATTAGCCAAGGCTTTGACAATTTGAAGAAATACGGGAGGTAGTGAAGAAATGCCAAACAACAGCAAACGCTCAGGCAAACGCTCATTAACCTCACCGCTTTCAATCGCTTGCAGTAACCGCTCGATTAAATTGGCCCGATGGGGTTCTTTGACAGTGGCAAGCATTTCACGCCATAACAGTGATTGCCAATCCTCATCGGAACCTAGACCCATGGTTTCGCCATTTTCCCATGCAGCGATCCAATCGGGTCGGTAAACCAAGTATTGGTCGAACAGGTCAGCAATGCGAACCGCCAACTCAAAACGGCGAAGGTCTTGCCCTTCAAGCAGATAGTTTGCCAGTATCGGCGTGCGTTCCAGGTTTTGCGGCTTGGACAACCAATCCATCAGTCGGAAAGCAAGCGCTTCAGGGGAAAACGCGGAAAGTTTCGGCAAATCGCCCAATGCGACACGCAATAACTCCCACTGAAATGTGGCGGGGAGAGGAAAGTGGATATTGGCACAAATCCCATGTCTTTGAGCAAGACCCAAGGATATCCAACGCCCCATCCCCTTACTTTGAACAATAATGGTTTCCTTGGCAAGCGCATCCCTTTGAGGGCAGGCAACTAAGGCTGCGAGAAGTTCAAGCAGGGTTTCAAGTTTATTGGACTGAAATAGTTGAAGCATAATGTAAGAATGGCTTTAAGGGTAAACCCGTTTCTATTGTTTCTATATGCGAAAATATATATAAATAACGTCTTCTATTGTAAATGATGTAATCGCCTTTATCATTTAAATTAGACTTTATCGGAAACCGTCTATCAATGTAGCAGTGGCGCAGGAATGAAGTGAGTTTCCGATAACGGCTATTGAACACCATCGGTCTTTTTTGAGAGGCACTCTCTTAATCCTGCCGTTTTACGGCCAGCCTCTTTCCAAGCGTAGATGAAATCTGAAAATTTTTAAGCTTGGCTAGGTGAAGCACGATTCAAATGCTCAGTTCACATCAAAACCAAGCAAAAATATCCATCTCACTGCCTGTTACGCGCCACCCAAAGCTTGCCGCAATATTTCCCCCACTTTCAAAATTTTAGGTCTGCATGGCTTCTTAGATCAATTCTAGATAATTGAAAAATCAACTAAATCAATTTACATAATCACAATTTTGCAAAAGCATGAAAATCCAGCTTGACTTCAAAGGAGTAGCTTTCTATATTGCCTATTGTGGGGAGTTGTGGAAAAAAATGGTAAATAATGGGGACAGGGGACTAAGTTGTTTCGAGGCTTCAATCCAATCAACATTGACGAAAAAGGCCGATTGGCCATTCCAACTCGTTATCGAGCCGAGTTGCGGGAATGTTGCGACCATCAATTGGTGTTGACTGTCAGCCCAGACAAATGTTTGTTTCTCTACCCGCTACCTGAATGGGAAGAAATCGAACGCAAGCTCAGCAAGTTGTCAAGCTTGGACAAACGCGCAAAACGTTTGCAGCGCCTATTGATCGGCCATGCCACCGAGTGCGAACTGGATGCGCAAGGGCGATTCCTGATCTCGGAACCATTGCGCCAGTTCGCAGGGCTTGAGAAGCGTGTCGTTTTAGTAGGGCAAGGGATCAAATTTGAAATATGGGATGAAGACACTTGGAACCGTAGCCGTGACGAATGGTTGGAAGAGGATAATTTGGACGAGCTATCCCCTGAGTTAGGTTCTATCTCCTTTTAATGAAAAATTTCAATTGTTTACATGTACCCGTCATGATGGCGGAAGTGGTGGAGGCGC
Organism: uncultured Methylococcaceae bacterium; assembly: GCA_903911305.1. Taxonomy (GTDB): domain Bacteria; phylum Pseudomonadota; class Gammaproteobacteria; order Methylococcales; family Methylococcaceae; genus Methylumidiphilus. Next base: position 22,416 of record CAIWDB010000194.1, on the reverse strand, counting down.
TTTCGGTCAAGCTTGACGGTGTTTACGTCGATTGCACTTTTGGGCGCGGCGGTCATAGCTTATTGATTTTAAAGCATTTAGGGGTCAACGGGCGGTTAATCGCATTGGATAAAGATTTGGACGCGCTTAATTCAGAGGAAGCCAAGTCACTCAGCGAGGATTCACGCTTCAGCTTAATTCATGGCAGCTTCGTTGAAGTGCAACAACACGTCGAACGACTTGGACTCGTTGGCAAAATCAACGGGGTTTTGATGGATTTGGGCGTTTCTTCACCGCAGTTGGATGAAGCAGAACGGGGCTTTAGCTTTCTTCGTGACGGGCCTTTAGATATGCGTATGGATAATAGCAAAGGGCAGACGGCAGCCGAATGGCTTGCCTCGACGGAAGAAAACGAAATAGTACGGGTTTTACAAACCTATGGGGAAGAACGGTTTGCAAAACGAATAGCAAAGGCAATAGTGGAAGCGGGATCCATACAAACCACTCGCCAACTGGCTACTCTGATTGAAAGGGCCATTCCTTTCAGAGAAAAGCATAAACACCCTGCGACACGCAGTTTTCAGGCGATTCGCATCGCAGTGAACAGTGAACTGGATGAATTGCAGGACGGATTGAAGAAAACCGTGGAAATATTGGCACCCGAGGGACGTTTAGTGGTGATTTCATTCCATTCGCTAGAAGATCGGATCGTCAAGCATTTTATTCGCGAACAGGAACGCGGAAAGCCCACACCCACGCGCTTGCCGGTGATGCAAACGCATCAAGCCAAGCTGAAAGCCCTGGGAAAGGCAAGAATGCCTAGCGAAAAAGAATTTAATCTCAATGTTAGGGCGCGCAGCGCGGTATTGAGAGTGGCAGAGAGAGTGGCTGCATGAGAAGTGTAATGGTTTTACTAGTGATTTTGGTGGCGTCTGCCTTGTGTGTCGAATACACAATTCATCGGTGGCGGATGTTGAATGACGACAAGAACCGAATTGGACAGGAATTGGAAGCCTACGACATGGAGTTGGGTCAACTGCAACTGGAACAAAACACGTGGGCCGAACATAGCCGAATCGAAAAATTGGCGCGTGGTCGATTAGGCATGGGAATGCCACAAAGAGATTCAATAATTTACATCAAACCTTAACAAACAGGTCTGGCGATGATAAAAGCTGTACGCCCCAGAATGGCAGTGGAAACCGATTATTCCAAGCGATGGAGTGTCCTCCTTGGCGCATTGATGCTAGGTATGCTGGTGCTTGTTGCACGAGCGGTCAATCTACAAGTGCTGGACAGGCAATTCTTGCAACATGAAGGCCATATACGTCATGACGGCTTGGTATCAGTGGCAGCGCATCGTGGGCGCCTGCTTGACCGCAACGGTGAACTACTGGCAATCAGCACACCTGTCAAGTCAGTTTGGATCAACCCAAAAGAATTCGATGCGTCGGAAAAAGACATCAAATCGCTCTGTGATGTGCTTGGGATTTCCACAAAAGAGTTTCACGAACATGCTGATGACTCTAGCCGAGGCTTCGTCTATCTGAAGAGAAGAATTAGCCCCGAATTGGCTGACCAAGCGATTGCTTTGGGATTGCAAGGCGTCTATGCAGACCGTGAGTTCAAACGCTATTACCCGGCGGGTGAAGTCACCGCGCATTTAATCGGTTTTAATAATCTTGAAGATGACGGACAGGAAGGCATGGAATTGGCTTATAACGACTGGCTTAAAGGCGTAGCCGGACAGAAGTGGATTATGCGCGACGGTAAAGGGCATGTCATTGAAGACCTGGAAAATGTTCGCTTGCCAGAACCGGGCAAGGACCTTTCCCTGAGCATCGACCAAAGGCTTCAATATTTAGCCTACCGAGAACTCAAAAAAGCCGTCATCCAAAACAAAGCGCGTTCAGGTTCTTTGGTTTTGCTGGATGCCAAGAATGGCGAAGTGCTGGCAATGGTGAACCAGCCTTCTTTCAACCCAAACAGCCGAGGAAAAATCAGTGGGAATGTTTCCCGCAACCGTGCAATGACCGACGTGTTTGAACCCGGCTCCACGATCAAACCATTCGTTGTCGCCTGCGCCATGGAGTTGGGTACGGTCAAGCAAACCACTGTCTTCGACACATCGCCAATGCACATAGGACCCAACGTGGTCAGGGATACGCATAATTACGGAGCGTTGGATGTTGCCCATATCTTGCAAAAATCCAGCAATGTCGGCGTATCAAAGATTGCACTGAACCTGCCATCAAGCAAGTTTTGGGCTTTCTACAATAACCTTGGCTTCGGACAACCCTTGGAAACTGGCTTTCCCGGCGAAACCAGCGGACGCTTATCTGCCGACCATAACCAATGGAGACCGTTCCAGAAAGCGACAATGGCATTTGGCTATGGCTTGTCCACCTCATTGCTACAACTTGGTCGCGCTTATCTGACCTTGGCGAACGATGGTGTGATGCCAATGGTTGGCTTGCTGAAGCGGGATAAACCTGTCGAATCACATCAAATAATGTCGGCAAAAACGGCCATCGGTGTCCGTTCCATGCTTGAGAATGTGGTTTCCCGCGATGGCACGGCACTCAAGGCCAGCATCAATGGCTTCCGAGTCGCAGGAAAGACAGGGACGGTGAAGAAAATTGGCGCAAGGGGCGGTTATACCGATAATAGTTATTTGGCCCTATTTGCCGGAATGGCGCCAGCAAGCGATCCACGATTGGTCATGATCGTCATGATTGATGAGCCATCCGCCGGAGAGTATTACGGCGGTGCAGTTTCCGCCCCTGTGTTTTCCAGCGTCATGGAAGGTGCCTTACGATTGCTGAACATCCCGCCGGACCAAGAGTCCAAACCGCCTTTAGTGGCTGTGAAGGACGGCGTCATATGACGGAAATTCGGGCAACCGGCCTACCGCTTTCCCGGCTTTTGTCCGGTTGGGTGGATAGTGCCGGTAATTCCTCCGTTGAGATTCGGGGGCTGTGTCTCGACAGTAGAAAAGTGCAAGCCGGGGACTTGTTTTTTGCCTTGGCGGGCACCCAATCCCATGGCATTCGTCACGCGACGGCAGCCGCTGCTGCCGGTGCTTGCGCAATCCTGTTCGACCCTGCGGGGGGAGGCATGGATTTAGTTCCCACCGGCTTGGGCATTCCCTGTCTGCCAGTCAATGAATTAGGCCAACAGATCGGCTTTATCGCCGACCGTTTTTACGGCGAACCGTCCTTGAATATGAGCGTGATTGGCATAACAGGCACTAATGGTAAGACCTCGTGCAGCCATTTCCTCGCCAGTGCCTTGGCACAAAGTGAACCGTCGGCGGTCATCGGCACATTGGGCTGGGGCCAACCGGGTTCACTTCATCCGACAGACCATACCACACCTGACGCTATCAAAGTGCATTCCCTGTTGGCTAAATTGCAAACGCAATCATTCGTCCATGTTGCAATGGAAGCGTCATCCCATGGTTTGCACCAAGGGCGTCTCAATGGCATCCGATTTGAAGGCGGCTTGTTCACTAACCTCAGCCGCGATCACTTGGATTACCATTTGACCATGGAGGCTTATTTGGAAGCCAAATTGCGCTTAATTTCATGGCCCGGGTTGAAATTCATCGCGTTCAATCTAGACGACAAAAGCGCCAACGCAGTCATGGCAAAAGCCAAAGGCCCACTCAGAAAAATTGGATATACCTTGGCCGACACGCTTAAAAAAATCGACGGCATTGAGATCGCCCATGCTTCGGCCATCAAACACACCCAAGATGGCCTTTCGTTTGATGTCCGCTTTGGCACACAGGAAACTCGCATCACTTCCCCCCTATTTGGCGGCTTCAATGTTGAAAACCTCATGGGTGTCATTGCTGTATTGCTGGCAAAAGGTTTCCCCCTGACCGAAGTGGCTCAGCGACTGGAGAATGTCAGCGCAGTGCCTGGCCGTATGGAACGGTTTTGCGGTAGAGAAGGGGCTACTGCCGTAGTCGATTACGCACATACCCCTGATGCACTTGAAAAAGCATTATCTAGCCTGCGATTGCATTGCAAAGGCTTATTATGGGTGGTGTTTGGCTGCGGTGGCGACCGGGACCGAGGAAAACGCCCTCATATGGGTGCCATTGCCGAGCGGCTTGCCGACCGTGTGATATTGACCGATGACAATCCCCGATCCGAGTGCGGAGACGCCATTATTGAAGAAATAATCAGCGGTTGCAACCGAAAGGACATAACCGTGATGCGTGACCGGCGTTTGGCTATAACCCACGCCATCGAAAAGCTTAGCCCAAATGACGTGCTGTTGGTGGCTGGCAAAGGCCATGAGGACACTCAAGAAGTTGGGGGGGTTAAACACTCATTCAGCGACCGCGAGTTCGTCAGCCAATTGCTTGGCCTTGCGGAAAAACGGAGAACATTATGCGCCTGAGTGAACTTACCCCCATCCTTAAGGGTGAAGTGAATGCTGAGGACGTTGAATTCAATTCGGTCAGCATTGACACCCGGACATTGAAGCCAGGCGATCTTTTTGTTGCCATCAGTGGCCAGCGTTTTGACGCTCACAATTTCGTTGGCAAAGCCAAACAAATGGGCGCTTGCGCCGCTGTCGTTGAACGCTGGGTGGATTCATCCCTCCCCCAAATGCGTGTGGCCGACTCGCGTATTGCACTCGGCCTATTAGGCGCTGCTTGGCGTAAGCGATTTGACGGTAAGATTATAGGACTCACTGGAAGCAACGGCAAAACCACAGTTAAGGAAATGATTGCTGCGATTTTGTCCGTCAATGCCAAAGTTTTGAACACACGCGGCAATCTCAACAATGATTTTGGCGTACCCCTTACCCTGATGGGCCTTACTCAGGAACACCGTTATGGGGTGATTGAAATGGGAGCCAATCATCTAGGCGAAATTGCCTACGTGGCAAACCTGGCCAAACCCGATGTAGCCCTTATTACCAACGCGGGTGAAGCGCATTTGGAAGGTTTTGGCAGCCGTGAGGGAATTGCCCAAGGGAAAGGCGAGATCATCACAGCCTTGAACGATAACGGCATTGCCATTCTTAATGCCGATGACTTGTTTTTTGGCTTCTGGCAGGGATTGGCCGGCGCTCGCAGAGTAATCAGTTTCGGCTTTTCTGAGGGAGCCAATATCCGTGGAGTGGCAGATTCCGTCAATGTCAGTTGGGAAGGAGAGTTATTCAAAACTCACTTTAGCTGCGAATATTTGGGAAAGAGGCATGACATTTCTTTAAATCTAGCCGGCCGGCATAATGTTGCCAATGCCTTGGCAGCAGCAGCAAGCTGTTTGGCTTTGGGTGTGAGTTTCGAACAAATCCAACAGGGGTTGTCGCACTTGATGCCAGTGTCCGGGCGAATCCAACCCGACCGGGCGGCCAACGGGGCTTTACTCATCAACGACACTTACAATGCCAATCCTTCTTCCTTCAAGGCTGCCTTGGAGGTCCTGCTCGAAATGCCCGGGCAACCATGGATTGCCATGGGTGCTATTGGCGAGTTGGGAGAAACCAGTGCCGAACTTCATGCTGAACTGGGAAAAATCGCAAAATCACTAGGGGTAGTACGCTTATTTGCAACCGGGCCTCTTGCAAACAAAGCGGTTGAGGCATTTGGGGAAGGCGCAGATTATTTTATTCAGCAGGACGAATTAATCGAAAGAATAAAATCAGAATTAAACCCAAATGTGGCTTTATTGGTTAAAGGCTCGCGTAGCCAACACATGGAGCGTGTCATCGAAGCACTTCGGACAGGGGCAGATCTATGTTGCTAAAACTGGCATTATTGCTGGAAAACTATATTGATGTTTTCCGTGTTTTCCATTATTTGACATTCCGCGCCATTCTTGGCGTTTTGACAGCCTTGGTGATTTCATTGATCGTAGGGCCGGGCATGATCCGCCGATTAAGCCGCTATAAGATTGGTCAAAGCATTCGCCAAGACGGACCCCAATCCCACTTTTCCAAGGCGGGAACTCCCACCATGGGTGGCGCACTTATACTGGTGTCGATTGCCATTAGCACGCTTTTGTGGGCTGATTTGGGCAATCGTTACGTTTGGGTGACCTTATTGTTGACGCTCGCCTTTGGCGTGATTGGGTTTATAGACGATTATAAAAAACTGGTTTTACGCAACAGCAAGGGATTGGCCGCCAAACACAAATATCTATGGCAATCTATTTTTGGCTTGTCCGCAGCCTTGTATCTTTATTACACGGCAAGCCTACCGGCGGAAACAACATTTATAGTCCCTTTCTTTAAAAACATCACTTTTGACATGGGGTGGGTATATGTGTTGATGACCTATTTCGTCATCGTTGGAACCAGCAACGCAGTCAACTTAACCGATGGATTGGATGGTTTGGCAATCATGCCCACTGTGTTAGTGGGTGGGGCACTGGGGATATTTGCCTACGCTTCCGGCAATAGCCATTTTTCTGAATACCTAGGCATTCCCTTTCTACCCAAATCAGGCGAGTTGGTCGTGTTTTGCGGCGCATTGGTCGGAGCAGGCTTGGGTTTTTTATGGTTTAACACCTACCCCGCCCAAGTATTTATGGGGGATGTTGGCGCATTGGCCTTGGGGGGTGGCCTAGGCGTTTTAGCCGTGCTGGTGAGACAGGAAATTGTATTAATGATCATGGGGGGGGTTTTTGTGATGGAAACCCTGTCCGTCATGCTCCAAGTGCTTTCCTTCAAAATGACTGGAAAGCGAATTTTCCGCATGGCTCCTATACATCATCACTTTGAGTTGAAAGGTTGGCCGGAACCACGAGTCATAGTCCGATTCTGGATTATTACGGTGGTATTAGTATTGTCTGGCTTGGCCACTTTGAAACTAAGATAGCAAAGGAATGACACCAACCATGCATGAACCTATATCCAATCAGAAAATGCTTTCCAAGCTTGGGCTTGATAGTTCGTCCAGAGTCTTAGTGGTGGGACTGGGCGCTACAGGTTTGTCAGTGGCTCGGTTTTTATCCAATATGGGCATCCAATTGGCGGTCACCGATACGCGGGCAAAACCGCCAGGCTTAATCGAATTGCGAGAGTTCCTTCCCGATGTCGCGGTATTTTTAAATGGCTTCGACTCGTTGGCATTTACCAGGGCAACCCACTTAGTCGTTAGCCCCGGGGTGCCCTTGGAAACACCGTTGATCCGACAAGCCATGCTCTCAGGCACACCCGTTTTTGGCGACTTGGACTTATTTGTTTGCATGGCCAAAGCGCCAATTATTGGCATTACCGGATCAAACGGCAAAAGCACAGTCACGACCTTGTTGGGTTTGATGGCAGCGGAAGACAATCGGAGGGTCAAAGTCGGCGGGAATTTAGGAACACCCATGATGGATTTGCTGAACGATGATGCCGACTTGTATGTTTTAGAACTGTCCAGCTTCCAACTCGAACGTTCCAATCTACTACAGGCAGAAGCGGCCACTGTGTTAAATATCAGCCCTGACCATATGGATCGTTACGCTGGTTTAAACGACTATGCCGATACCAAAAAACGGATTTTCAACGGGAATGGGCTTATGGTGTTGAATGCGGATGACCCTTTGGTTGAATCCATGGCAGAACCAAACCGTCGCTGTGTACGGTTCAGCGTCAAACAAAATTCACAGTCCGACTACCGTTTGAACCATCAAGGCTGGATAAGCCGTGGCAACCAGCCGATCATGCCTTCTTCCGAGTTGCGCATCAAAGGCCGGCACAATATTGCCAATGCCTTGGCAGCAATTGCTTTAGGGGATGCAGCGAGCCTGTCCGATGCCGCCATGATCAAGGCGATGCGGGAATTTTCAGGCTTGGATCATCGCATGCAATGGGTGGCTGATATAGAGGGGATTGCTTATATCAACGATTCCAAAGCCACTAACGTGGGTGCATGCGTTGCAGCCTTGGAAGGCTTGAACGAACCCGTAGTCTTGATAGCCGGCGGTGACGGCAAAGGCGCGGACTTCTCCGAACTTGCCGGAGTAGTGGCTGAAAAAGTCCGTGCAGCGGTGTTGATGGGTCGAGACGCACCATTGCTTGAGCAAGTGCTAAGTCCAGTCGTGGAGACGGTGCGCGTGGACAATATGGCACAGGCTGTCGCTTCAGCCCGAAAGCTGGCACAACGGGGTGATATTGTTTTACTGGCCCCTGCCTGTGCAAGCTTGGATCAATACAAAGATTATCAAGAGCGTGGCCGCATGTTTGCCGAAGTTGTAAGAGGTATGTCGAAATGAAAACACTTGTTGCCGGAAAAAGCCGGGGTTTAGTATTGCAATGGGGGCATAAGCGCTTCTATTTGGACACGGTATTGCTCAGCGTCTCCATGGGTGTGCTAGTGCTTGGGTATATTATGGTGGCATCCGCTTCCCTGCATTTAGGTGAAAAACTGGCCAATGACAGTTTTTATTTCCCTAAACACCAATTAGTCCATGTATTTTTAGGAATCGGGGCGGCGGTGTTTGTTGCCTCAAGGCCATTAGTTTTCTGGGAAAAAAACGCCCGCGTATTATTCATACTCGGTTTGGTGCTTTTGGTGCTAGTGCTGATCCCAGGATTGGGCAAGAAAGTCAATGGCAGTATACGCTGGTTAAGCATTCTAGGATTAAGGATACAAGTTTCCGAAGTTTTCAAACTGATTGCCGTCGTCTACATGGCAACATTTATTACCCATAGGCTGCAAATGGTTAGAACGTCGTGGCAGGGAATGCTCCGGCCAATGGCGATGTTAGCCCTAGCCTGTGTTCTATTGCTTAAAGAGCCTGACTTTGGTTCTGCTGCTGTCATCATGGCGGTAGCCATGGGCATGCTCTACTTGGCAGGTGCGCGCTTGGTGCAATTTGGCATTTTACTTGCCGTTGCCGCATCAGGTGCCGTCTATCTAGTTTATACCTCCCCTTACAGGGTTGTACGGGTAACCAGTTTCCTCCGACCTTGGGAAGATCCATTGAATAGCGGATTCCAATTGACTCAAGCACTGATCGCTTTTGGTCGGGGAGAATGGATGGGTGTTGGACTTGGCTCAAGTGTGCAAAAATTATTTTTCCTGCCTGAAGCCCATACCGATTTTTTGTTTTCGGTGATTGGTGAAGAACTGGGATTGATGGGCGCTTTCTTAGTCATTTTCTTGTTTTCCATCATCGTGTGGCGGGCATTCGTGATTGGTCGCTTGGCGGAGCGCGTCGGCAATACCTTTGCGGCTTACATAGCCTACGGACTGGGGATTTGGTTCGGATTGCAAGCTTTTATCAACATGGGGGTCAACATGGGCATGTTGCCGACTAAGGGACTTACCCTCCCGTTGATGAGCTACGGCGGAGGCAGCATGATCGTCATGTGTTCGGCACTGGCGCTGTTATTTCGTGTTCGGAGTGAAATTGTCGAGTCCTGTGGCGGTGTATCGAGGGAGAGGACGGCATGGCCGCACGTGTCATGATTTTGGCCGGAGGGACCGGCGGCCATATTTTCCCCGCACTGGCAGTGGCTGATGTGTTACTCCAACAGGGTTGCGAGGTAAAATGGATGGGTACCCGCACGGGGATGGAGTCCCGGTTAGTTCCGAAGGAAGGCATTCCAATAGAATGGCTCTCTATTGCTGGCTTTCGCGGCAAAGGTTGGTTCTCCAAGTTGCAAGCACCATTCAAATTGTTAGTGGCTTGCTGGCAGGCTGGCAGGATTTTACGCCGGTTCAAACCCGATGTCGTGTTGGGCATGGGTGGTTTCGTTGCTGGCCCTGGGGGTATAATGGCTAGGGTATTTGGCATACCTTTGGTAATCCATGAACAAAACCGCATTCCGGGAACAACCAACCGTCTCTTATTAAGATGGTCAAGTAAGGTACTTGAGGCGTTTCCGGGAAGCTTCAAGGCTAAAGCGGGTGCTATTTTCGTGGGAAACCCGTTACGCCGATCCATAGTGGAAGCCATGGCGGTGAACAGGCCAACTAGGGAAAAAGCCGCGAAGCTTTTGATTTTGGGCGGTAGCCTAGGTGCCAAAGCATTAAATGAAATAGTGCCAGAAGCAATTGCCTTGATGGGTGAAAGGCTAGAGATTCGCCATCAAACTGGAGATGCCATGCTCAAGGTGACCGAGGCTGTTTATGAAAAGCTAGGAATCGAAGCAACGGTGACAGCATTCATTCAGGATATGGCGGAAGCTTACCGATGGGCCGACATGGTGATTTGCCGTGCAGGCGCGATGACTGTGAGCGAACTCGCCACCGCAGCACTCCCTTCCGTGCTAGTCCCATTCCCGCTTGCCATAGATGATCATCAAACTGCAAATGCAAGATATATGGCGGATGCCGGCGCAGCCTTGTTATTACCACAATCCGAATTAACCCCACAGAAATTGGCCGAGGAATTGAAAATCATAATTAAAAACCCTGAACGCATTGCCGCCATGGCCCGCAATGCCCAAAACCTCTCCAAGCCTGATGCCGCACAGCGGGTCGCCGAGTTCTGCCTAATCGAGGCCAAGCAATGAGATACCCTCAAGCCATGGTCGAAAAATACGGCATGGATCGCATACGCAGAATTCACTTCGTCGGCATCGGCGGAGTGGGTATGAGCGGCATTGCCGAAGTACTCATCAACTTAGGTTACTCGGTTTCTGGTTCTGATTTGCAATTGAATGCAAATGCCAAACGCTTATCCAGTTTAGGCGCGGAGGTTTTCGTAGGGCATAGCGCCGACAATGTCAAAACTGCCGAGGTTGTCGTCATTTCCAGCGCAGTCAACAACACCAACCCGGAAGTGGAAGCTGCGCGACTTCATAAAATCCCGGTAGTTTCCCGCGCCGAAATGCTCGCCGAACTGATGCGGTTCCGTTATGGCATCGCCGTAGCCGGCACACATGGCAAAACCACCACCACGAGCCTGACCGCCAGCGTATTGGCTGAAGCAGGGCTTGACCCGACCTTCGTGATCGGAGGCAGGTTGAATAGCGCAGGCACTAACGCCCAATTGGGCCAAGGCGATTATTTGGTCGCCGAAGCGGATGAAAGCGACGCTTCATTCCTGCACCTACAACCAATGATCGCCATCGTCACGAACATTGATGAAGACCATATGGAAACCTACGGCGGCGACTATCAGCGGCTAAAGGAAACCTTTATCGAATTCCTACATCATCTGCCATTTTACGGCTTGGCGGTCTTGTGTGTAGACGACCCGGGCATACGGGAGATTCTCCCTAGCGTCAATAAACCAGTGATAACCTATGGCTTGAGTAACGAAGCCGACATTCGTGCCGTAGACATCGTCAGGCAGGGGCTAAGTACCCGTTTCAAAGTGAAAAGGTCAGTATGCGAGAGCGAATTGGAGGTGACTCTGAACTTACCGGGTATCCACAATGTGCTAAATGCCTTGGCAGTGATAGGCGTTGCAACCGAGTTAGGCGTAAGCGACGAAGCCATACAAAAGGCATTTGCCGTCTTCAAGGGGATAGGGAGGCGTTTCCAAATCAACGGTGAAATTCCATTGGGAGACGGCGTAGTCACATTCGTTGACGACTATGGTCATCATCCCCGCGAAGTGGCGGCAACCTTGGAAGCCGCTAGGCAAGCATTTCCGGGTAGGCGTTTAGTCGTGGTGTTCCAGCCCCACCGCTATACCCGTACTCGGGATCTATTTGAAGATTTCGTTGCCGTATTGTCAAAAGTGGATTTGCTAATATTGTTAGACATTTATGCTGCCGGAGAACCCCCTGTAGCAGGCGTGAGCGGTCGGTCATTGTCCCGCGCCATCCGACTGAGAGGCTTGGTTGACCCCATTTTCCTACCGAAAGCAGAGGAATTGGGTGACACTTTGTCGAAGATTCTCAGTCCAGGCGATGTTGTGCTGACCTCAGGCGCGGGCAATATTGGCGCAATTGCGGCAGAACTGCCGGGGCGAATCGCCGCGAACTCGGTCAACCGGAAGGACGAACTGAATGGCTAGGCTGGCACATCAGGGAAGACCTGACATGACTTTTGCTAAGCACCAAGAATTACGGGGTGAAATGCGGCATAATGAATCGCTTTGCGATCATACCTCATGGCGTGTGGGGGGTCCGGCCGAGGAAATGTATTTTCCTGCCGACAAGGACGACTTGCTCTGTTTTTTGCGTTCATTGCCAGCGGACAAATCATTGTTCTGGTTAGGCTTGGGCAGCAATTTGCTAGTGCGGGACGGGGGTATCAAGGGTATGGTGATCTGCACCAAGAACCGCCTAAAAGCCATGCATTGCAATACAGATGGACGGGTGTACTTGGAAGCGGGTGTTCCCTGCGCCCACGTGGCTAGATTCAGTAGCGACCAAGGGCTTTGCGGAGCCGAGTTTCTAGCGGGAATTCCCGGCACCTTTGGCGGAGCTTTGGCAATGAACGCCGGGGCATTTGGCGGCGAAACATGGCCTTTGGTAGGCAAGGTTTACACAGTTAATCGGTTAGGTGATGTCCACGAAAGAACCGTGGAGGAATATCAAATTGGCTATCGCAGCGTCAATGGCCCTGACGGCGAATGGTTTCTGGCAGCGGAATTGCTCCTTAAACCCGGTAATACGCTGAGGGGCCGTGAATACATCAAAACCTTGCTGGCTAAACGTGCGGCAACCCAACCCGTCAACCAACCCAGTTGCGGATCAGTGTTCCGCAATCCACCGGGCGATTATGCCGCCCGACTCATTGAATCCAGCGGATTGAAGGGCTTACGCATAGGCGGGGCTTGCGTTTCGGAAAAGCACGCCAATTTCATTGTAAACCTAGGCGGGGCAAGTGCTAACGACATTGAATGCCTTATCGAAAAAGTGCGTGAGCAGGTAAAATGCTGCCACGGTATAAGCCTGATGCCGGAAGTCCGTATCGTCGGCGAACCTATACAAAATGACTAACTTAGGAGAGTATGTGAGCGTTCGAATAACAAACGCCAAAGATTTCGGTCGTGTCGCTGTACTCATGGGCGGTGCAGCGGCTGAGCGTGAGGTTTCATTGCGAAGCGGAAAGGCGGTTCTGGAAGCCCTATTAAGCCGCGGAGTGGATGCCGTGGGGTTGGATGTGGGGGGCAATCCAGTGGAGCCCCTGCTTGAGTCGAGGTATGACCGGGTGTTCAACATCATCCATGGACGTGGTGGTGAAGATGGCGTGGTTCAAGGTGCCTTGGAGGCAATGGGCATTCCTTATACAGGCAGTGGTGTGCTGGCCTCAGCGTTGGCGATGGATAAATTGCGAACAAAACTGTGCTGGCTGGGGGCAGGCTTGCCAACCCCCCGGTGGATGCTGCTAGAACAGCCCGAAGACATAGATCGTTGCGCCAAAGAGTTGGGCTTTCCACTGATCGTAAAGCCAGCCAATGAAGGCTCCAGCATAGGCATGAGCAGAGCGGAAAATCCAGAAGAGTTGCGCAAGGCTTGGGAAGTCGCCGCACTATATCAGTGCCAAGTGTTTGCCGAATTTTGGATAACCGGAAGTGAATACACTGCGACGGTTTTGAACGGTCAAGCTTTGCCTTTAATACGGCTTGAAACGCCTAACGTATTTTACGACTTTGATGCCAAGTATCGCGCCAATACCACACGTTACCATTGCCCTTGCGGACTGAGCGCGGAGAAAGAAGCCGAGTGCCAAGAACTGACCGTAAAAGCCTGCAAAATCCTAGGCGTGGAAGGTTGGGGACGGGTCGATTTATTCATTGATTCAGCCGAACGGCCTTGGCTAATTGAAGTAAACACGGTTCCTGGCATGACCGACCATAGTCTAGTACCCATGGCTGCCAAGGCAGTAGGCATCGAATTTAACGAGTTGGTATGGCGAATATTAGAAACCAGCCTCGGGCAGGAGTAGTCCGACACCATGCCAAGCCGACCCGGCGAAAGGGCATCAATCTTGCTAACGCCATCAAGGGCGTATTGCAGATGGGCTTATTGCTTGGGGCGGCGGCATTGGCGTGGATGGGATGGGAACGTGTCTCGGCGCAAGATATGGGCCTTTTATTCCCGATAAAATATGTGCGTGTGGCGGGTGAAATCGAAAACTTGGATGTGGCTCAGATGCAAAACATTTTAGCTCCAACGCTTAGTGGCGGCTACTTTAACCAAGATTTAGGTGAAGTCGAAAGGGCCATCCGCTCGTTTCCTTGGATCGACCAAGTCAAGCTTTCCAGAATTTGGCCAGACACCTTGGAAGTTGACATCACAGAACACAAGGCTGTGGCTCGGTGGGGCGATAGGGCGATGTTAAACGTGCGAGGCGAGCGATTCAGTCCCGACGCGGTTGAAACCTTCGCCGACCTCCCCGTCATTTATGGGCCGCTGGGAATGGAGAGTTTTTTATTGGATACGTTGAACACCCTCAATGATAGACTTGCACCATTGGGCGTAAAAGTCGCAACCTTGGACATGAGCAAGAGAAGAGCGTGGATCGTCAAGCTTGACAATGGCTTGGAGCTTCACTTTGGCAGACAAGACCCGATTAAATTGTTAGCACGGTTTTTAAGCCTCGTCCCCAAATTGGGCGAGGATGTATTTGCACAATTGAAACGGGTAGATCTGCGTTATCCGAATGGCTTCGCTTTAGTTTGGAAGTCACCGGATGAAATCAGCGGGGAAGAAGAAAACGCAGTACTCCAACTTAATGGCAAAACCAAACAGGCGGTAGAGAACTAATTAGCATGGCAAGAAAATCGGAACATAATTTGATTGTAGGATTGGATATTGGCACATCCAAGGTGGCTGCTATCGTTGGCGAAATGAAGGAAGACGGTGAAATCGAAGTCATCGGCATCGGCAGCCAACCTTCACGCGGACTTAAAAAAGGTGTGGTGGTTAATTTGGAGGCGACGGTGCAATCAATCCAGCGTGCCATCGAAGATGCCGAGTTAATGTCGGGATGCCGCATCCACTCAGTTTATGCTGGCATAGCCGGCAGCCATATCAGCAGCATGAACTCCCATGGCATAGTCGCCATCAAGGAGAAGGAAGTCACACAAAGCGATGTGGATAGAGTGATTGACTCGGCCCGTGCGGTGGCGATTCCGGCAGACCAGAAAATACTGCACATCCTTCCTCAAGAGTTTGTGATTGACCGCCAAGAAGGCATCAAAGAACCTATCGGAATGTCCGGCATACGCCTTGAGGCACGGGTTCATATCGTGACAGGCGCGGTTAGCGCAGCACAAAATATAGAAAAGTGCATTCGCCGCTGCGGTTTGGAAGTGGATGATGTCATTTTGGAACAATTGGCTTCGGCCCAAGCGGTGTTGGCTGAAGATGAAAAGGAACTAGGGGTTTGCCTAGTCGATATTGGCGGCGGGACGACAGACATCGCGGTGTTTACTGATGGTGCGATACGTCACACAGCGGTGATACCCATAGCCGGCGACCAAGTGACCAACGATATTGCGGTTGCCTTGCGGACACCCGCCCAGTATGCGGAAGAAATTAAAATTAAATATGCCTGTGCATTGACGCAACTGGCAAAGCTGGAGGAAACCATTGAAGTCCCTAGCATAGGCGACCGTCCCTCCCGCCAGATTTCCAAGCTCAATTTAGCGGAAATCGTCGAACCACGTTACGAAGAACTGTTGTTGCTGGTACAGGCCGAATTGCGGCGTAGCGGATTTGAAGATTTGATCGCCGCAGGCATCGTGCTGAGCGGCGGCAGTGCCAGAGTGGAAGGTTTGGTCGATTTGGCAGAAGAGATTTTTCACATGCCGGTACGATTGGGCTTGCCCCAATTTGTAACGGGGTTGGGCGATGTAATCCGCAACCCCGCTTACTCAACCGGTGTGGGACTGTTGTTATTTGGACGTCAGCACGGCCCTCACGGAGAGAGAGGCGGAATGGGAGACGGTGGATTCAGGAGAATGTTAAGCAAAATGAAAAGTTGGTTTCAAGGTAATTTCTAGGTTTTGTAATTTTTGGTAATTCAAGTCTCAGGAAGACATGGGGTGGATAGTATGAAATTTGAAATAGCGGATTCCTACAGTCAAAAGGCTGTTATTAAGGTCGTTGGAGTTGGTGGCGGCGGAGGCAATGCCGTCAATCACATGGTTAATAGTCATATCGAAGGCGTGGATTTCATCTGTGCCAATACCGACGCGCAAGCGTTAAAAAATGTCAATGCACGGTCTGTCATACAACTTGGCAATGCATTGACCAAGGGGCTGGGGGCGGGTGCCAACCCGGAAATCGGACGTCAGGCCGCATTGGATGACCGGGAACGCATCCTTGAAGTACTGGATGGCGCGGACATGGTATTTATCACATCCGGGATGGGTGGCGGCACAGGCACCGGCGCAGCCCCTGTCATTGCCGAGATCGCCAAAGAAGCCGGCATCTTGACCGTCGCGGTCGTCACCAAGCCTTTCCATTTTGAAGGCAAAAAGCGCAGGGCGATCGCCGAAAAGGGCATAGAGGAATTGAGCCAGTTTGTCGATTCCCTAATCACCATTCCTAATGAAAAACTGTTGCCAGTGCTCGGTAAGAACGTCAGCCTCATCGAAGCTTTTGCCGCAGCCAATAATGTTTTGTTAGGCGCGGTTCAAGGCATCGCCGATTTGATCACCCATCCCGGCATCATCAACGTGGACTTCGCCGACGTGCGCACAGTGATGTCTGAAATGGGCATGGCAATGATGGGTACGGGGGTTGCCGTCGGTGAAAACCGGGCGCGTGAAGCGGCGGAAAGAGCCATTGCGAGTCCGCTGTTGGATGACATCAACTTGCAAGGTGCCAGAGGCATCCTCATCAACATCGCTGGCGGTTCAGACCTGACCCTCAGCGAATTCAACGAGGTCGGCAATGTAGTACATGAATTCGCAGCAGACGACGCGATTGTCGTCGCGGGCGTTTCAGTCGATTCCGATCTTAAGGATGAATTGCGCGTCACTGTGGTGGCGACAGGGCTTGCAAGCCAACGCCAATTGAATGAGGCGCCGATACGCCTAGTCAAAACTCACAACGGAGAGATTGACTATGGGGCGCTGGACAAACCAACCAGCATTCGCAATAAGCCCAAACACGACAGCAGGGGCGAAACTAAGAAGGAAATGGACTTGGAATATCTGGACATTCCCGCTTTCCTGAGGCGTCAGGCGGATTGACGAGTAGTGCAACAAACCTCCTGTGTGTTAAGTGCGACAATTTGTAGCATTGCAACAACACACAGGAATGGTTATCTTAATCAGCAATGCGCCTTGACGTTTAGGGCGGATGAAAACAAAAAGCTTAGGGTGAACCGATGATAAGGCAAAGAACACTGAAAAACGTAATACGGGCAACTGGTGTGGGATTGCATACCGGCCAAAAAGTTTATTTGACTTTGCGGCCAGCAGCGCCTAACAGTGGCATCAAATTTCGGCGGATCGACCTAGCCGAACCGGTTGTGATCGAGGCAAAACCAGAGAATGTAGGCGAAACCACGCTCTCGACCACACTAGTTCAAGGCAACGTCAAAATTTCCACCGTGGAGCATCTGTTGTCCGCATTTGCAGGTCTGGGCATAGACAACGCTTACATTGATGTCAGCGCGTCAGAGGTACCCATCATGGACGGCAGCGCCGGTCCTTTTGTATTTCTCGTTCAATCGGCAGGCATACTAGAACAAGACGCTCCGAAGAAATTCATCCGCATTAAGAAAGAAGTGTTGGTTGAAGATGGTGACAAATGGGCGAAGTTTGAACCCTACGATGGCTTCAAAGTGACCTTCACCATTGATTTCGACCACCCGGTATTCAATCAAGACAACCAAACCGCCAGCATAGACTTTTCATCCACCTCATTTGTGAAGGAAGTCAGCAGGGCCAGAACTTTTGGCTTCATGCGGGACATCGAAGCCTTGCGTAAGCGCAAGTTGGCCTTGGGAGGAAGCATGGACAACGCCATAGTCGTGGATAATTATCGGATTTTGAACGAAGACGGCCTGCGTTATGCCGACGAGTTTGTCAAGCACAAAATACTGGACGCGATTGGCGACTTGTATTTACTTGGACACAGCTTGATAGGCTCATTTGTCGGTTTCAAATCTGGGCATGGTCTCAATAATCAGTTGTTAAGAGAGTTACTGAAACAAAAGGACGCATGGGAAGCTGTCACCTACAGCGAAGACGAAGGACTCCCCATCTCTTACATGCGCACTATCCAAGCGGTACGCTAACCCTCTTTCTCGAAAATCTCGCCGACACATCGGAACGTCGCCTAGGATTTTTCCTCGGCGTAACGTTCCATCGTGTCGCCCAGTCTTGCCAGAGCCGCAGACAACACATCGTTGGAATCAGCATGACGACTGGTTTTAATCGTTGCTATGGTTCGCTGTGAAACGGGCTTCATTAGTTTGCCCGTCGCTTCCGGCTCAGGCTGTTGCATAGCCCTTACCAACAGCTTTGTGAAAGGAAACTTCAAGTCCGCATTGACTTTCACCAACAATGTTGGTGCATAAAAACGAAGTTGGGAAGCAACTGATTGAGACTCGGTGAAAATAACCAAGCCTCCATCCTCCCTCGCCACACAATGCTTACACTGATTTGCCAACATCTCAGGCAAACCCTCTTTGATCGTTTTCAGCAAAGAGGCATGAAATTCAATGCGCCTAAAAACAGTCTTAAAAACCTCGTCTTTGAGAAACGATTGGGGCGTATCGGGGTGTTTGGGCATATTCATTTAGTAAGCTTGGGTTATCAGCAATTACTGGCATCCAGAGGTTGATAGCCACTGCGAATACAAACCCACACTATTCATCATACCATAAGCGTCCATCGTATAGACGTTACCATCGTAAGAGGAAACCCCCAAGAATGATTGGTTGGCAGGATAATAACGATAAATGAAACCGTCCCCAGCTCCCTCGGATTTGCCACCTGATGTTGGGAAAAGCGCGGTATAAGTGGTCTCGGCCCAGTTGAATAAGCAACCGTAAGCAAGCTGTAACCACTGGGAAAGCGAGCCTTGGTCTTGCAATATGCCATCGGGACCCATGTAATAAACATCATTATTTGACGAAGAAACACCAATATACGAATTACTAGCGGGGTAATACTGGTAGGTGTACACTCCCCAAGTTCCGAGAGACTTACCGCCTGATGTCGGGAAAAGCAAAGGATATTTTTGCTCTGCCCAGTTAAACAAATAGGAATACGAAGGAGGTATGGTACTAGCCGTTGTATTCATGGGGAATATAAATGCGGCAATACCAGAGTTTGAGATTGTTTGGCCTTGTGGCGCAATGCCAGAATCGAAAAAACTATTATTCTGTGCATTGATAAACCCTAGGCGATACTGTGACAAATAACCATCTGTACTGATACTGTCAAACTCTTGCTTGTATAACGCATACAATTTGTCATTGAGGGTAATTTTAATAATATTGCCTGCCTGCCACTTTTTTCCTGAGCCAACAGAAGGCATGTCTAGGTTGGATGAAGTAACATATAAATTAACATGGTTGCCATACGTGACTGTGTCCACTTTCAAATGCATGTCTTGCGGCGTGTCAGGCGTATCTGGGTTTCCCGGAAAAGTGCTATTTCTAAAACCTTGCCAGACTTTTTTGACTGTCATGCTATATTTTTGACTTCCACTTACAACGGGATTAATCAAATAATTATAGGTTGAAGTGGGACATAGATTGGTGGTTGATCCGGGACAATAGGGTATATCTTGATACTGATAATATAGATTGACTGTTAAATTTCCGGGAAATCTTGATGAGGGGACTTTTGCGTCTTTAATCTTACTAATAGCGACAGGGTTCGTTGAACTTTCTGAAGCGACAAAACCATATTTAAGAAATCTATATAAATTATCAATAAATGGGTTGATTGTGCCAATTTCAAACATATAAATATCAATATTGACAGTATTTTCTTTGGCTAATTGGTTGCCTGCATCCAGCAGAATCTGGTCGTACCAATTGACATTTTTCATATCTCCATTTACTTCTCCTTGTGTGGGCGGGTACAAGTTATTTGGGAATGTGATTGACAAGCCACCATCAGACCACGTTGGACCCACAAAACTATTATTCCTGCCAGCGTAGAATGATACTTGCCTTTGGCCTATGGTAACAGGCTCATTCATACCCTCTAGGCCAGAAGAGTCTTTAGTTCCATTTGTGAAATAGCTGACACCTGTGTCATTTACGACAGCATTCCATAAACCCTTAAAATAAGCATACATCTTTGGGACATTACCTAGACTTCCCATTTCAACAAAAACTAACGAATTGTTGGCCTTGGTCGTTTCTCCTACAGTCTGCATATTCAAAGAACCGTTTTGTGTAAAATAAACTGTCCCGTTGGAACATTGTAGGGTTTTACCATGCGTGGTATCGGCAGACAGGTTTGTATGCAGATTGGCTAGAGGCATGGTAGGAAGCGCATTTTGGATATAATGCTTACTTTCACTGCATCCATCACAATCCGATGACGATACGGCTATGTAAGTATTGGGACCAACATTAGGTATGGCATTAATCCCAGTCAATAGAGTAAGTGTAATGTCTGGGCTTCCTTGCTCATTGCCCAAAGGATAAGGCCACTGATGAATGTCATTGGTTCCGCTAGAAGCGGTAGGCACAATGTCAGGGTTGAGATAATAGTCTTCCAAGAAATTAAGATAACCCTCATTGATATAACATTCAGGATTACCGGGACTGTTCGAAATATAATTCAGGATATACGCAAATGGCGAATATTTTGGGTTATTCTGAAGTATGCTTGTCGTGGTGTCACCCCAAGCGCAGATTGCAGAAAAAAACAGAAAAAACATCGCATATGTTTTCATTTATATATCCCCAAATTGGTTGGCGGCGAGGACAGTCCTATAAAACCAAAGTTACAACAACCCAGTAACTCCTCTTTCAATCTCACCCTGCTTGCGTAATTCCCGCTTGAGTATTTTTCCTGTGGCGTTTTTCGGCAATTCAGCCAAAATGTGAATCTTTCGGGGGATTTGATGCCTGCCTAGATTCTCGCGGCAAAAGGCGCGGATGTCGGCTTCGGTGGTTTCGGCACCGGGTATCAAGGAAACATAGGCCACTGGGATTTCTCCATGCAAGTCATTAGGCTCGCCCACAACGGCGGCTTCATTGATTGGTGAGAAACGGTATAAGGTTTCCTCAATCATGCGCGGGTAAACGTTCATCCCATTGACGATGACCAAGTCTTTTTTCCGGTCAACAATGGAGAAATAGCCGTCTTCGTCCTCCGTGCCCATGTCCCCGGTCAAGAACCAACCCTCACGAAACGATTCGGCGGTTTCTTCGGGTAGATTCCAATAGCCTTTCATGACATTGGGACCGCGCACGGCAATTTCCCCCACCTCGCCCAAAGCTAAAGACTCCACGCCCTGTTCGCCGATGATGCGCATTTCCACGTTGGGAATTGGCAAACCAACCGTCCCCGGCTTGGTCAATTTGCCAATTGGGTTGACGCAGGTGACTGGACCGCATTCGGTGGGACCGTCGCCTTCGTAGATTGTCTTACCGAACATCGTCTCAAAACGTTTCAACACGTCCACTGGCAACGCCGCCCCGCCGGAAATGCAGAAGCGCAAGGAATCCATCCATTGCACTCGTTCCGGTTTGAGTCGTAGCAACACCGTAAACATGCTAGGCACGCCCAAAAATAGGGTCGAGCGGGTTTCATGGATGGTTTTAGCGACCAGTTCTGGCTCAAATCGCGTCAGTGGTGCGATGGTGCAACCGTAAAGCAAAGGCGTTAACAAACCGACAGTCCCGGCGAAAGCATGGAACATAGGCAGCACGACCAACACGGTGTCATTGCCGGGTCGCCAGTGCATGGCCTGTTGTACACTGGACACATTGGCAAGCAGATTGCCATGGGTCAGCATGGCGCCTTTGGGCTTGCCGGTGGTGCCAGAGGTGTAAAGAATTACCGCAAGGTCGGCTTGTGGATCAAACTCGATTTCAATGGGTTGTCCATCGGTTTCCAAAATTGCATCCCAATCCATAGCCCCGTTAACATGACCGCCCATGCTAACGGCGAACGCCAAGTTCTCAACTGAACTTTTCAACAGTGTAGCCTGTTCTGCGAATGCTGCATGGAAAATCAAGCCTTTGGCATCAGCATCCGTCAAAATGAAAGCCATTTCATGGGTGTTGATGAGTAGGTTGATCGGAACCACGATTGCCCCTGCCTTAATAATCCCTAAATAGGCGATGACAAAATGAGGGCAATTCATGCAATACAGCCCTATCCTATCCCCTTTGATCACGCCTAGCTTTGCCAATGCAGCGGCAAATTGGCTGGATTGTTGGTCTAAAGCGCGGTAATCCAGTGTATCGTTGCCTGAAATGATCGCGGTCTGCTCGGCGTACTGCCTAGCGCTCAACTTAAATGCATGGGCAAGTGATTGCATGACAGTGCCTCACTGATGAATCGCTGGTTCTTAGCCGTTTTTTTACGGCTAAGCGTTAGTTGATCACGTTGTGTCCGCGACCGCGCATGCAATTGT
>CAIWDB010000193.1 GCA_903911305.1 uncultured Methylococcaceae bacterium | reverse complement strand
GTCAATCTGGTCGTATGCTTTGAATTCACCGCCGAAGCGCTCTGCTCCGATCTTGGTCAGCGCTGCCGTCAAAGTGGTCTTACCATGGTCTACATGACCAATGGTTCCTACGTTCACATGCGGCTTTGTGCGCGAAAATTTTTCTTTGGCCATGCGCAAATTCCCCTGTCAATTATTAAAAATTAGGCAACTCAATTAATTATAAAATCTGGAGCCCATATCCGGATTTGAACCGGAGACCTCTTCCTTACCAAGGAAGTGCTCTACCGACTGAGCTATATGGGCATTTCATTAATCCTTGGAGCGGGTGATGGGAATCGAACCCACGCCATCAGCTTGGAAGGCTGAGGTTCTACCGTTGAACTACACCCGCTAAAAGAAAATTGGTGGAGGGGGAAGGATTCGAACCTTCGAAGGCTGAGCCGTCAGATTTACAGTCTGATCCCTTTGACCGCTCGGGAACCCCTCCGTAAAACAGTCCACAATTTTTACCCATGATAAAGGATATGTCAAGCTAAAATATTTGTTTTCTTCAATGTAAGGCATTCATTGCTTCTTGCAGACTCCCTTCAATAATTATAGGGAAATAGCCGACTACTTTTTCTATCGTACTTTGCAAAACGTCATTGTCCTGTGCGGTAGGACGTGCAAGCACATAGTTAACTACTTCATCTCTGTTACCAGGATGCCCTATTCCAATTCGTATTCTCGTAAACTCACTACTTCCTAGTTTTTCCGCAATATCTCTCAACCCATTATGACCACCATGCCCACCTCCGACTTTCAGTTTAACCACGCCGGGTTCGAAATCGAGTTCATCATGTGCTATCAGGATTTCCGAGGCGGAAATTTTGTAGAAATTTGCCAATGCAGAGACCGACCCACCGCTACGGTTCATGTAAAGCATGGGTTTTAGAAGGAATATTCTATTACCTTCCCATTCCATTTGTGCCAACATGCCTTGGCTTCGAGAGTCAGAACTGAAGCTCAAACGGTGTCGGCGGGCTATTTCATCCATCATCCAAAACCCAGCATTATGCCGGGTAAACTCATATTTGGGTGTCGGATTGCCTAATCCGACGATCAATCTAAATGCCAAACCCAACCGTATATCACCGAATCAGCTTTGCAGAAAAGTTCACTCTTCTGCATCCGTCGGGCGATTAGTGTGGATACTAGCAACCGTCCTGTCATTGATATCGCCATGAGTTAGATCGAATAACTCAACGCCGTTTGGTACCTTGAGATCGGAAAGGTGGACTAATTCACCAAGATCGACGTTAGACATGTCGACTTCAATAAATTCAGGTAAATTTTGAGGCAAACAACTTACTTCCACTTCGACCAACGCATGACTTACTATACCGCCTTTTTTCACGCCTACAGCAGTTTCTTGGTTAATAAAATGCAAAGGTATATGTACATGAAGCTTTTCTTTCTCGTTTACCCGCTGGAAGTCCATGTGCATGATGATAGGTTTGCTTGGATGCCTTTGCAGTGCCTTCAAAATTGCTTTCACTTCCTGACCTTCATAGCGAATAGTCAATATATGGGAATATACTGCATCATTTTCCAATGCTTTAGACACGCGATGATGGGTCAAATACAAGCCCACCGGGTCTCCGCCACCTCCATAGACTATTGCAGGGATTTTACCTAGCCGACGGGAACGACGCGCGTCTCCCTTACCTGTGGTGGTTCTAATTTCCGCATCAAACTCAAAACTGCCTACCATCTTTTTCTCCGAAATACTCTTAGCAGGTTAAAAAAATAATTCAATCTACAAATAAGGAACTTACTGATTCGCCGTCTGCTATTCTGCGAATTGTTTCCGCCAGAATTTCCGCAACGCTTAAAACTCTTATCTTTGGGCTTTCTATGGCAACCGTACACAAAGGGATAGTGTCTGTCACCACAAGTTCGTCCAAAACTGACGAGGCTATGTTTTCAACCGCACTCCCAGAAAGCACCGGGTGCGTACAATAGGCAACGACTTTAACCGCCCCGTTGTCTTTCAAAGCTTTGGCAGCCTTACACAATGTGCCAGCCGTATCAACTAAATCATCGACCATCACACAAGACCGCCCCTCTACATCTCCAATGATGTTCATCACTTTTGACTCGTTCGGGCGAGGTCGGCGCTTGTCGACAATCGCCAAGTCCGCATCATCCATTCGCTTTGCCAGCGCCCTAGCCCTGACAACCCCGCCTATATCGGGAGAAACAACCATTAAGTTAGGATATTGTTGCCGCCAGACATCACCCAGCAAAATTGGCGATGCATAAACATTGTCTACAGGAACATCAAAAAAGCCTTGAATTTGGTCGGCATGCAAATCAACTGTCAACACCCTGTCAGCACCGGCAGCAGAAATCATCTTGGCTACAAGTTTAGCCGAGATTGGCACACGTGCCGAACGTGTCCGTCTATCTTGGCGAGAATATCCATAATATGGGATTACCGCTGTAATCACAGATGCTGACGACCGGCGAAATGCGTCGATCATTATCAGCAGTTCCATCAGATTTTCATTGATAGGGTCGCAAGTGGGTTGAACCAGAAAAACTTCCCTCCCTCGGACGTTTTCTTCTATTTCGACGGCAATTTCCCCGTCGCTGAATCGACCTACACTGGCCATCCCAAGGCGCATGTTTAGCTTTCGGACAATGCCTTCGGCTAGAGGCACATTGGCGTTTCCAGAAAACACCATGAACGTGGCGCTTGTCATTCAAGTTCCCCCAACCAAAAAAAGCTAACGGATAACCTTAAAACTTATGGCTGGGGCGCCAGGATTCGAACCTGGGTATGCGGGGATCAAAACCCCGTGCCTTACCGCTTGGCGACGCCCCAATAAACAATTAATGGCAAACCCTTAAGCTGACTCCAGCACTCCATGAGTAGGAGATCGGTTCATTCCCTTCGCGACAAATGCACTCCACTCCGAGGATAAGCCCAGTGCTGCATTTTGCGCTTCTGCCTCACCTTCAAACGCACCGAAAACACAAGAACCAGTCCCTGTTAATTTCGGAGTGATTGCGTACCGTCCTAAATCTTTCATTGCATTCCCAATTTCGGGGTAGGCTTTCACTACCACGGGTAGGCAATCGTTCACTTGGTTACCGGCTACAAAGTCGGCTATTGTTATAGATTTATTGTCCCGTGTCAATTCTTGTGAAGAAAAAATTGCGCCCGTTGCAACATGGCAAGGTGGATTTAGCACTACATACCAAGGTTCTGGCAAATTCGGCAGAGGTGTTAACTTTTCGCCCACGCCCTCCCCCCAAGCGGACCAACCATGAACAAAAACAGGGACATCTGCCCCAAGCTGTAACCCTAAAGTGGCCAATTCGTCCACACTTAGCCCCAAATCCCATATTGCATTCAATCCAAGTAGCATGGTTGCTGCATCGGAACTGCCGCCGCCTAGTCCCCCTCCCATGGGAAGGTTTTTCTCTACTGTGATTTGGACTCCCAAATGGTCGTTGCCTACTGTCTGGCGCAATAACTTGGCTGCCCTAACGGTGAGGTCGGATTCTTCCGGCACTCCCGGCAACGGGCTGGATAAACGAACCTGGTTATCTTGTCGTGGTGTAAGTTCAATCCAATCACACAGGTCTATGAATTGGAAAACCGTCTGTAGCAAATGATAGCCATCGGGTTTTCTCCCGACAACTCGTAGCATAAGGTTCAATTTCGCCGGCGCGGGCAGGCGTAATGGCTTTTTGGACATGGCTCCCCCTTGATTAATTCTTTAACACCCATTCATCCACAACCAGCCTTAACCTCACCGCGTTTCCTTGTATGGTGATTTTTTGAGGCAATATAAAACTGGCAACATTTTCATAGTTTTCAAACGTCAACACCCAGGCTTGTTGTTCGAATCCTCGAACCCCAGCTTCGGCATTGATTTTGGATTCATATTCAAAGCCTGGGGTCGGTACGCCGAGAACCCAGTAGCGTAAGCTAGGCAAAGGGACGCTGAATCCTAGCCGCTTTTTCAACAAATCGTCGGGTTCGTGAGAACTGGTGACGACTCCATTGCCTTCGTTGATGTAGATCAAGCCGCTTTGCATGATGATTGAGACCGCGCCTTGGCTAAATGGCCCAGAAATGAGCAGTCGATCCTGCCTATCCTCATGTTCCCATGTCAAATTGGCATTCCATCCCTCATCGCCATATTTCACCGCGATGCGCCCATCCAGCTTCCATCTTTGGAGGCTGTAAAGCTGTTGTTGGATTTCAGGAACCTGGGGCGATGCTTCCTTTCCCTTTAGCACGGCACACCCAGTCAAGTTAAACGCAAAAATGATTACGCCGATGAGTGCTAGCGACCTTAGATTCATAGGGAAGGCCAGAATTTATTTTTTGAAAGCTTCAGGATAGCGGTTAATCACTTTTTTTAGGTCTTTTTGGTCGGGATACTTTCGCATTAAATCCTTCCAAATAGCCATGGCTTCCTTTTGTTTGCCGGATTCCCAAAGCACTTCCCCATAATGAGCGCCTATTTCGGGATCCTTGAGTTTGGCGAAAGCCCTGCCTAGGTAGGTCAATGCGGCTTCTTTGTCCCCTAAGCGATAATTAACCCAACCATAACTGTCTAGGATTGCCGGGTCGTCTGGTTTGAGTTGCAAGGCTTTAGCGATATAGCCCTTTGCCTCTTCCAATCGCTCTGAACGATCCGCCAAGCTGAATCCTAAGGCATTCAATGCGTTAGGATCATCTGGATTTTTTTCCAGCAATGTCTTTAAGTCCGCTTCCATCGCTTCTGATTGGTTGAGTTCTTCAGCAACGAGTGCGCGTGAATATAGTAAATCGGTTTGTCCGGGAGATTCTGTCAATGCTTGGCTCAACAAATCAAAGGCTTCAACATATTGCTTGTCTTTTGTCAGTAATTCCGCTTCCAACAAATACAATCGTACCGCTTGCTGGGGGAATTTCCGACGGGCCTCGGATAGCCGAAGCCTGGCTTCTGCTGCTTGCCCCATGACGATCAATGAGGTGATGGCGTTCACTTGGGCATCAAAAACCACTGGCCCTTCGGTGACCTTGTCAAACCATTGCACAGCGTTGGGGAAGTGTTTTTTCCGCGCTTCAAGCAAACCAAGGTAAAAGTAAGCTTGCATTTTGTAATTGGAGGACTCGGTAAGCCGCTCTAGATTTTGTTGTGCCTTGGCTTCCTGCCCCAACTCAATTTGGGTCATGGTCAGACCCAGCAAGGCATCTTGATTACCCGGGTCTTTGGCTACCAGTTGCTCCAGTTCCCGGTTGGCGCCCTTCAAGTCGCCGGCTTTGGCAAGATACTGTGAGTAGATCAAGCGAAGGTTAGGGTTGTTTGGATCGTTCCGTATGGCTTTGCGCATGATTTCATGCGCATGTTCGGAATTGCCCGTTTTGGTCATCAGTTGAGCTTGTAGCAAACGCGCCTTGTTCCAATCGGGGTGTTGCGATAAAGCCTTTTCTGTTTCCACCAGTGCGGTTTGGTATTCATGCATTTCGGTGGCAAGCAGTGCCATCGCAAAATGAATCTCCGCTTTATTGGGGAAACGCTCGCCGAGGCGCTGAAGAAACTCAAGGCCAACATCCTTGGGTACGTCAGAACTTAATAATTTGGCCAGGTCGATCAACAAAACTTCCGTGTCGACCCCTGGTGTACTCAATAACACGGCTAATTGATCAACCGCTTCATCAGTTCGACCGGCTTTAATCAACAGAAAAGCGGTTAGCCTACGTGCATCAATGCTATCCGGTTGGCGATCAAGCCAAATTTTCGCTGTTTCAAGTGCCTTGTCGTTTTTTTTCAAGTAGATCGCTATCTGAGTGGCACGTTGAATGATTTTGACATCTTGTGACAGCATTGAGGCTTTAAGGTAATTATCCAGTGCGGTGTCGTATTGCCCTCGCTGGATGGCCAATTCTGCCGCCAATATGTAATAAACTGAATCTTCGCTTTGATGGGGTGAACTGACTCCGATTTTTAGGTTATCATCGGACGCAGCAACCGTATCGTAATGAGTGGGGTTGAAAACGACGCACCCCGAAGCCAACAGGCCAACCGCAGATGCCAAATAAATCAAACATTTCGTCACTGAATCAGGTCTCTAAAATCACAGTTGGTTAATGGCAATGCCTTTATGCAGAGATTTTCCAAACCTCACAAGTGTGGGTTTGACAAAACGAATCGTGCAATGTTGGCAAAATAAACTCCACAAACATGCCCTATAGGTGGAATGCTCATATCATAGCAGAGTTGATTTTACGCCTTCCCTCGATTGCGGCAATAGGTTAAGGTTGGAACTATTTGGCCTACAGGTAGTTTTTTTTTTAAAATCACTGTTATTGAAACACACGCAATATAGATGAGTCGATGACCATTTTGACATTAGGACTAAATCATAACACCGCGCCCGTTGCGATCAGGGAGAGGCTCGCATTCCCTGCCGAACGTCTGCGACCGGCGTTGGGTGAACTGGTGCGTCTACCCGAAATTGAAGAGGCCGCGATTCTCTCCACTTGCAATCGCACTGAATTCTATTGTGGGACAGCCAGTGCAAACTTGGAAAAAATCGTCGATTGGATTGCCCGTGAGCAACACCTCAAGCGCGAAGAGTTCCATCCTTACCTGTACGCGCATACCGATGAGGATACCATACGGCATATGTTTCGCGTGGCCTGCGGCTTGGATTCCATGATTCTAGGCGAACCGCAGATACTGGGTCAAATGAAGACCGCTTACCAGACGGCCGCCGATGCAGGGACCTTGGGCAAAACGCTAAGCAAGCTATTCCATCACACGTTCAGTGCCGCCAAAAAGGTGCGCACCGACACGGCGATTGGTTCAAGCCCGGTGTCTGTCGCGTTTGCGGCAGTGCGCTTGGCGCAGCGCATATTCGACACCCTCAAGGAACAGACCGCCGTGCTGATTGGTGCCGGTGAAACGATTGAACTGACCGCGAGGCATTTGCATGAGCAGGGCATCGGCGAAATCATCATCGCCAATCGCACCCTAGAACGCGCCCATGCCCTAGCTGCGCAATTCAACGGATTTGCCATCGCCTTGTCGGAACTGCCCAAGCATCTCGCCAAGGCCGACATTCTGGTATCATCCACCGCCAGCCAGTTGCCGATTTTGGGCAAGGGTAGCGTCGAAAGCGCACTCAAAACGCGAAAGCACAAGCCTATGTTCATGGTTGATTTGGCGGTTCCGCGTGATATTGAGCCGGAAGTGGGGCAGTTGAATGACGTGTATCTTTACACGGTTGACGATTTGCGCAACACCATCGAGGAAGGGATGCGCTCGCGGCAGGAAGCCGCCAAGCAAGCCGAGGAAATAATTGACACCGAAGTAGACCACTTCCTCGCCTGGATGCGATCCCAAGGGGCGATGATGACCTTGTTGGATTTTCGTGCCCACGCCGAAAATCTGCGGGACGAGGCACTGAACAACGCTTTGCGGGCCTTGAAGAACGGCAAACCGGCAGAGGATGCACTCAGGCAATTGGCGAGTACACTGACCAGCAAAATTATTCACATTCCTAGCACACAGATCAAACAGGCGGGCACTGACGAGCGCCATGACCTGATTGAAGCCGTGCGGGAACTTTTTCAACTCAAGGGCAACCAGTAATTTCGTGAAAGCTTCCATACAAAACAAACTAGACAACCTGTCGCAGCGCTTTGAAGAAATCACCGCGCTGCTGGCCTTGCCTGAAGTCCAGAACGACCAGAACCGCTTCCGCGCCCTAAGCAAAGAATATGCGCAACTCGACCCGGTGATCACGTGCTTTCGCGTCTATCGGGCCACGTTGGAAGACATCGCCTATGCCGAAACCTTGGCAGCGGATGAAGACCCCGAAGTACGCACCATGGGCAAGGAAGAATTGTTTGCCGCACAGGACAAGGCCGCGCAACTGACCGAAGAATTGCAAATCTTGCTATTGCCCAAAGACCCTAACGACGAGCGCAATATATTCTTGGAAGTCCGTGCCGGGACCGGCGGTGCCGAAGCGGCGCTGTTTGCCGGCGATCTGTTCCGCATGTATACACGTTATGCCGAAATCAAAGGCTGGAAGCCGGAACTGATCAGCGAGAGTGAAGCCGAGTTGGGGGGATACAAGGAAATTGTCGTGCGGATCAGTGGGCAGGATGTTTATTCGCAACTGAAATTTGAGTCCGGTACGCATCGCGTACAGCGTGTACCCGCCACCGAAGCCCAAGGTCGCATCCACACCTCGGCCTGCACGGTGGCCGTTTTGCCGGAAGTGGATGAGATTGACGATTTCGAAATCAACCCGGCTGATTTGCGCGTAGACACCTACCGCGCCTCCGGGGCCGGCGGGCAGCACGTCAACCGCACCGAGTCGGCGATTCGGATCGTGCATATTCCCACCAATACCGTAGTCGAATGCCAAGACGAGCGTTCACAGCACAAAAACCGCGCACGTGCCATGTCTTTGCTGAAATCTCGCATTCTCACCGCGCAGCAAGAAAAACGCAGCTCGGAAATTGCCGCCGACCGCAAATTGCAAGTCGGCAGCGGCGACCGATCAGAGCGCATCCGCACTTATAACTTTCCGCAAGGCC
This sequence comes from uncultured Methylococcaceae bacterium, assembly GCA_903911305.1. GTDB lineage: Bacteria > Pseudomonadota > Gammaproteobacteria > Methylococcales > Methylococcaceae > Methylumidiphilus. The sequence goes on along the minus strand of CAIWDB010000193.1, from coordinate 2,998 downwards.
GATTAACCGACCATCGCATCAACCTCACGCTCTACCGTTTGGAAGAAATCATGCAAGGCAGTTTGGATCAAGTGGTCGAACCCTTAATCCACGAGCATCAGGCGGATTTGTTAGCGGAGTTGGGGGGGGAGTAAGCTACTCGCTGTCATACAGCCATGGACTGCTTGAATCCAAGGTAGAGGGACGTGTAATACTCGCCGTAACCTGTGCAATATGAGAAGATATGTTTAATGAGTTGGAAAGTATTGTTCTGTGAAACAGCAAGCATTTGACCGTAGAGAGCATATTTACAAAAACGATGCTTTTGTTGAATTGGTTAAAGACGCCATTAGATTTTTCAACGGCACACCCGTTCATATACTTCCACCACTAGAGTCTTTTTTAGGAACAGGCGTTTACGCTTTGTACTATACGGGAAGCAATCCGCTATATAAAAAATATGCAGAACTTAACCGCCTTTCCTATGATTACCCCATCTATGTTGGCAAAGCAGTGCCAAAAGGATGGAGGCAAGCGCGATCTTCTGACAATGTCCTAAACCAGTCTCGCGAGTTAATCGGTCGTCTTCGTGAACACAGTAGAAGCATAAGCCTTGGCGCTGATCTTTTGTTGGAAGATTTTATGTGCCGATTCGTTATTTTTGAAGATGAAGGCTCAGACATGATTAGCACCATTGAAGCTGCTCTTATTAAACTAAATAAACCTCTTTGGAATACTGCTGTAGATGGGTTTGGTAATCACGACCCTGGAAGTGGTCGATATGAGCAAGCAAAATCAGATTGGGATGTTGTTCATGAAGGAAGAAGATGGGCAAATAAATGCAATGGCAAGCATGCTGAAAAAAGCACAGTAATATCCAAAATTAATAGCCATTTGAAAAGCCTAGGTTAATCGTTATGAAAACCCTTGATATTTTTTCAGGTGCTGGTGGATTGGCAAAAGGACTTGAATTATCTGGTTTTGAACATGCTGCCTTTGTTGAGTTTAACAGGCATGCTTGCGATTCCCTATATGAGAACTTCAATCCAGAAAGGGTTTTTTTTGGCGATATTAAAGATTTTGATTTTGATAGCCTTGAAAAAATTGATTTAGTTGCTGGTGGGCCTCCATGTCAGCCGTTTTCATTGGGTGGAAAGCATGGTGCGAATCAAGATAGTCGAGATATGTTTCCCTATGCTATACAAGCGATTGAGCGACTTGCACCCAAAGCTTTTATATTTGAGAATGTGAAAGGCCTCCTTCGTCAAAACTTTTCTGACTATTTTGAATATATTATTCTTAGGTTAAGCTATCCAGACTGGATATTGCAAGACGGTGGCGATTGGAAGACCCACCTCAACGAAATCCGTAGCATTAATAAATTATGCTGCTCGAAAAAAAAATACGATGTCAAATTTAAGTTAATTAATGCAGCAAACTATGGTGTACCTCAAACAAGAGAGCGTGTCGTTATTGTAGGTACGCGCTCGGATCTTTCGCTCCCTTGGGAATTTCCTACAGAAACACACTCAGAAGATAGGTTGCTTTGGGATATGTATATCACGGGAGAGTATTGGGATCGTCACAAAATTTCTACATCATCGTTACCTGTTTTTGGTGTATTGGCTAGAGAAAAAATATCACGTCTAAGAGACAAATATGGCATGTTTGAGCCGGAATTATTTCCTTGGAAAACTATTAGAGATACCTTGCATGATACTCCTGATCCAAAGTCAAATCACGGAATAATTGACCATGTTTTTCGTGATGGTGCACGAATTTATCCTGGGCATACAGGAAGCGATTTTGATTGGCCCTCAAAGACGATTAAGGCTGGTGGTCATGGAGTTCCCGGGGGGGAAAATATGATTAGATTCGATGACGGCAAAGTTAGATACTTGACGACCTTTGAAGCAAAGAGAATACAAACTTTTCCCGACGATTTTAAAATCAAGGGAGCATGGGGAGAGGCCATGCGCCAAATAGGCAATGCTGTCCCTGTATTGTTGGCTGAACAATTAGGTATTAAGCTGGCCAATGCTATAGGATGCACCCATAATACGCAGTAATCTATCGTCGTTACGCGAAGCCGGGATAATTGAGCACGGAATACCCGTATTTTGCTGCGCTGCATATGGGCTAATTATTCGGTGTGTTATCCTGTGCTTAACCTTGAGCGAGTTGCTGAACCCGCGCCCCGTTAGGCGGTTGGTCACGTTATACTACGATGAGGCATTTATTTTTACCATGCCATACGAATGGGATGAAAATAAAGCGACAACGAACTTGTCGAAGCATGGCGTTTCTTTTGAGGAAGCCAAAACAGTTTTCGATGATCCGTTGTACGTGGATTTCTATGATCCTGACCATTCCTATGGGGAGCACCGTTTTATCCTGCTGGGTCAATCGGTACAAGGGCCGGGTGCAATAGCGGTTATGTTTGATGGTTCCCCACGTCCCAACTTGGGAACCGAACCTAAGACGCTCTGCGTTTTGGGTTCTAACTGTTCCGCACTAAAAGCGATTATGATAGTTTGTTCCTATATCGAGATATCCCATGCCTGAAATAAGCCGCTTTCTAGGTATCATTATTTCCATGTATTTTGACGAACACAATCCCCCGCATTTTCGTATTCGATACAACGAATATAAAGCCGCGATGGATATCAGAACACTCAATCTCTGCGATGGGCATTTACCGGCGAGAGTTCGTGGTTTAGTGGAGGAATGGGCCGAAATGTACCGGGAAGAATTGCTCGAAATGTGGGAATCCAAAGATTTTCACAAAATTCAACCCTTGGTTTGATAAGTCAAAAATATGATCGTTGACATCGTTGATGCCCGCTATTTGGACGGCTACCGCATCTGGTTAAAATTTAACACAGGTGATGACGGAGTGGTCGATTTGAAGGATTTAATTGACAAATATAAAACCGCTGAACCCTTGCGGAATGTTGAAGCATTTAAGCATTTTTATCTGGATTCATGGCCCACTTTGGCTTGGGAATGTGGATTTGAT
>CAIWDB010000192.1 GCA_903911305.1 uncultured Methylococcaceae bacterium | reverse complement strand
CATGGAAATTGGGTCCTGTCCGGTGAAAGGCTCATCATACATAATCATCATGGGGTCCAGCACGATGGCTCGGGCCAGTGCCACCCGGCGGGCCATGCCACCGGATAGCTCCCCCGGCATCAACTGCCTAGCCCCGCGCAATCCGACGGCCTCAAGCTTCATTAACACCAGCGAGCGTATCATGGTTTCGGGAAGGTGGGTATGTTCGCGCAAGGGGAATGCAACGTTTTCAAATACATTCAAATCAGTCAACAGTGCGCCACTTTGGAACAACATGCCCATGCGCTTGCGCATTTCATACAAATCTCTGCGGCTTTGCTCATGGACAATGCGGCCTTCCACTTTGACATTGCCTTCGTCGGGCCTCAATTGCCCGCCGATGAGTTTAAGCAAAGTGGTTTTGCCGGTTCCGCTCGGACCCATGATTGCAGTTATCTTCCCGCGAGGGATGTCAAGGTTCACGCCATCGAAGATTTTCCTGCCGCCGCGAAAAAAAACCAGATTACGGATAGATACCAATATTTCGTCTTCGGCAAAGATGCCTGTCATTGCGGGAACCGGGGTGGGAAAGGCCAAAAAAGAGGGCATTATCCGTGATTTAAGGTGTCCAAGTCAAGAATTGGCTGATTTTTCAGTGATTCGGTAGCGGAAAACGAGTGATTATACGTCTTAGTGCCTTGGTTCTTGTCTGTCGGACAATTGTGTCCGATAATGTTGGGCATGAAAGGTTCCGAATTCATCAGACGGGTACAAAGTTATGCAAAAGCCAACGGTATTTGCTTCAGGTTGGATGAAAAGCGTGGCAAGGGTAGCCACCAGACTCTGATATTGGGTGACAAATTAACCATCGTTCGTAACCCAAAGGATGAACTGAAAACTGGAACCCTACACGCCATGTTGAAACAACTGGATTTGACCCTAGACAAGATTTAGGAGCGAAAAAATGCGATTTGTGTATCCTGCCAACTTGACTCCCGATCAAGCCGATGGTGGTTTTGTGGTGATGTTCCGCGACTTGCCGGAAGCGATCACCCAAGGCGATACGCGGGAAGCGGCTTTGCTTGAAGCTGCCGACTGTCTGGAAGAAGCGATTGCTGCTCGTATTGATGAAGATATGGAAATTCCACCGCCTTCAGCGTTGTTAAGTGGTGAGTGTGCGGTGTCAGTGCCAGTCCAGACCGCAATGAAAGCGGCCCTGTATGTGGCTGTCCACGCAGCGGGGATTAGCCAATCCGAGTTGGCTCGGCGGCTTTCCGTGGATGAGAAAGAAGCCCGACGGCTACTCGACCCGCGCCATGCGAGCAAAACGGCAAGCCTTGAACATGCCTTGGTCGCATTGGGCCGGCATTGTGTCGTTGACGTGCGCGAGGCGGCTTAAACCTAGTCCATCTGGCGTGGAAAGTGGGAAAGATAACAATCTTATCGAGCGCTTCCGCCACGTTTGCCAAGGCTTGCACCAAGTTTGCCAAGACTTTCACCAAGTTCGGCAAGGCTTCCGCCATGTCCGCCAAGACTTTCACCAAGTCCGTCAAGTGTTCGGTGACGTGGCAGACTTGTCCTGAAATCTAGGGGGGGTTTTTGGAAAACGTCCCGGCATTCTTGGAAAATGGCTAAGATTCCATGGCAAAACCTTGAAGCTTCCCGCCAAGGGCCATAAAAGGCATTCGTGTCGCTCGTTGATGCGCCTCCTTCGTCGGCACATCCTATGGCCCTTGGGACGAGTGCCCCCGGCAAATCTCAGCAAGCTTGTCCTGAATGCTTCCCGTGCCATGAGCCTGGCGAGTTGCTTGCGGTATTGCCCATAAGCTATTCTAGTTGATGTTGAATGAATTGAAGAAATACAAGTATGAACCAACCCGCCCGTAAACTCGCCACTTATGAAGACCTGTTCGACTTGCCGGAAAACCTCGTCGGCGAGATTATCAATGGTCGTTTAATCACTCAACCCCGACCCGCGCCGCGCCATGCTCGGGCATATTCTAGCCTCGGTGTAAAAATTGGTGGGCCTTTTGATATTGGCAAAGATGGTCCCGGCGGCTGGTGGATACTCGACGAACCCGAGTTACACATAGGCGGCGACATTCTGGTTCCCGACTTGGCGGGTTGGCGACGGGAACGGATGCCGCGCCTGCCCGACACCGCTTGGTTTGAAACCGT
>CAIWDB010000191.1 GCA_903911305.1 uncultured Methylococcaceae bacterium | reverse complement strand
GTTTTATCCGGTTCTGCACACAAAGCGAGCAGTTCAAGCGAGGGCTTTAAGCCGCCTTGCGCACCGACGATATTCATCAAGCCAATGGTTTTTAACAAACGAACCGATGCTTCCGGGGCATCGCCTAGGCGTTCCAAGGCAGTGACTACTTCGGCCCAACGACGATGGGTCAAATGGTCGGTGATAAGTCCAGGTTGGTTCAGGATGAAGTAATCGTAAATCTCGGCAGGCGTAATCCATGGCAAGTTTTCGCCTTCCCATTGCAAGCGATTTAATGTTTCCAGAAATCCGTGCGGTTCGTGACTGCCTAGATAGCTGAACAAGGTACGCTCGTTCTGGGCCACCCGTTGGCAAAGCGTGGGCAATAGTAATGAGGTGAGGGGGTGCAACGGGTAGCAGTCGGCGAACAGTTCAGCAGACTCTTCTACCGACAGGGCAGAAGGCAAAGCATGTTGCTCTTTGAGTATGTTAGCCATGCGGAGGGATTCGACGGCAATCCGCTCTTGTGTCGTTGTTTCAAATTGCGAGCTTAGAGCCGCTCGTAGGATTCGGATCGTTTGCTCAGTGGTTTCTAGGAAGGGAATGGTTTCAAACCGACCTTGTACTTTCTTCCATTCATTGCGCAGTTGTTCGCCTAGGGTTTGGGCGTATTGCTCAAAGGATTGATGCAGCAGTACGACTAAATGCAGAGGCGCTTCTTGTCCACGCAAACCATGCTCTGCTATGGCTTGTAACAGATAAATATCGGTTGCTTCACGGTGACGGGCTTCGTATTCAAGGAATTTGCCCAGTTCGTCAATGACGATTAACAATCCCGCGCCTTGATGGTCGAGGATGGCTTCTTGCAATTCGGCAATCAACTCTATCAATCGGCCTATCTTACAATGTCCACTGACGGCTGCGGCTTCGAGTTGTTGCAGTAATGCTGTCGGGCGCTTCTTTTTGTCGGTGAAAAAACGCTCCGCTGCCGTATTGATTGCGCGTAATAAACTCCGCGCCAAAGGTTCCGGGCTACCGGTCACGGTAACGACACAATAGCCTTTCGTGTTGCCAAGACTGTCCTTGTAATTTTTCGCCAGCATTGGCTCTGCTTGGGCAAGCAAATCTTGCGCATGACGGCTGGCTTCCGTTTCCCCATTGCCTAATAATTGAGCCAAAAACAATCCAAACGCCGACTTGCCGGAACCATAAGGGCCAATCAGCGCAAAAGATCGGGGTTTGGGTTCAGAATCTAGGGTCTCCGCAAATCGCGCCAACACTTGCTTGACCCGGCTGGTCAGAATATAGGGCTGGATGCCGGTTGCGCTGTCGCGCTCGATATGAATAGAGCGGGTATAGCGGGTGTTGACGTGAATATAGGATTTCAATGACATGGTGGTTACTTGCTCTCAATCTCCAAAGACTTTATTTTTGGGTTTATTTCAAAAACATCTTCATAATGCATCCGCAACATTTCCAGTGGCGTAAAATCTGCCAACCGGTAAAGCTCATGAATGCCGGCGCTTTCTCGTAATTGTAACCGACCGGGCAGCCATTCGATCATTTCTTCAAGCTTGGCAATCAGGCATTCTTCGGTAAGACGAAACACAGAACCGGGTGCGGCCAGTGAGCCATCACTCCGCATGAGGCGCTCCACTGGCAAATTGGGTTCCCCAAAATGAGCGAACAGTTCCGCGACGGCAAAAGCCAGCACGGCAACCGGCAACTGTGGGCGATAGTCGGGTTTGGATTCATACCGCTTGGTCTCAGGCATTGGGCGAATTAACCCCAGCAACACAAACGGGGAATCCAAGCTTTCTTCCAGTGGCACGGATTTGGACACGGTGGCGGGTTGGTACATGCGAATGAGCAAGGCAACATCATGTTTCAGCGTCGATTCCGAGGCCCGAGATGTCAAGTTTTCAGCGACAAAAGTTTTCAACGCATGAATAAGTTCGTCAGCGGTGAATTCGGGCTTATGAAAGCGATTGAAGAACCAAAAAATGGCGGTGGCATCGACTGGATTGGATGCCAATAGCCAATGCAATAGCCAAATGGTGGCATCGTCTTCCAAGTAAGGGTCCCAACCGTCTTCGTCGAATAGCTTATTGCCAAGTTCGGCAGGGCGAAGGACGGTTTTGTCATGCTTGACAATTTGGGTGGCAAGCATCCAATACTTAATGGCAGAAACCATGTTCTTGCCGACACCCAAGGTCACGGTGGCCTCATCCTGTTCAAATACATCAGGATTTTCGCTCCATGCTTGATGGCCTTTGGTCAACCAGCCGAAGCGCAAGGGAAAGGTTTCATGCCTGCCAAAAGTTGAGCGGTCAGGATTTAATGGGATCATCTATTGAGTACTGTCGGTCTGGGGTTTTCTGTGGGATCAAGCGGGTTTGGTGGGTTGTGCATTATCGGTTGACATAGCCACCTGTTCCGGGATGTCCCTCTCGGTCGAATTGAATAGTTGTGTCATGGCTTTCCCACCATTTTACAGAAGTTGTCCAGTGTTTGCTGGATCAAATCAAAGCTCATTCCACACCTCGTCTTCCGGGTTGTCCCAGATAGGCTTCAGAGCAGTTTCCTGCGCATTCATCGAATCCAGAATCTCAGACCGTTCTTGTTTATCCTTGAGAAACCCTATGAAATCCAATACTTCGTGGGCTTGTTCGTCCGGCAGGGTTTTTATGTGCTCATTGGAATGCAGTGTTTGATTTATGCGATGTCTCTTGCGCTTGTGCCAAAGGCCATCCTTGTTCAGTACGTTCCCGTTCGGATTTCTTAAGGTCGGCAATAATGCGTTCAATGTCAAAGTCGAAACGCGCAGCATGTTCCCGCCTAATGGCGTGGATTTCCTCAATAATCTCATCAGTTGCCAAGGGTCCCATCGTCTTCTCCCAAGAGTTCTTCAGGTGTGCAGATAAAGGGCAGGGCCAGTGATTTCGTCCAAAAAGCCAGCAATGCGGTATTGCATGGTTGGATTCGCTATGTGTTTGAAGTTCCATGTCAAAATGAAGTCTACACCATGTGCTGCTGCGATAGCGATATGCAGAGCGTCTTCGGCCACTTGCGGCGGCACAAGGCCACGCAGCACAAGGCCGTGGGCAATTTGTTCGACTTGTCCGGGGCTGGGAAAAATAAATAAGGTCAGCGGATGCAGGGGGTAGCAGCGCCGAAACAGCGAGAGGGACTTGGCTTCGTCCAACCCTAGCGGCAGCGCCATCTCTCCGGCTAAACGGCTAGACCAGTCTGTCAGTGAAGATTCCACTTCGGGCGATAGCTTGCCCTCTTGCTCAAAGGAGGAGGCGACGAGTGCCAAAGATTGCTCTGCCGGTTCAAGGAAGGCCAGTGTGGTGAAACGCCCTTGCACCTTATGCCATTCGTCGCGCAGGCGTTTACCAAGACGGTGGCTGTAATGCTCAAAGGCTTGGTGCAGCATCACCACGAGGTGCAGCGGGGCGCGGTTTAATTCTTGCGCGTGTTCCGCCAGGATTTGCAATAGGTGGATTTCGCGGTGTTCGGGATGGTAAGACTCGTATTCGAGAAACTTCCCCAATTCGTCGATTTCGACTAAAACACCGCATCCGCCCACATTTGCCCAAGCACTTTGCACACGCCTAAATAGTGGCAACAGACGGTCCATCGTCGTGCCGGGTCGCGCAGCGGCGCGTATGTCTGCGACGAGCGCAGGATCGGTGAGTTGGTTTTTTTCAACCGAAACCGCCAGCGCCGACATGAGTTGGCGGACCAGCGAATCAGGAATGCCATTGACTTGCACCCGCAAGAAGCCGTTTTCATGGTTGTCCAAAAATTCCGTGAAACGCCGAGCCAACTTGACATCGGCATTGTGCAGGGTGCTGGCGGCGATTTGACGGGATTCCTCCCGATGCGGAGATAATAAGGCTCCCAAGTACAATCCAAAGGCCGACTTGCCGGACCCATAAGGGCCAATCAAGGCCAAGGCGCGTTGATGGGGCTTGTCGTCCAAGCCCTCGGCAATTTGAGTTAATGCTTCTAACGTCCGCGAAGTGGGCAAGTAGGCGCGAATCAATTCCAGCGATTCACCATCACGCGCCAAGTTGATCGAGCGGGTGTAGGCGGTTTTGATCCTAATGAGTTGTGCTAGGCTGCCCATGCACCACCTTCGCCGTAGTGGGTTCGCAACACATCCAGTGGTTTTGGCAACTGCTTGCCCCGGTAAATTTGATGGACGCCGGCGGTGTCACGCAGTTCGTAACAGTGGGGGTAATGCTCCATCACTTTAGTTAGGAGATTTCCAGCAAACATTTCCCCCGGCATAGTAAAATTGTCGATCCCTAAAATAACTCAGCCGAGACCGACCTTGCTACCCGCCGCCGATCCGACCCCGTTACCGCCATTGAGCGCCTCCCAAGTTGAAGACCTGAAACTGGCGAGCGCCAAGATGCTGGGTGCCGAACGCCGGTCGTTCCTGGCGGCGATGGTCGACAAGCATTGCGGGGGCATCGCCCGCCAGGCAGAGCGTGTCTTCGGCTGGGGACGCGGTACCGTCCAACTGGGGTTGCATGAACGGCGCACCGGCGTGGTCTGCGTGGGGGCGCAAGCCGCCTACTGCGGCAACTGGCTTTGGAAGTAAAGGCATCCCGAAAAGGCCGCCCAGAACCTGCAGGAACCCTGCGACGGGCGAGCCCATCCAGATTGCTGCCCGGAAAGCGCCAGCCTTCAGTGCGGCGAAGGCGTTGAAAGACGTGGTTGGTGGTAGTTAAGGGGGGCAAAGGGAGTTTTTCGCTTCGTTGAACTCCATCCCGTATCCGCAACGAAAAAATGATCTGACACTTTTGCTGGTGTGGGCAACAGAAACCGACAAAACCTACTAAACCTACAAACCCGCCTCGCCAAGTCGCGTGTAGAGAGGGATGCACAGTCGGTTTTATCGGTTTTCAACGG
>CAIWDB010000190.1 GCA_903911305.1 uncultured Methylococcaceae bacterium | reverse complement strand
GATTTCATTTGAGGTTATGCGGAGTTAGGTAGCCACTAATTCGTATTACCGGCGAGGCACGAGCAAAAAAAACAACGGGTTGCCAAGGCGGGTTATTCGCAGTGGGTTAAGTCGTGCTTGAGCGTTGCCCTTCTGCAAGTGATAGTTCGATGCATTACTTTAATCAATCAGTCGGCGTATCGGAAGGATATTGGAATTGCAACACTAAATAGAGCAACGCTTGCTTATTTTCCGGGTTAATATAGCTGTGTGACACACTGGCGCTAAACTCAAGCACATCCCCTTCAGACAGGGGATAACGAAGATTTCCAAAAGCGACCACTACCGAACCTGAATTCACTACAATGTTGGCTTTGGTTTCAGGTGGATATGGCTCGACTGTTTTTATGCCTCCTGGATTTAGGGTTATCTCATAGAAGCCAATTTTGTTACCCTTCTTTTTGGATGTCAGTTGTCGCCAAGCGCATTTGCCTTGCGCTGATATTAGCAACGGTGTTTCTTCCGCGCTTATCAAGGTTGGGGGTTCATCGGATTCATTTTTAAGAAATAAGGAGATTGGCACATCGAAGGTTTGCGCTATCTTGCACAAAATCATCACCGAAGGGACGCTCCTCCCCGTTTCGATCTGACTCAACATGGACCGACTGACACCGGATAAACCTGCCAGATCGTTCAATGATAGTTTCCGCTGTTTGCGCAATTCGTGCAACACCTTGCCGATTTTGCGTGCAAACGAGCTTTCTTCAAATGATATGTTGATTGCTTGGGTATCCACCGTTCTTAACTGACTCGCTAAAGCTTGGAAACTCATATTGATTCCTTAGATCGAAAAACGTTTGCTTGCAAAGAAGCTCGCTTAATCTAACATGTTGTATATGATTTATAATGATCAATTAGTAACATATCTATTCCATAATAGAATATAAGGAGATCAGCTTGGCAAGTATGCATATATGCTTTTATGGAATATGCATTAATTGTTTTGTTATTTTTATGAATAACTTTGTCTCTGTATAGTAGTGGTAGTTTCAAAGAGTGTGCATTTGTATTGAGAGCATTTGCGAGCCAATCAACTTTACATTCAAGGGTTTTTCATGAGTCTTTTGCGAAAGCACAGTGTCCTGCCCGGATTCAATCTGACGATGGGCTTCACCCTGCTTTATCTGAGTCTAATCGTTTTGATTCCGCTCTCCGCCACGTTTATCAAGACGACAAGCTTGGGTTGGGGCGGTTTCTGGCAGGTCATCACAACGCCGCGTGTATTGGCTTCTTATCGGTTGACATTTTCAGCGGCTTTGCTGGGTGCGGGCATCAATACGGTGTTTGGATTATTGGTTGCTTGGGTTTTGGTGCGTTATGATTTTTTTGGCAAGAAAATTATTGATGCCATTGTTGATTTGCCGTTTGCATTGCCTACGGCGGTGGCGGGCATTTCGCTGGCAACGATTTATTCGCCAAAAGGTTGGATTGGGCAGATGTTCGCACCGCTTGGCATTAAAATCGCTTATACCCCACTCGGTGTTGTAGTGGCCTTGACCTTCATTGGTCTGCCCTTCGTCGTCCGTACAGTGCAGCCAGTGTTGGAGGAGTTTGAGGTAGAGTTGGAAGAAGCGGCGGCAAGCTTGGGCGCAACCCGGTTGCAAACCTTTCTCAAGGTGATATTCCCCACTGTCTGGCCAGCTCTGTTGACGGGTTTTGCCTTGGCATTTGCCAGAGCGGTAGGGGAGTATGGGTCGGTTATTTTCATAGCCGGTAATATTCCGATGGTTTCGGAGATCACCCCGCTGTTAATCATCACTAAGCTGGAACAATACGATTACGCGGGGGCCACGGCCTTGGCTTCGTCCATGCTGATTGTATCGTTCATTCTATTATTGGCGATCAATGTGTTGCAGTGGTGGGGCCAACACCGCCACAGTAAACGTTAAATCTCTATTGGGAGCGAACATCATTATGTCTTTTGCAGTTGCGGTTCCACAGTCGCACCCTGTCCATGGCAACCGATTGGCTAACCGGGAGCCTCTATGGGTTCGATGGACTCTCATCACCCTTGCTTTATTATTTCTACTAGGTTTCTTAGTGATGCCTTTGGCCGTCGTGTTTACCCAAGCGTTTAGCAAGGGTTTGACGGTGTATACCTCCGCCATACTTGAATCCAATGCATTGGCGGCGATCCGTCTCACCTTATTGGTTGCCGCTATTTCGGTACCGTTGAACCTAGTATTTGGCCTTTGTGCCGCTTGGTCCATCGCTAAATTTGATTTTCCGGGCAAAAGCGTGTTAATCACGTTAATAGACTTGCCGTTTTCGGTATCTCCCGTGGTTGCAGGTTTGATTTATGTGTTGATGTTTGGCTTACAGGGCTGGTTTGGCGGTTGGCTATCGGAGCATGACATCAAGCTAATTTTTGCCGTTCCCGGAATAGTCATGGCGACAATTTTTGTGACTTTCCCCTTTGTCGCCCGAGAATTGATTCCTTTAATGCAAGCGCAAGGCACCGACGAAGAAGAAGCCGCGATAGTATTGGGTGCGTCCGGCTGGCAAACCTTTTGGCGGGTGACTCTGCCGAATATCAAATGGGGATTGCTTTATGGCGTTATCTTGAGTAATGCGCGTGCCATGGGTGAGTTTGGCGCGGTGTCGGTGGTATCCGGGCATATTAGGGGGCTTACCAACACCATGCCGCTGCATGTGGAAATCCTTTATAACGAATACAATTCGGCGGCTGCCTTCGCAGTGGCTTCACTGTTGGCGCTGCTTGCACTGGTGACGTTGGCGCTAAAAAGTTTTCTTGAATGGCGACTTCACGCATCTGTTTCACCACAAGACGATAATTAATCCGGCGAGAAAAGCCTATGAGCATACAAATTCGCAATATCACCAAAAACTTTGGCAATTTCAGCGCATTGAAGGGTGTCAGTTTTGACATAAAACCCGGCGAACTGGTCGCATTACTGGGCCCTTCTGGATGTGGTAAAACAACCCTGTTACGCATCATTGCCGGTTTGGATTCGCCTGATGGAGGGCAAATCCTGTTCCACGGCGAAGATGCCACGCAGCGGCATGTTCGGGAACGCGAAGTCGGTTTTGTATTCCAGCATTACGCCTTGTTCCGGCACATGACGGTATTTGAGAATATTGCCTTCGGTTTGCGGGTGCGCCCAAAAGCCACTCGCCCATCGAATGGAGCAATCAAGGAGAAAGTCACCCGTTTATTAAAACTGGTGCAATTGGAATGGCTGGCTGACCGCTACCCGCCGCAGCTCTCAGGGGGGCAGCGTCAGCGAATTGCATTAGCCCGCGCCTTGGCGGTGGAGCCGAAAGTCTTGCTACTGGACGAGCCATTTGGTGCGTTGGATGCCAAGGTTCGCAAGGATTTGCGTCGCTGGTTACGCAATTTGCATGATGAGCTTCATGTCACCAGTGTGTTCGTGACCCATGACCAGGAAGAGGCTTTGGAAGTGGCTGACCGCATTGTCGTGATGAATCAAGGGCAGGTGGAGCAGATTGGCGCACCCGACGATGTTTACGAACATCCTGCCACCCCGTTTGTTTATCAGTTCTTGGGCGATGTGAATTTGTTCCACGGGCGAGTCGATGAGGGTTGGGCGAAAATAGGCGAAACCGACATCCGTTTGCCGGAGATTGACCATGATCAAGCCGAGCGGGCTTTGTTTTTTGTGCGGCCTCATGAGATTGAGGTGAGCCGAAACGGTAATGGCGCAAGTGGAATCGCTGCTTATGTCCGCGATATTCGCCGCTATGGGGCCGTGGTCAGGCTTGAATTGGAACGCGCCGATGGGGATGGTTTCGTCGAGGCGGTGCTAAGTCGCGATGAATTCAAAGCCAATACCGTTAGCAAGGGCGATGAAGTGGTGTTGCAACCCAAGCGCATTAAAGTGTTTCCGCAATCTGCGGGACAAGAAGTGATGGATTATGTGATTTAAAAATGAAATACCAACGGTGATAGGGTGTGATTAATAGTGATGAGAACAAGCTTGGCATGCGTTGAAATTATGCTTGGAGTGCAAGGCTTGCCTTGCCTGTACGCGCCCTCGCAAGGCAAGCCTTGCACTACCGCATCACTTTTAATCGCACCAGCGGTGACGTGAATCAACCGCTGGCACAAGATGAAGCAAGAATTTAAGCCGTCTTCAAACTCAACGCTTTAACGCGAGCGCTCAAGCGGCTTTTGCTGCGAGCGGCTTTATTTTTGTGGATTAGACCTTTCGTCACGGAAGAGTCGATCACCGGGGTAGCTTCGCGGAAAGCTGCTTGGGCTTTTTCAATATCACCTGTGCCGACAGCAAGCAGAACTTTCTTAATGTAGGTACGCAGTCTACTGCGTGCCGAAGCATTCAGTAGGCGGTTCTTTTCCGAAGTGAGGACGCGTTTTTTCGCGGATTTAATATTAGCCAAGGTAAAGCCCCAAACGTAGATTGCGGATTAAAAAGAGAGTATTTTCTCCTATTTAGGGGAGTTATGTCAATATCATTGTTGGTGACGGCTAGTAGAAGGGCAAACTAAAACTTATACTACGCTCTTTTTTGTCAATCCTGAAGGGGAACCAATCTGAGCGGACAGTTAATCAAATCGACAGCCATGGTGGGCGCGATGACCTTGATTTCAAGGATTCTGGGGTTTATCCGTGACATGGTCATAGCCCGCCTATTTGGTGCGGATGCGGCGACCGATGCCTTTTTCGTGGCCTTTAGGATTCCTAATTTCTTACGCAGACTGTTCGCTGAAGGCTCATTTGCGCAAGCATTTGTGCCGATGCTGTCTGACCATCGGGAAAATAGCGACCGGGAAGGGTTGCAGTTGTTTTTGGGCCGGGCCTCGGGTTCCTTGGCATTGATCGTTTTGTTGGCCTCTCTGATCGGTGTCATCGCTTCACCCGTGCTTATCTTGATTTTCGCGCCTGGTTTTTGGGGTCAAGACGGACAATTTAACTTAAGTAGCGCCATGTTGCGCATCACTTTTCCCTATCTGTTTTTTGTCACGATGACCGCGTTTGCCGGGGGCATTTTGAATGCCCACGGGCGTTTTGCCATTCCCGCGATCACACCCGCTTTGTTGAATGTGGTCATGATTGCTACCGCTTTATGGTTGGCCCCGCAGTTGGAAGTGCCAGTCACGGCCTTGGCTTGGGGGGTCTTGTTAGCGGGTATTGCCCAATTGTCCTTGCAGGTTCCCGCTTTGATGGCGGCAGGCTTGTTGCCTAGACCCCGAATTGCCTTGAACGACCCTGATGTGCGCCGATTACTCAAGCGGATGGCTCCGGCGATTTTTGGTGTTTCCGTGACGCAAGTCAATCTATTGGTTGACACCTTGATTGCATCATTCCTGATGAGCGGCAGCGTTTCTTGGTTGTATTATTCTGATCGGCTGGTGGAGTTTCCTTTGGGCGTTTTCGGGGTTGCCATGGGTACGGCGATTTTGCCGCATTTGGCCAAGAGTCATGCCAGGAAAGATGAGATTGGATTTTCCCATGCGATTGACTGGGGGTTGCGTTGGGTGTCACTGATTGGCTTGCCCGCCACAGTTGGTTTGATGGTGCTGGCGGAACCCTTAATGTCCACGTTATTTCAATACGATCAATTCGGTTCTCGCGACGTGGTGATGGCAGGGCGTAGTTTGTTGACCTATTCAGTCGGACTAGTCGGCTTTATCGCGGTGAAAATTTTGGCGTCGGGTTTCAATGCCCGCCACGATCTTGTCACTCCAGTCCGCCATGGTGTGTATTCCATGATCGCGAATCTTGTGTTGTGTTTGATTTTGGTTTTCCCCATGGCAGAAATTGGCTTTGGACACGCTGCGCTGGCCTTGTCCACGGCATTGGCGGCTTTGTTCAATGCGCTATTGTTGTTGCGAAAACTGCTTAAGGATCGCATATTTCAACTGCGTGAGGGATGGATTGCCTTCATTGCAAGGTTGTTCATCGCCAATTTGGGTTTGGGTTTATTGCTTGCCCATTTCACGGCTGATTTGCCTTGGCAGGATTGGAGTGCCCATGCAAGATTCGCAAGGCTAATGTTATGGATTGCCATAGGTGGATTGGCTTATTTTGCAACGCTTGGGGTTTGTGGTTTGCGTCCTGCCCATCTTGCGCTGAAGGAGTCGCGGTAGTCATGTTTCTGGCAAGAGGGTTAAATCATTTGCCTATTCAGCATGATGGCTATGCGACGACAATCGGCAATTTTGACGGAGTTCACTTGGGGCATAAGGCTGTCATTCAATCCTTGGTAAATCAAGGACGGCGTTTAGGTTTGCCGACGCTGGTCATTTTATTTGAACCCCAACCTAGGGAGTATTTCGACCCTGACTATTCCCCGCCAAGATTGTCCCGCTTTCGAGAAAAAATTACTCAACTTAGCCTGTTGCCTGTGGATGGGGTGTTGGTTTTACATTTTGACAGGCAATTAGCTAATCATACGCCAGAACAATTTATACAAAACGTGCTATTGGATACTCTGAAAGTTAAATATTTGGTTGTAGGTGATGATTTCCGCTTTGGAAAAAACCGACGAGGTAATTTTGCCATGTTGCAAAAGGCGGGTGAATTGAACGGTTTCGAAGTGGCCGACACCAATTCAGTGATAGCAGGGGGGGTTCGCGTCAGCAGCACCATCATCCGGCAAGCCTTGAGTTCGGGTAATATGATCGAAGCAACTCAATACCTTGGCAGGCCATACTCAATTGTTGGCAGGGTATGCCAAGGTGCCAAGCTAGGCCGTCAACTGGGTTTTCCCACTGCAAACATTGCGCTGATGCGTAAAAAGTCTCCATTACATGGCGTGTTTGCCGTTACAATGGACGGTATTACTGGACGCAGATTGCAAGGCGTGGCGAATGTCGGCTCGCGACCCACTGTCGATGGTCGCAACACCTTTCAGTTGGAGACCCATTTGTTTGATTTCAATGGGGATATTTACGGACGACTTGTCGAAGTACATTTTCATCATAAACTGCGCGAGGAGCAGCGTTTTAGAGACGTTAAAGCTTTGCGCGAACAGATTGAAACAGATGCCAGCCAAGCGCGGGCCTATTTTGCCAACCGCTATTGTTAAGTTTTCAGCATTACATACCTAAGAACTATGGACTACAAAGCCACGCTCAATCTTCCAACCACTGATTTCCCAATGAAAGGCAATTTGTCCCAGCGCGAGCCTGAACAGCTTGTGGCTTGGAAGGAAAAATCGCTGTATAGGAAGATTCGGGAAGTTTGCCAAGGCCGGCCAAGGTTTATACTTCACGATGGCCCACCCTACGCGAATGGCGAAATTCATATCGGTCACGCGGTCAACAAGGTGCTGAAGGACATCATCGTCAAGAGCAAAGGCTTGTCGGGTTTCGATGCGCCTTATGTGCCGGGATGGGATTGCCATGGCCTGCCGATTGAACTGATGGTCGAAAAGAAAGTGGGAAAAGCCGGGGTTAAAGTCGATCCCACCGAGTTCCGCCGCGCTTGCCGACAATACGCCAGCGAGCAAGTGGATGTTCAGCGCAGCGAATTTGTTCGATTGGGCGTTTTTGGCGATTGGGATAATCCCTATCTGACTATGGATTTTAAGTTTGAGGCCGACATCATCCGCTCACTCGGTAAAATCTGTGCCAACGGCCATTTGACCAAAGGAGCTAAGCCGGTTCACTGGTGTACGGATTGTGGTTCGGCTTTGGCAGAGGCCGAAGTGGAATATGAGAACAAGCGCTCATTGGCAATTGATGTGCGCTTTCGGGTGATCCATGAAGACGAAGCCTTGAAGCGTTGCCATACCGCCGAAGGGCATCTTGGCTCAGGACCCTTATCCGTGGTGATCTGGACGACGACCCCTTGGACCTTGCCGGCGAATCAAGCCGTGGCGTTGAACCCGGAATTTGACTATGCCATCGTCCAGTTGGAAGAAGCGGGCGAAAGACTGATTTTGGCCGAAGCCTTGATGAAGGACACCTTGGGTCGGATCGGTGCGGAGAATTACCGTGTAGTCGCTTATTGCAAAGGGTCTGCGTTGGAAGGGCTATACCTCAGACATCCTTTCTTATCTCGCGATGTGAAAATTATCTTGGGCGATCATGTCACGCTGGATGCCGGTACAGGCGCGGTTCATACTGCTCCAGGCCACGGTCAAGAGGACTATGTGGTGGGTTTGAAATATGATCTCAAAGTGGATAATCCAGTCGGGGATGATGGCGTGTTTCTTCCCGGCACCCAATATTTTGCAGGCCAACATGTATTGACCGCCAATCCCCAAGTGGTTGAAGTGTTGAAGGATCACGGTACGCTATTGCATGTCACCAGCATTGAGCATAGCTATCCACATTGCTGGCGGCATAAGACCCCGGTGATTTTCCGGGCCACCCCGCAGTGGTTCATCAGCATGGATAAAGCGGGTTTGCGGGAAAAAACCTTGGAACAAATTAAACAAGTGCAATGGATTCCCGATTGGGGCCAAGCCCGGATTGAGGGCATGGTCGATAATCGTCCAGACTGGTGTGTGTCCCGTCAACGCAACTGGGGTGTGCCAATTGCCTTGTTTGTTCACAAACAGACGGGCGAAATTCACCCCGACACCTTGAATTTGATTGAACAGGTGGCCCTTCGGGTAGAGCAACACGGTATAAACGCTTGGTTCGACCTTGATGCCCGGGAATTATTGGGTGCTGATGCCGATACTTATCGCAAGATGAGTGATACCTTGGATGTTTGGTTTGACTCTGGAGTGACCCATGCCTGTGTGTTAAATCGCCGCGAGGACCAACAATTTCCCGCCGACCTGTATCTGGAAGGCTCCGACCAGCATCGTGGCTGGTTCCAATCATCCTTGTTGTCTTCGGTTGCCATGAATGGCGTTGCCCCTTACCGGGAAGTGCTGACGCATGGCTTTACGGTGGATGCCCAAGGCAAGAAAATGTCCAAATCCAAAGGCAATGTGGTCGCACCACAAAAAGTCGTGAAAAATTTGGGTGCGGATGTGCTGCGTCTTTGGGTGGCTGCGACCGACTATCGGGCGGAGATGTCGGTTTCCGATGAAATCCTCAAGCGCACCTCGGATGTTTACCGCCGGTTGCGCAACACCGCGCGTTATTTATTGGCAAACCTCAACGGCTTCGACCCAGCACAGCACCTTGTCCCAGCGGAAAAGCTATTGCCGTTGGATCGATGGGCGGTGGATAAGGCTTGGCAATTGCAGCAAGAGGTGGCAAGTGCTTACGAGACCTACCAATTCCATTTGGTTTACCAAAAAGTCCATCATTTCTGCTCGGTGGACATGGGTAGTTTTTATCTGGATGTCACCAAGGACCGCCAATACACCTCCAAGGCCGATAGCTTGGCGAGACGCTCTGCGCAAACCGCCATGTACCATATTGCCGAGGCACTGGCACGTTGGTTGGCACCCATATTGAGTTTCACCAGTGATGAAATTTGGCGGTTTTTGCCCGGTGAAAGGTCGGAATCAGTGTTTCTATCAACGTGGTATGAAGGGCTTTATCCGTTGGAGGAAAATAGCCCGATGAACCGGGAGTTTTGGGATTTTGTCTTGCAAGTCCGCGAAGCGGTTAGCAAAGAATTGGAAGTGCTGCGCATTCGTAACGAAATTGGCTCTTCATTGGATGCCGAGGTGGAGTTGTATTGCTCACCAGCAGTGTTGGCCCGACTTTCGCCCTTGCAAGATGAACTTCGCTTCGTATTCATCACCTCCTATGCAAGCGTATTGCCGGAAAGCCCCGAACATGCCGATAAGCTTCCCACAGAAGTCGAAGGTTTGGAGTTGAGGCTTAAGGCCAGCGAGAAAACTAAATGTGTCCGTTGCTGGCATCACCGGCACGATGTGGGCGTTCATGCCGACCATCCAGAACTTTGTGGGCGCTGTGTGGAGAATGTGGACGGTTTGGGTGAAACCCGCCTGTACGCATAAGGAATTAGCCTATGTTGAAATGGCTTTGGCTAACGGTATTGGTCATCATTTTAGACCAAGCCAGCAAGTTGTTAATTGACCATCATTTGGAATTGTACGAAAGCATTAAG
>CAIWDB010000189.1 GCA_903911305.1 uncultured Methylococcaceae bacterium | reverse complement strand
TATAATGCTAAGCTATTTGCCTGCATTCATCAACCTCAACCAAGAGATCACCATGAAACACCCATCAATGCGTATTGTAAAAATGTCCGTGCTGCTAGGCTTGGGCACCTTGCTCTTAACCGCTTGTTCTACCGTGCAAAAAGCACCCATCACCCAGGCAGACACGCATTGCGGGCTGATCGGCAAATACTGCGACAAGCTAACACCCGGCGGCGAAGGGCAAATGGGCCTGCGTTATGTGAGACCAGGTGTCAATTGGAGCCAATATAATAAAGTCCTCATCGCCCCGGTGACCTATTGGGGCAGCGAGGAGGCTAAGATTCCCCAGTCCGACCGGCAAACCCTGGTCAATTATTTCCAACAAAGTTTGAAGGACAATTTGGGCAAGAAATTCCAGGTGGTGGACGAGCCAGGACCGGGGGTGATGACCTTGACTGTGGCGCTGACGGATGCGGAATCGGCCACGCCGGTATTACGCTCCATCTCCATGATCGTCCCCCAAGCGCGCTTGTTGTCCAGCGTCAAATATCTGGCGACGGGGACTTTCCCCTTCGTAGGCGGCGCCCAAGTGGAAGCCAAGCTGGAGGATTCCGCCAGTGGGCAAGTACTCGCGGCCATCGTGGATAGACGCTTGGGGTCCGGGTCGGTCACCGCCGGCTTCCAGTGGCAGTGGGGCGATGTGCAGAACGCCATGGACTTCTGGTCCGAGTCTGCGGCAACCCGCCTGTCCGATTGGACTTCAGGAAAAGAAAAGCCATAAGGGATTTTTTTCAGTAAGTTGATTCCATTCATGTCCTTGACTATTCACAAGTTCAGGGCTTACCCGGAATGGAATCAACAGCTTGCCTTTTTTTAAGTCTTTTTCCTTTTGCCAAAAACATGTGTCTGTGGTTGAAGACACCGCCCACACCTCACATTGACGGCCAATGATTTGGAAAATACAAACAATGCCCGATACCTTGCAAAAAAAGACCTCTCTCCACCACTTGGCTTTGGCATTTTTAGCCACCGTGCTGTTTACGGCTTCGGTCTATTCTGCTGACACACCCAAGACACCTGATTTGGACAAGCCCGTTGGCACAAGCCCTTGGGGCTTTAACCTGACGACCTACCTGTGGCTACCCGGCATTGACGGCAGTGTAACCGCTGGTCAGCGCACGGGTTCGGTCGATGTCAATTTCATTGACATCGTCGGTAAGTCGAGGCGCGTCCCGCTCGGGTTCATGGGTCACTTCGAGGCACATTATGAGCGTTTCGCCTTCTATATGGACGGCAATTATATTAACCTACGGCTGAATCCCGCATTTGGACGAATTAGCGAAGGCATAAACACCGAATTGGGCCTGATGGACTACGGCCTAATGTACCGGATTTTTGGTGCCAAAGCCTCGGAAATTCGCAACTATCAAGGTAAAAAGCGCCCTAATATGTTGGATGTCTACGTCGGGGCGCGTACCCTTTGGCTGGATAATAGCGTCTCGTTGTCAGGACCTCTCGGCTTGATCCAGCTTAGTTCCTCGACTAGCCACTCATTCACCAGCCCCCTGCTCGGCGCACGGATCGCTTTCGACTTGACACCCAACTGGTATGTGATGACGGATTTTAGTTTCGGCGGCTTCGGTGTTCAGAGTGTGGATTTCACCGGTAGCATTTTGGGGGAGGTTGGCTATCGCACGACCGCATTCGACATACCTATTTCTTTGGAGGCTGGGTACAAGGCCGTCCGCTACCAGGTTGACCGGGATGGGCCGACTGCCACCCGTGCGACTTTGAATGGGCCGTTCATCGGTTTGACCGGGTATTGGTAAACCTGATTCACCCGACACATTGCGTATATTGATCTTCTTCGCCATTGGGTTCTTGGGGTTGCAGTTTTCCGCAAGGCTGGTAGCCCTGCCAGTTGACGAAGCGGATTTGCCCAGCCTAGGCCGTCCAGCCCGACCCTCCGACAACTTCAATCCGTCGGAACCGTCGCAGAACACCGGTGTTGCGCCAGTGGCTCTACAATCGTCTGCCCAAGAAAAAGTGCCGTCTCACTGGAACTTAGAATGGCGAGGGTGGGATGGACTACACTACACCTTTTACGGCAGCCGTCCCAAGGGTGGAAGAGTGTTGACGGATGACGAGGAATTGCCTTCCTTCCCCTCGCTATTCACAGACCGCGTCAAAGTGACTGGTAAAATCGGGGGTCGCGTTGATCTTGATGCCGCATTTTTTGTGAATTCCAACGGCATGGAGCCTACCCCCAACATAGTGGAACTGCGCCGCTGGCGTTTTTATACCACGGGCGATGCTATTTTTCTGGTGCCTTTTTCGTACAGCGTCAATGTGATGGCGGTTGACAACTATCATTTCGTCTTGGACGATATCTTCTTAGAATTCAGGCGCATTCCCTATTTAGGCACTCTCAGGGTGGGTTCTTTTATCCCTGCCATGAGCCTCGAAGCCTCCGGCAGTAGCCGGGATGCCACCTTTATGGAATGGGGGACACCCATTCAGGGGCTAGCCCCCAGAATTAGCGCTGGCTGGCAATTCCGCCGCTCCATGTTCAATGAGCGTGCCACTTGGTCAGTAGGACAATTCGCGCAGAGCCTTGGCACTGATGTCGGAGATGCCACCTCAGACTTCTCCCGGATCATCGCACGCCTGACTTGGCTACCAATTTATACGGCTGCGCTAGAAAATTCAGGTGGAACGCACCTGCTCCACTTGGGACTGGACTTGAGCTATCTGCGCTCAGGTAACGCCTCGATCCGCTACCGCAGCCGCCCTGAAAGCAACCCTGCGCCCTTCCTAGCCGATACTGGAGACGTTGATGCGCGGGATATGGAAAGTTTTGGCATTGAATCGGCCTGGGTGCATGGCCCTTGGTCTGCGCAAGGGGAGTTTCTTGGAAATTTCATAGCCAGTGAAGCGGATCAATTTTTTTACGGCTTTTATCTGTACGGCAGTTATTTTTGGACAGGGGAAAGCCGTCCTTATGACACCAGCCGTGGAGTATTCGGGAGACTCCACCCAAATCGGGATTTTTCTTTTGCCAAAGAGGGTTGGGGCGCACTGGAATCGGCGGTGAGGTTTTCCTACCTAGACTTGGACAACAAGCTAGTCAATGGGGGGACATTGCAAACGATGACCGTAGGCGTTAACTGGTATTTACATTCCAATTCAAAAATCCGCTTCAATTATGTGTTTGCCCATGCCAGTGGTGGGCCACAACCGGGAGATTTGAATATTTTTCAAACCCGCTTCGAGTTTGATTTTTGACTGTTCTGAGTTGGGTTGGTCGGAAACGCTTGAATGGGGCATAGGAAGCGAATACACTTAATGCTAGCTGATGTAACGCAGCGCCTTGGGAATGGAGCGTCAAAGCTTACTTTGACAGGCGAAGCAAGCTTCGCATTTCTAAATCTCAAGTCAAAGCAAGCTTTGACGCTCCCAATTCGCTAGAAAATAAGCAACAGTTGAGTCAGTGCGTAACATCGGTTATTTTTGCAGATTATCCCGATTGACCAATAATGCCCTGTCAAGCCATTGTAATCCATAGTGAGCCAAGGTTTTTATTAGCATTCTTATTGAATCCCACCAACACCAGCGTCTGTGGGCGCTGCTTCACTTAAGGAAACATATCATGAGCAATTTCTGGGATATTATCTATTTGATCGCCTCGTCCTTCT
This sequence comes from uncultured Methylococcaceae bacterium, assembly GCA_903911305.1. GTDB lineage: Bacteria > Pseudomonadota > Gammaproteobacteria > Methylococcales > Methylococcaceae > Methylumidiphilus. Next base: position 5,435 of record CAIWDB010000189.1, on the reverse strand, counting down.
TGTTTGTGGCGTATCTCATCGTCCTGTTTCAAATAGTCATCGACCTATTTCGAGATGCCGATCTTGGCGGGGGCAGCAAAGTCCTCTGGCTCGTGGGTCTCTTCTTCGTACCGTTTTTGACTGCACTTGCCTATGTCCTTTTCCGTGGGAAAGGGATGGCTGAACGGCAGCGGGCATCGATGCAACGTGCCAAGTCCGACACCGATAACTACATCAGGCATGTGGCGGGAAAATCCCCTGCGGATCAGATTGCCGATGCCAAGGCGCTGTTAGATGCCGGCACTATCAACCAGGAAGAATTCGCCAAACTGAAAGCCAAGGCGCTTTCATAGCCCTTTTATGGAACTCATATGACCAGCGTAGCCACAGTGAAAAACGCGCATCGCGATGTCGTCCCTATTGATCTAGCCTTGCAAGGCGGTGGTGCGCACGGCGCATTCACCTGGGGGGTGCTCGATTTACTGCTCGAAGTGCCTTGGTTGCGTTTCGACGCTATTTCCGGCACCTCGGCCGGTGCCATGAATGCAGCCGTGATGGCTGATGGTTATGCGGAAGGTGGATCGGATGGCGCACGGGCGGCACTCGAAAGCTTCTGGAAGCGCGTTGCGGATGCCGCGCTGCTCAGCCCTTTAAGGCGAGGCCCGCTCGAAATTCTGACGGGCCTGTGGACTCTCGATTACTCGCCGGTCTTCCTAACTTTGGACATCAGTTCTAGGGTATTCTCGCCCTATGACCTGAATCCCGGTGGCTCGAATCCATTGACCAAGATTCTGCTCGAGAGCATCAACTTTTCCAGGCTTGCCACTTCGCCGATACGCCTGTTCGTGACCGCCACCAACGTGCGCACGGGGCGTGGGCGAATCTTCCGCAACGCCGAGATCACCCCCGATGCCTTGTTGGCCTCGGCCTGTCTGCCCACGATGTTCCAAGCCGTGGAAATTGACGGCGAGGCGTACTGGGATGGTGGCTTTTCGGGTAACCCGACGATCACGCCGCTGGTGAGGGAGTCCGCCGCGCACGACACCCTCTTAGTGCAGATTAACCCGGTCAATCGTCCGGGGACACCGCGCACGGCGCGCGATATTAACAACCGGCTCAACGAAATCGCCTTCAACTCGCCCCTGCTGAAGGAGTTGCGCATGATTGCCCTGTTGCAGCAAGTGGCCGACCCTGGCCACTCTGAGGGGGCGCTCTGGGCGGGAATGCGCATCCATCGAATCGAAAGTGAAGCAATGACCGAGTTGAACGCCTCCTCCAAACTTCTAGCCGAGTGGGGGTTTTTCTGTAAGCTCCGCGACGAGGGACGTCGCACGGCCGCAGCGTTTCTGGAAGCCCACGGGACGAATCTGGGTGTGCGATCAACTTTCGACCTTGACTCGCTATTGCTGGAGGACGTTTAATTCATGGGGTTATTCGGCATTTTGCTCGGCCTCGGGCTACTGGTTTGGCTGTCATTTCGTGGCTGGAGTGTGTTGGTACTCGCGCCGGCAGCGGCATTGGTCGCCGCGCTCGCGTCGGGGGAACCGCTGTTGGCGCACTGGACGCAAACCTTCATGAATTCGGCGGGTGCGTTTCTCGCCCAGTTCTTCCCACTGTTCCTCCTCGGCGCGGTATTCGGAAAACTCATGGATGACAGCGGCTCGGTCTCGACCATCGCCCGCTTTATGACTGAAAAGCTAGGGCCGCGCCGCGCTGTGCTGGCGGTCGTATTGGCCGGCGCTTTGGTCACCTATGGGGGTGTGAGTTTGTTCGTCGCCTTCTTCGTCATCGTTCCCATGGCACAGGCATTGTTTCGTGCAGCGAATGTCCCGAGTCGACTGATGCCGGGCGCTATCGCCCTCGGCACCTCGACCTTCACCATGTCCGCCTTGCCAGGCACTCCTGCCATCCAGAACGCGATTCCGATGCCATTCTTCGGCACCACGCCTTTCGCCGCGCCCGGTTTGGGCATCATCGCGGCTGTCATCATGCTAGGCTTCGGCCTGTGGTGGCTGGGGCGGGCCGAGGCGGTCGCCCGCCGGGCAGGTGAAGGCTATGGCGACACCCTCGATGCCACGGATACTGCCGCCGACGATCTGCTTGTGCGTGAACGGGCGACGACCGCCAGTTCGTTCGACCCGGTCGAAATGCATCACGGACAGCGTTGCGAACAGGATTCCAGCATCCTAGTGGCCGTACTCCCCTTGCTTGTGGTGATCCTCGTCAACCTCGCCATGTCCATGCTGGTATTGCCGCGTCTAGACACGAGCTTCCTAGCTGAAGAGCAATGGGGGGACAAGCCGCTCTCGTCGGTCAGTGGTATCTGGTCGGTCATCGTGGCATTGACATCAGCCATCGCCCTCCTGATCGCACTCAATCACCGGCGGCTGACGGCCTTGCGCGACACGGTCGATGCCGGAGCCAACGCCTCGGTTCTGCCAGTTTTGAGTGTGGCGAGCCTCGTAGGCTTTGGGTCCGTCGTGGCTGCCATGCCGGCGTTTGAGGTCGTGCGGGACTGGGTGCTGTCCATTGAAGGAGGGCTGCTGGTCTCGCTGGCCGTGGCCACCAATATTCTCGCTGCACTGACTGGTTCGGCATCGGGCGGCATGAGCATCGCGCTGGATGCCCTTGGTGCTACTTATTTGAAACAGGCTGTGGAGTTGGGAATCGACCCTGCCCTTCTGCATCGCGTTGCGGTGATCGCTGCCGGCACCCTCGACAGTCTGCCGCATAACGGCGCTGTTGTCACATTACTAGCTGTCTGTGGTTCCACGCACCGGAAAAGTTATCTTGACATTGTGATGGTCGCCATCGTCGGTGCGGTGATTGCTTTGGTGGCGGTGATTGTCCTTGGCTCGCTATTCGGTTCGTTCTAAGTTTGTTTAACCAACGAAGGGGGATTTATGCAAAAGCGATCTAAAATGTTTTTAGCAGTGGCCGCGCTATCTCTCTGTGGTGCGGCTCAGGCCGATTTTACTGTTCAAATGAACATTGTTGACGAGAACGGCATCGGGAAATTGATTGGGCAAGTCGTCGTCGGCGAAACACCTTATGGCGTTGTATTCAGTCCGTCGCTTGCAGGGCTTCCGCAAGGCTTGCATGGTTTTCATGTACATGAAAACCCAGATTGCGGGCCCAAGGAAAAAGATGGGAAGAGGATACCGGCATTAGCAGCGGGAGGGCATTACGACCCGGCTGCAAGCAAGCGCCACGGACTGCCTTGGGGTGACGGGCATCTCGGTGATTTGCCCGCACTATTCGTGGATGCCATGGGGAATGCAAATAATCCAGTATTGGCACCCAGGCTTAAAATTACCGATGTAAAAGCTCGCTCTTTGATGATTCATGCCGGAGGTGACAACCATTCAGATCATCCCGATCCCCTCGGTGGAGGCGGTGCGCGCATGGTTTGTGGCGTTATTCAGTAGTTCACTAGCCCAATCGCTCCAAAGTAAGCGCTAAGGTGTGATTATTTGATTAATAGTGATGCGCAAAACTTTGGAAGTCGTTGAAATTATGCTTGGAGTGCAAGGCTTGCCTTGCCTGTACGCGCCCTCGCAAGGCAAGCCTTGCACTCCTCTGCCACTTTTTTAGGCGCTATGCGTCCCGTTGGGTTTCACCGTTATCAGGCAGACGTTTATTCTAGGCATCAATGGCATACTGCTTCCAGTATCCCAATGATGCATACCCTGTCCGGGCATTGACAGCAACATGCTACAAACCAAGCTGTTGCCTAAATTCAACGCCAGTCAATCAACGTTCTGCCCATGAAGAGTGCCAGAGCCAACAGCATCATGGCGGCCACAGGCCACTGACGCAGCAAGCCTTCGACCCGTTCCAGTCCGCCCCCCCAAATGATGACTTTTTGCAAGGCGCGTTCACCCACGGCGATAAGGTCGCCTTCCGGCATTTTTGGCAGATGCCTCCCCCATCGCCAAAGTGCTAACATCGGCATGATGCCGATCAAAATAGGCCATGATGCCGCCCAGAGAATTCCGGGTTGGAGTGCATAGGGCCAGATGCCGATTCCAGTCACCGGATACAAGGTCCAAGGAACGGAGATGGCAGCAACAAACATCAGCAACCAGGGTAACGCGAGGCCAATGGGCGCGGATGTTGACGGAATCGATGCCTTGCTTGCCGCCAGCCGACTAAGAAAATGGAGCATCAGGATCGCGGTCCCCATCGCGGACAAATCCGCTAACAGACCCGCAAGGCCGTCCCCCAGTACTGGCTTCACCGCCAGCTTCGCCAGCGCTCCGCCGGTCAAAGGCAAGCCTCCGATCCCTAACGCCAAGACCGCCGCCGGCAGTAGCACCAGCCAGAGCCGATGCCTACCGGCTGTGGCGACCACGCCCACGGCGAGGAACAGCGCGCCCTTGGCCAACAAGTGATGCGCCGCGTAAAATGATGCCGCTAGTGTGGAACTGGCATCGCCCACGGCAAGACCCATGCCGATCACGGCGACGAGGAACCCCATCTGGCTCACGCTTGAATACGCGAGTACGAGCTTTGGCTCCGATTGCGTAACCCCAATGACCACCCCATAGAAAGCACCAAAGAACCCGAATGCCGCCAACGGTAGGCCAACGTCGGGCAACGCGGCATCAAACGGCAGGAAGCGAATCAGCGCGAGTGCGCTGGCCTTGACGACGGCACCACTCATCACGGCGGAGGCCGGTATGGGTGCCGCGTCGTAAGCAAGTGGCATCCAGAAATGCAGCGGTACGAGGCCCGCTTTCATGCCGAGTCCGACGACGAGAAGCACAAGCGTGAGATCGCGCCACGGCGATGTGGAAATCGCGGCAGCGGCATCGCGGATCAATAGGCTTCCCTGCGGCATCACCGATGCCAGCATCACGAGGCCGGCAAGCAGGAACGCTTCGGCGAGCAGCGCGACCCCTAGGTAAACAGCGCTGGCGCGAAGTGCCTTCGACGTGCCACCCTGCAAGACCAGCCCGCTTGCGCCGACAGACAGCACCGCAAGCAGGAAGTAGAAGCCCACAAGATCGGCAGCGAGGAACACGCCAACACAACCGGTGAGCGTCAAAAACCAGCACACGACAAAGCTGCCTGCATTACCCGTGTTGCGCAGCCACGTCGTGGCGAAAGCACCCGAAGCAATCCAGAGGATCGCGGCGACGGTCAGAAGCATTGCGCCGGGTTTGTCCATGGCAAACGAAAGCTTGAACTGGGCATTGCCGAACATGAGTAGGGTGTCGTCGGCAAGCAAGGCGGCAGCGAGCGCAGGAATCGGGGCAAGCCCCAGTAGCGGAGGCATGAGCTTGCGAAAGGCTGGGCTTAGGCAGGCTAGAAGCATTGCGAGGGGTGTGCCAACGGCTGCGGCAATCAACAAGGCAGAATCTGTCATGGCAATACGGTATTCCGCGAAACGGTTCGCCCGATCTGCGTCACGTCCACCGGACACAATACCGCTGCGCCAAGCAGGAACGAAC
>CAIWDB010000188.1 GCA_903911305.1 uncultured Methylococcaceae bacterium | reverse complement strand
TCTGCGGTGAGACATGTGCGCCGCTAGGGAGACTTATTATACGGATATGGAGGTTTGATACCCATTGTTCCGTGGTTTTGATGAGGTTGTCAGGATGCGGAGCGCCCTAGTCTGCATTCCCACGCGGAGCGTGGGAACGATAAATGAGGTTGGGCGGATACAGGGATGTGATCCGCCGAAGAGTGGACAGCATATGCCCAGATAGGCAAGATTAGTCCGAGGTTCCCATTCGGCGGAAACCGTCCATGGTTCCGCCTTACCGCGTTGGCTGATTAATAGCATTTTTCGTATATGTTGCCAACAGAGCCAATTCCTGTTTACTCTGCCGCAATAATGCGATTTCGGATGGTGTCAGCATCCGGGGTGCGGACAAGATACCGAGCTTCTGATTCAGTAAGCGCGTCGAAGGCGTGACCGAATCGCTCATGCCACCAATATTCGAGTTCTCTGCCATGTTTGCTCCTCAGTTCATTAAGACGTGCCGCCGTGAGATTCAATTGCGCAGAATGTGGCTTGCCCGTCAAAGCCACTGCTGCCAAGACTTTACCGCCATGCGTTTCGATATAGCCGCGCAAATTTGCTAAGGTGCCGCCCATGCCAACAAAATCATCCACTAAAACATATTCTTCGCCTGTTTGGATTGGCCCGTCGAATTCGGGCTGTCGAGCCAATCTGGTGAACCCGTCCGCCCCGGTATGGGAAACCACATTAATCTGTACCACACATGAATCGACGGGCCAACCCAATCGATTCCCCATGTCTTCGGCGAAAATTTCAGGAATCGCATTCACCCCTTCCCGTTCATAGGCATGGGCGCTAACCAGAATAGGCTTGTGTCTGGCGAACAATGAGCCAATCGCTGATACTTGTTGTATATTCAACGTATCGATTACCAGCCTAATCGCAGCAAAACCATCACCCGATTTGGCGGCGTGGTAAAAGGGATGTTGTTTGACCCATGATTCTTGGGCATGAATCAAAACACAGGGGAAATCACCCCAAGGAGTGCGTGGCGGCTTCATGCTCGTTAGTTTATCACCTATTCCGGTAATACGCGGCAAGCCTCACGGATTTTCGGAAGTGCGGATACAGGGATGTGGTCCGCCGAAAAGTGAACGGCATATGCTCAGATTGGCAAGATTAGTCCGAGGTTCCCATTCGGCGGAAACCGTCCATGGTACCGCCTTACCGCGTTACGATTGTTACTTACCGCCTTCGTAGGGCGGATACAGGGATGTGGTCCGCCAAAAGGTGGACGGCATATGCTCAGATTGGCAAGATTCGTCCGGGTTCCCATTCGGCGGAACCCGTCCATGGTTCCTCCTACCTCGTTTGGTTGTGTTATTTCTGGCCTGCATTAGAAATATGGGCAACCAACTCTTTTAAATTGTCTATGCCATAGCGACCCCCTAAGGTTTGGTCATAGATGGTAACTGTACCAACGACAGGTACATCAACGTCGATCTTGACATGCATTGAGATCAGTTGTTGCCCCGAATCTACGGAATAGTTTGAAACGATTACAGTCACCTTTGGGCTATCATTGACAACCCACGAGCCATTTCCTAGATTCTTTACGGGTCCACCCGAAATGTGCTTCCATGAACCGAAGAGGCCACCTGTTTTATAGTCCACATCATAATTTATCCCAAAGTTGTTCGGATCAGTTTCAATGAGCTTTAAGGTCGTCTTGGTTTCCCATCCGAATCCGGAGCGGTTGTCGGTCTTACTATCAATCACTGTTTGCATCATCATTTCCCTACGGCAAAGCCGTGGTTGTGGTTAATAAGTTTATAAATAAAGGCTACATTTCACTTGATATAATCCGCATGAACCTTTAGGATTGAATGTATTGATTCCCAAGCAGTTGTTAGGACGCGGAGCGTGGGAACGATAGAAAATCATTGATTATCTGAAGGAGAAGCGTGTGGAAATGCTGCTGGAGAAACTGCATTTCTCCAAACTTCGGCATAAAGCGGACAGAAAATATCAATTCTGGCAGGAAGGTAGCCACGCTGAACTTAAACTTAGCGATGACATGATGAGGGAAAAACTGGACTATATTCATTACAACCCGGTCAAACGTGGGTGTGTAGATAAACCCGAACATTGGCGATATTCCAGTGCGAGGAATTATGAAGGCTTAGAGGGTTTAATACCCATCGTTCCGTGGTTTTGAATCATCCGATGATCGTTCCCACGGTCTCCGTGGGAACGCATAATTACAGATCTGCGGTGAGACATGTGCGCCGCTAGGGAGACTTATTATACGGATATGGAGGTTTGATACCCATTGTTCCGTGGTTTTGATGAGGTTGTCAGGACGCTGAGCGCCCTAGTCTGCGTTCCCACGCGGAGCGTGGGAACGATAAAATTGCGCCTTACCGCCTTCGTAGGGAGGATACGGGGATGTGATCCGCCGAAAGGTGGACGGCATATATCCAGATTGGCAAGATTCGTCCGAGGTTCCCATTCGGCGGAACCCATCCATGGTTCCGCCTTACCGCGTTATCGCGTAGCCTGGGAAGGCATGGTACTTCCACAATTTTCATCCGGCGAAACCTATTTATTTCCATCCGCTCGAATGACTGAACACAGCTTTTCCCTGTTTTCCCTCCTTTTCAGGTTCAAGATCAAATGCATTTATAGCTGTAAGTTCCTCGATGAATGCATCAATCAATTTTGTTGTGACCAAGGTCATGGCATACAAATGAGCATATTCCCTTTTTTCTTCCTTTACCATTAATGTTTCACACGAAAGTGAGTATTTCTCGACCAACTTAGCATTGGGTTTACGGAAACGAACGGTGAGGGCAAGAGGTGTACGGGCTATGTATAAATCCAAATAAGGATCGGAATAATGGTCTTTCTGTAATACCAGAAGTTGTGTTTCTGCGTATTTGACAATATCCTCACATTTCAATACCCTTTGCACCTGATCGTCGTAGCTATGCCTTGCCAAAAAATCCCACATGATAATGGCCGAAAAACCGTTGCGTGAACCAGAAAAAGTGGTATCGGGAGAACCGATGTAGGCGGGATCATCGGGTGGGTACAATTGATATTTGTGCTTCGTCATGAAAATACCGCAAGGCCAAGGCGCTCCGGGCCATTTATGACCGCTCATGACAATGGAATTAACCGCAGGCAGCCTAAAATCAAAATTAGGTCCACGCTTATCTATTTTTTTCTGATTATAAGCCATTTCAAGAAATGGCATATAGGAAGCACCCAAAGCACCATCGACATGAATCCAATAGCCGTTACGTTTATCCTCCTTTTGATTTCCCTGCTCGTCAACGTAGGTCACTGTTCGATCCACTAAACCATATTTTTTGAAGATGGGCATTAACTTGGTTTGTACAGCCTCAACGTCATCATACGCGCCTTTGAAAGTGGACCCATAATTGCAGATTACTAGAATCGGATAGCCTTTTTCCGCAAAGAACTCGACAAGGGTGGCAAGATTATCTACATCAATAGACCCAGGTCCTGCAGGTCCGTCTTGCGATGGAACCTCCTTTGGCCAAGGTTTTCCTTTTTCAAGCGGATTTTCATGTTTATAAAGTTTCTCTCCAATTTCGCTGAACGTGGCAATGCCGAGTACCCGCATGAATTTAGTAATCGAATAGTGGGCATCTTCAGAGAAAAAAGCAACTGGCGTATAAGCGTTAGGGTTTATTTCTCCATTTTCCCGACGTTTTTCGAGTGGTTTAAGGTAATTGGTGCGGCCTAGGCTTTCGGGTTTTTGGTCAACTTGAAGCATGCGGCCTGCAAGATAATCCCTTGCATTCCAAAGCCCGTAAATATTGCCTTCCGAACTCCCCATTGATAAAACATACCCCCAGTAGCTATCCGAGTCTTGTTCATAGCGAGGTTTTGCATGCCAAAGTTCTGCGTAATAGTCCAAAACCGCTTGTTCTATTATTTTGCTGTTGATGGTGAAATTGCCATTCGTAAACGGGTCGCCAATATTGTTTACATGATAATTAAGAAACTGTGATGTTTCCGCTTCGAATTCAATGTCTTGATTGGCTTGATACCCAAGAAAGTGTCTCTTCTGGATATCGATATACTCCTTAAAATCCGCGATCAACTCTTTCCGTCTACTTGGCTCTAACCCTTCTGGCGGCAAGAGATATTCGCTTGCGGCTAGGCTCATGCTATTTTTTGATAATGTACTCATTGATAGTATCCTGATTATAAAGTTTCAAAATCACCCACTAATGTAAGCAGGAATGCGAACAGACCATGCCTTGTGTACCCTTTAACTGCTCAGGTGCATTAAGTTCTTGCTTAAGAAGATAAATCAATATTTTTCCACTGTCTTCAAGATCGGTGAGTGGTGCCCCTTCATTAATCCCATGGTAATTGATGGGCGGGCCAAAGTCAGTGGTAAAAAGTGCGCCCGCAGTCACTAAATTGGGATATTCATGGGCATCCGTTGCGCCGCCCGTGGCATACATCGGGCAGTTTTCGCCCATGATGGCGCGATAGGCCAAATCGACATTCAAAAGATTTTCGTTGAGAGTGGAGCGGATGCTCGGACCGAAGCCCTTTTTATCAGGCCAGCCCTCAAAGGAAACTTTTATCTCCGCCTTATCAACTACTGCTGTATACCGTTTAACGAGTTCCTGAAAAATGTTTTTTGTTCTAAATAAGCTTTGTCCCAGTATATTCCCTTCCGATCCATCCCAAGCGTTTTCATGGTGTCCAATGGCATAACGGATATCCAAGTGAAGGTTAATAGGCCCATTTTGAACATCTTCTAGTTTAGTTAAAGCATAAGTTGTACCGTTACCTTCGTTAAACACTTGATCGAATCGGTAGAGCAAGTCGGGATGATTCTCACCGAACACCCGAGTGCCAAAGGCCCATCGAATGAAGCGGCACATCTCGCCATAATGATTATCGACCAGAATACCCCGGTCAACTAAAGCGGCAAGGTAATTAGTGAGGGAGACGACAGGGTTGGCCCCATTGGCACGATTCTGATTGGGCGCAGAGCCATGCTGTGCCCCGGCTACTAATGTCGTTAGCACAACCGTATCCTTGCCATGTATATCATTTCGAGTTATGTGAATATCGGCCGAGTGATAATTGATATCATCAAACTGATGAGTTCTATACCAGCCCTTTGCGTTATTGAAAAAATACGTCAAGTCATCAGTAGAGCCTTGAATATTTGCAACAGCAACATCTGGTATCTTGTTGGTCGGGTCACCTTCTGGCGTGGACAATTGGGTAATCGACAATGGAGCCAATGAATTGTTGGCGTGTAATTTAGGGGCTATACTAAATATGGGCCGTTCGGCCCCTTTCTCAGCGCGGACACTCCAATAGGCATCGAATACAACACCCAAGTCTGGGATTTCTTTTCGATTTGCCTCAAAGTAATGGGGAGTGGACATCTCCGTTTCCTCCGACGTATCAAAAAGCACTTCCAACGTGACCTGCTCAAGTGCTTCCAAAAGTTTAGCGGGGTCTTTTTCATCATTCGGATTTCTCAAACTATTCATGGCCCGGAGGAAAGACTGGAAGGCCACAAACGCCGGACCCTTGTCGTCAATCGAACCGCGTCCGGTCAGGAAGGGTGTGGGCGCCCCCTTATAAATACGGGTTTCTTTCCTTGCTTCAAATGGCTTCCACTCGAAATTGCCCGGTGGCACCGTGTCCAAATGGCAAATTAACGAAACCTTGCGCTTCCCAGTTTCTGCCTGCCCTGCCCGAAAGCGAAATACTCGGTAAACATCTTTGTTTTCGGAAGTTTTTTGCGGCCATTCATAAAATTGGATAATGGGCTTCTCTTCACTTTGATTAAAGCTTTTATTGAAGTCATCCATCTGACTTATAAAGATATCCCTGATTCGATCCAAGTTAGCCTGGACTGGGATATCCTGTCCCTGTTCATCCTTGCCCCGATAAGTGCATATTGCAACCAGCTTTGTGATTTCATCCGTTAAGATTTCCTGCCATTCTTTTTCCCAAAGTTTAGTTACAACTACATCGTCACAACATGAATGGGTTTGTTTATCTGAAGGCATAGCTTAGTTCTCCTAAAAGTTAAAAGATTGAACTTTGTTTGTAATACATCAGATGCGGTGCAAAGAGTGAACCGCATCAATCACTATATGTTATATGATGTGCCTAGTTGATCACTCTGCATCCCTGCTGGAATGGTAGCCAACGTAGGGTGTGCAAGCGTTTTAGCTTGCCCACCATTACCGGGGTTTGAGGTTCCGTTCTACCCGGCTACCCGGCTAAACACTGCCAAAAAGTACAATCAGCAAATAGCCGATGTTGCACCTTAGCCGCGTATAGATATATTAAAAATCTATTCCAATTTTTATTGGATAGTGATCTGATAAGTCGACTAAATGTCCTGATTTTGGACTGCTATAATAATAGTTATTAATAACTTTTGCTTGGTCAATTTTAGCTCCATTTGTTAATTTTATCCAAATATAATCTATTCTCTGTTGAGAAGGATTATCCTTATCGAATATTTGTATTAGTTTGTTTTTGATTCCATTATAAGTAAACCCCGAATCTTTATTATTCATTCGATAAGCATCATCTAACCCTAACTCTTTAAAATGTGATTCTATCCATTCGTATTCACTTGTTTTTTCTCCCCTTGGATATTCTGCTACAACATTCATATCGCCTATTATTAAAACAGGTATTTGATCAGATGCTGAATTATTCAAATTTTCAATCAATTTAAATATCTGTTTAAAATTTTCTTTTCGGGCATTAACAGCTTCTATACTATAGTCCGCCTGTGTATGTGTTATTAATATT
>CAIWDB010000187.1 GCA_903911305.1 uncultured Methylococcaceae bacterium | reverse complement strand
GTGCAAGGCTTCTTTGTGCAAGCCCTGCAACTTGACCCCCGGACTCTGCGGCTGGAGTCCAAGTAACTCGCGGCTTTGCACGGAAATTCATGGGGTAAATGAGCCCCGAAACTTTAGTGATTAAACGTGATGCACACGAACACTGGAACTATTTGAAATGATGTCGGGAGTGCAAGGCTTGCCTTGCCTGAACACGCCCTCGCAAGGCAAGCCTTGCACTCCAAAAGCAGGCAAGTCCCAAGCTTTTAAATGATTGTGCGCTAGGGCATGGGAACGGTAGAAAAGTGTGTTAGGATTTTCAAAACCCATTGATACATTCTACACATGGCCCACTGTGCCGACTTTGAAGGTTCCAGCTATGACGACTTTGACCATTGACATGCCCGAAGAAGCGTTTTCCGCCTTACATCGTTCGCCGCATGAGTTTGGCAAAGACATGCGTGTCGCTGCGGCGACTTTTTGGTATCAGAAAAGCGAAGTGTCTCAGGAAAAGGCGGCACAAATTGCCGGGATGAGCCGCTCGGAATTTCTGCAACACTTGGCGAGGGAACAGGTGGAGGTGTTTCAGGTGGACTTCGAGGATTTGCAGCGGGAATTGATGCAAGTAAGTAGTCAGGTCTAACATTCCAACATTCCTCATTAAAATGAATCGCAAAGTTTATCTTGAAACATCGGTCATCAGCTATCTGACCGCTCGCCCAAGCAAGAATGTGATTGAGGCGGGACCAGCAAAGCACTTACCTGTTTTAGGATAGACGAGGTGAGTTTGACCTGTCCGCATCGGAATTGGTACTGACCGAATGTTCCGATGGCGATCCAGAAGCCGCAAGCAAGCGACTTGCCGCTTTGCAAGGCATCCCCCTGCTTGAAATCACCGACTACAGCATCGAACTTGCCAAAGATTTGGTTACATCCGGTATCGTTCCCACGAAGGCAAGCGAAGACGCCTTGCACATTTCGATTGCGACGGTTCACTTTGCCGATTATTTGTTAACATGGAACTGTCGGCACATTGCCAACCCGGAAATACAGGCGCGGATTGCCGAGAATTTCCGGTTGAAAGGTTTGTTTTTACCATTTATTTGCACACCCGAAGAATTGATGGGAGGCGACAATGGCTGATACCATTATTGAAGAAGTTCGCGCTATCCGCGAACAACACGCCGCCAGCTTGGATTATGATTTGGATAGGATTTATGCCGACTTGAAAGCACGGCAGGAAAAACATGCGGCAGAAGGATGGGTGGTTGTTTCTCCTCCTGCCAATCCACCCTCAGAGACTAACTTGGCTTTGCAACGGGTTCGTTTCGCTCAGCGCTGAACAAATTATCCGAAGAACTACCTCGATAGGCTTGATGGGAGTTAATGAAGATGATTTTGATGGCTCTCACGCACCAGCGTGGGAGCCAATCCCCGGACGCTCCGCGTCCGTTCACCGCAGGAGCGGCTTCAGTGGCATTCCCACGCCGGAGAGACTGTGAAAGAATTGCCCAATACGGCAATTTTTAGACTCCAACCCATTGATTTATCGTTGTCAAAATGGGCAAAAACCGAATACTTTCACAGTCTCAGGAGCGTGGGAACGATCAACCCGGAATGTGGTAACGAAGAAATTTTAACAATTATCAGGCCAAGGGTTTGCAGTGAGCAAGAAGATTAACGAAGCAACCTCCACGGATTTACCCGTCACCCACAAACTCGTCAATGAGTATGGCTGGAAACCGGAAGATACTTTGCTGTATCAACAAGCTTATGACATACCTGAAAACCTAAAGAAACACTATCCCAACTTTAAAAATATTCGCCCCGATATTGTGTTGCAGGATTTCAACGGCGATGTGCTGGCGGTCATCGAAAACAATCTGGACAAGGAAAATAAAGACCTGTTGAAACTTCGCACCGTGATAACCCAGGTGCTAAAGCCGCGTTTTCTGTATGCATGTAGTGTCGAACGGGTGTTGTTTTATGACAATGCGTGGCGCGGCTTGGAGGCGGGCGAGTTTAAACAAGTGACTTCCTTCATGAGCTTGGAGGACATGAAGCTTAAAGTCGAGCAGCAACGGAAGATTGACTCCAACAAAGAAATTACCATCGACACGACGATAGCGGGTGGCTATGACCTGTCAATCGGCATGGAGCGTTACTATCAATTGCAATGCATCCGCACTATCATTGACCTGTATATAG
>CAIWDB010000186.1 GCA_903911305.1 uncultured Methylococcaceae bacterium | reverse complement strand
TTTGATTTCCGCCATCATTTCTTCGTCGATATGCAAACGGCCGGCGGTATCGACGATAACCACGTCGAAATATTTCTTGCGGGCATAGTTAATGGCATCTTTGGCAATGTCCACGGGTTTTTGCGAGATGTCACTGGGGAAAAATTCGGCTTTGACCTCTGTGGCCAAGGTTTTCAACTGCTCGATGGCGGCAGGGCGGTAAACGTCGGCGGAGACCACTAACACCGATTTGCGTTCGTTTTCCTTCAACCAACGGGCCAATTTGGCAACCGTGGTGGTTTTGCCCGCGCCTTGCAAGCCCGCCATGAGTATCACTGCTGGTGGTTGGCAAGCCAGGCTGAGTTTCACATGGGCGTTGCCCATGATGGCTTTTAATTCTTCATGGACAATCTTGGTCAAAGATTGCCCCGGACTGAGGCTCTTTTCGACTTCTTGACCCAGCGCACGTTCTTTCACATGTTCGATGAAGTCCTTGACCACGGGTAGCGCCACATCCGCTTCCAGCAGGGCCGCCCGGACTTCGCGTAGCGTGTCTTGAATATTGCTCTCGGTCAGGCGGCCCTGTCCACGAATTTTTTTGAGCGAATCGTTAAATCGTTGGGTTAGGTTATCGAACATGTAAATAATACCTTTATGCTTGGCAACAGGGGGTTGTCGGTTCCGGTCGGCTGTGATGGGTGACTCGCGTAAGGGCTGTCATCATCAAAACGTTAATTTTACCTCGACAGGCGGAAGAAATACGCATTTTTCTGAAAATTGGGTGTAATTAATGGTGGGCGGGGCTTGCTTTGCAGCCTTTGGTTAGCCCCAAACAATGGTTTGGGCTAAATCGGCAACGATTTATCAGCCAATCGATAAGGCCATCTCATCTGCCGCAGTGACTAAGGCATCAATCATGTCCGGGCTACCCGCTATGTGGCCGGCGTTGGGTAGGATACTAAGCGTTGAAGTTGGCAGGTGCTTGTGCAGGGTATAGGCCGACTCCACCGGGCAAACGAGGTCGCGCCGCCCGTGAATCAGTATGATTGGGACATCGGGCAGCAGTCCGCTGTTGATCAGAATTTGATTTTCATTGATAAAATAACGATGGAAAGCATAATGCAGCTCTATCCTTGCCTGTTGTAAATCTGCGTTGGAAACATGGCCTTCATTGTCTTGGGGTGCAAACTCCCCTCCCAGCGCCAATTGCCCGCCCCATCTCGACCACGCTCTCGCTACCCTGCGTTGGGCCAGTTCGTCATTCCCGCTCAACAAAGCGTGGAAGGAGGCGATAGGGTCGTGATGAGTCTCGTCGAACAGGGTTGCCATCAGTTCGTCCCAGCGTTCCGGGTAAATACGATTGGCACCCTCTTTGACAAACCAGTCCAAATCTTCTTGCCGCGCTAGGAATGTGCCGCGCAAAACCAGTCCGTTGACCCGGTGCGGGTAAGTTTCGGCGTAAAGTAAGGCCAGCGTTGCCCCCCAAGAACCACCAAACAACAGCCATGACTCAAGCCCTAGGTGTTCGCGGATAAACTCCATATCGGCTAGTAAATGGGCCGTGGTGTTGTCTTCTAGTTTGCCAAATGGGTTAGACCGCCCCGAACCGCGCTGGTCGAATAAAATGGCCCGGTATTTGGCAGGGTCGAAAAATCTGCGGTGGTAGGGTTTGCAGCTTGAACCTGGACCGCCATGGAGAAAAACCACAGAGAGTCCTTTGGGGTTTCCGCATTCTTCGACATACAGGCTATGATCGCCGCCAACTTTCAACTTATAAGTTGCGTAAGGCTCGATAGGGGGGTAGAGGTCTTTCATTAGGTGGGAAATAGATGAGTCAGATGCCTAAATGCAAAAAAGGAAGGGGGATTAATCCCCCTTCCTCTTGTAAGTCTAAGACTGACTGAGAAAACTTGCCGTCTTAGAACTTGAAGCCGAAATAACCACCCGCGGTCAGGCCGTCGGTGCTCATGCCTTTGATCACGCGGCATGCACCGGTGACAGCGCTGCAACCGGAATTGTAGCTCAGGTCACCGCCAGTGAAGTTGTAGCGGAAATCAATACCCGCAACGATGGCTTTCCAAACGGCGAATTCACCACCGACGCCAAGCATCAGGCCGGGGTTCAACACGGTTACACCGCTAGACGGCGGGGAAATCACGTTGATAGACAAGCCAAACGGGATAATCCATGGGGTAAAGATGGTGCCGGTATTGAACTTGATCTTCGGTGAAGCGGCCAAGGTAAATTGGGTGATTTGGTTCTTCATGACCCCCGTCAAGCCGGCTACGGGAGTACCGACAGGATAAGTGCTGACCAGCATGTTAGAGGATTCGCCGAAGTTTTTGTACTCAAACATTAATTCGCCGTCTAGGGCGATCAGGTCGGTCAAGCCCCACAGGTCATTGGTCAGGCGGTGGTCGATGCCAGCGCCAATATACCAGCCCGCCCCACCGTTTTGGTTGAAGGGAACCGCAAGAGTCCGATTGCCGGTCAACAACTCGTCGTTACGGTTGTGGGTCATACCTGCATAACCGCCACGGAAGTACAGGGTGCTGTCGTCTTCTTTTGACTTGGCTTCATGCTCGGCAATCTTGTCTTCGACAACCTTTTCAGAAGCGGCATTCTGCTGTGAATTGGTAAGTGCAGATTTTGCCGTCGTGTTGGTAGTGTTCAATTGGCTGCGCAGAGCTTGAATTTCTGCTTCCATGGCGCGCAGTCTTGCATCAGTGCTGCTGGTTGTGGACACAGCGGAGGAAGATGAGCGGGTTGTGGTCGTTTTATGGGTGTGGGCTTTTCCGGTTTTGTGAGCAAAAGCCGCTTGTGGCGCAACAGCAACCGCTGAAGCGACCGCCAAGCTAATTAAAGTTGTTTTAGTGATAGTTTTCATAAGGTTTACCCTTCCTCAAAGCAATTATTTGGAATTGAATCCGTTGTTAATAAGCAACAGATAGTTGCTCTGGTGCTGATCGTAGCAAAGATTTTTCATTTTTACAACACTTTTGTGGCTTTAGTCGCGACATTTGTTTTCACGCTACTCTTAAAGCCTAATTCAAAAAGATGAAATATAGGCCGTCATTCCGGCAGGGATGCCAAAATGACGCATCTGTAACAAGCACTTGGCTCATACTGAGAATTGCTGCGGACGCTCGCGTTTTGTTGGAAAATAGGCAACTATTGCACCATGCGCAAGCTCAGTTCTTCACGCTGGGAAATGTTGCAAACCGACAAATTAGGGAAAAGCTATCGGCATACGTTTATAATCACCAACTTTGGCGCTAGGAATGCGGATTTCTAAATTTTCCAAGAGACAAACATGGCCGTGAAGAATCGTTTACACCGCAGCGAACTGGCAGTTCCGGGCAGCAACAAGCGTATGCTGGAAAAAGCACCCGATGCGGGTGCTGACATTGTGTTCCTTGATCTTGAAGATGCCGTGGCCCCGGACGACAAGGAGCAGTCGCGGTCAAATATCATAGAGGCTTTGCAAACTTA
>CAIWDB010000185.1 GCA_903911305.1 uncultured Methylococcaceae bacterium | reverse complement strand
TCGGCCCTAGTCTGTCCGGTTTGGTCGGCAAGGCTGGTAATTAATTCGGTTTTGTTCATGGTGATTATTTTCGCAGTGAGGGATATTTTAAGGCCATTGGTGCGCAAAGCTTACCATTGCTTGCTTCAGCGAAAAAGCGGCGGCCCGATGGAAAATGCAAATGACAGCGCTTGACCCTTAAAAAGGCATGAGTGAATCGTGAGGATAATAATGGGTTACCCATGAACGAGGGCATGAATGAGATCGAGACAGCCGTCCCCAAACCCCTTTCAATAAAAGGCCACAAACTGGTGTTACTGTGAAGGACGACGAACGCATTTTTCCTGTGTCAATTGACATTAAACTTTGATCCAGCCAGCAGTAACTGAATCGAAATAAACACCGACAGGGCTATGTTTGCTAATAAAATGAATTTATATCACGTGATATAAAGCGTATTGACAAGCAAAAACATAGTGATATTCTATGCTGACGAGTAAGTATTAACCAACCATGAACCCAAACCAGATTCGATCCTTGCGGCAGACCACTGGGCTGACCCAGCAGCAATTCGCTGACTTGCTCGGCGTCTCGTTTGTCACGCTCAATCGATGGGAAAACGGGCAAACGAAGCCTTCCGCGATGGGGGTGGCCAAGTTGAAGGAATTGTCCGACAAACAACTGTCGGCGAATACCGAAGTAGCAGAACAAGACGGACGGGGAGAGTCTGTCCGGTTGGATTTTCTAGGCAATGCCAATGAAGTTCGTGTGCTCGTTGAAGGCGAGCGCCTGTCCTACGGCCATCTTTTTAACCCTGCATTCGCGACCGAGATCAGCCAGATCGACCCGTTGCCTCATCAGCGCATTGCGGTATACCAAAAAATGCTGCCGCAAAACCGCCTGAGATTCTTGCTGGCAGATGACGCCGGGGCTGGCAAAACCATCATGACTGGCTTGTATATACGGGAAAGCCTATCCCGCCGGACTATCCGCAGGGTTTTGGTCATTGCGCCTGCGGGATTGGTTGGCAACTGGCACAGGGAATTGAAATCGCTGTTTCAACTCGACTTTAAGATTGTCACCGGGGCGGATGCCAAGCAAGGCAACCCGTTTGTCGGCACTGACAGTGATCGCATCGTCGTCAGCATTGACAGTCTACGAAGCTCCAATTTGTTCAGATGTTTAAGCGATTCATCCGTCCAAGCTTACGACCTCGTAGTTTTCGATGAAGCCCACAAGCTGTCTGCCAATCGCGACCCTGACGGCACGTTTCGCCCAACTGACCGCTATCGCCTAGCCGAAACACTGGCCGGTGTGCGGGACATCCCCATCGAATGGAAGCTTCCATGGGTAACGCATCATTTGTTATTGCTCACCGCCACGCCCCACATGGGCAAGCCTTATCCCTATTATTGCCTGTGGCGGCTGCTTGAACCCGAACTGTTCAGCACCGAAACGGCCTTCAACCTCTTTCCCATGGATTCCCGTTCTCGCTACTTCATTCGCCGCGTCAAGGAGGAGATGGTCAACCTACAGGGGCAAAATCTCTATCCGCCCCGCTATTGTGACACCCATAGCTTTGACCTGACCGAGGGTAGCATCAGTGAACAAACCCTGTACGATGAAACCACCACTTACATCCAGAATTATTACAACCATGCCCGCTTGCTCAACCGGCAGGCGGCGCGGTTTGCGATGACCGTCTTTCAACGGCGGCTGGCCAGCAGCACTTGGGCTTTGCTGTGTTCATTCCGCAGGCGCTTGGAAAAGCTCGAAACGCTGATCGACGATGTACAAGCGGGCCGCATACCCGAAGAGGAACTGCGCAACCAGCAGCGCCGCTTGGACGGCAAGCTCAAAGACAGCCTATCAGATACCGGCAAAACCGCCGATGAAGAATCCACCGAAGGCGGCATGGAGGAACACGAACGCGAGGAAGCCGAGGCGCTGGGTGCCTTCATTGCGACCAGCTTGGCCGAATTGGTCACCGAGCGTGCCAAAGTCAAGGAACTGATCGGGTTGGCGGAAGCGGTCCATGCCGATGGTCAGGCATCTAAATTTGACCGCATGAACCAGCTATTGCGTTCTGCCGATTTCGCAGACCAGAAGGTCATCATCTATACCGAGCATAAGGACACGCTGGAATTTCTGCTGCGTCGCTTGGAGGCTCAGGGTTATGCCGATCAAGTGGCCTACATCCACGGTGGCCTTAATTTTCAGCAACGCGATGTCCAAGTCGAGCGCTTTCGCACACCCAATGCAGAGGGCGGATGTCGCTTCTTTATCGGCACCGATGCGGCGGCGGAAGGGATTAACCTACAGTTTTGTTGGGTTCTAATCAATTACGACATTCCTTGGAACCCGGCCCGCCTGGAACAGCGCATGGGCCGCATTCACCGCTACGGTCAGAAAAAGGATCGGGTTGCCATTATCAATCTAATTGCCGGGGAGACACGCGAGGGTCGGGTGGTCAAAACCCTGCTCGACAAGCTGGAGGAAATCCGCAAGCAACTGGGTTCCGACAAGGTATTCGATGTCATCGGAAGGGTTTTTGCAGACTTGTCGCTGACGGACTATATCCAGCGGGCGGTCATTTCCGATGACGAAGCCGAACGCGAGGCATTGGCGCTCTCCGGGCAACTCACGGTCGAACAGGTTAAGGCCATCGCCGCGCAGGAAGAAGCGCTCTTCGGATCGGGCGGCGATGTGGCCCGCGAGTTGCCGCAACTCCGTGATGCCCTAGCCATCGAAGAAATGCGTAGGCTGTTGCCGGGTTACGTGCGCCGCTACCTGGAGCATGCCATACCCGTCGTTGGCGCGGAAATCGTGGGCGATCCGAACCAGCATTTTTTCTTGCGGCCCCGCAAGCGTGGTGCGTTGGATAGCCTCATGCCGATTATTGAGACCTACCCCGAGCGAATCCGCAACAAATTCAGCGTGTATAAACCCGATGATCGCCGCGATGCCATTTTCCTGCATCCCGGCGAGCCGGTATTTGAACGCCTTTCGACGCTTGCCATCGAACGATGCCGTCCAGCCGGTCAAGCCGGGGCAATCTTCGTGGATGTGGCGGCCATTGAGCCTTATTTGTTCCATGTCGCCCGAATTTCGATAATTCGTGGCATTGACCCCGGTTTTCCCACTTTTCACACCGAAGAAGTGGTCGGGCAGCGACTGGTCGGCATTCGTCAAACGGCGAACAACCGTTTTGAAGAGACCCCGGTCGAACATTTGTTGCTGCTCAAGCCCACTCTTAAGGCAGCCCCCAGTTCGGTCGCGTTCATTGCCCATGGCGAGACTTACCGGTTGGCCGCGGCGGATTTCCTGCGCGGGCAAATACTCGGCAAAGCGTCGGAGTTAAAGGCCATGGAATTTGCACAGCGTTTGCAAGAAACGCAAGACTATCTGCTTCGTGCCTTCGACTACCAAGAATCCGAGCTTGCCAGTGCCAGGAAACGCTATACCGAACGGGCCCGCAACGGTGAACGTGGCGCCCAGGCCGAACTGGATCGAATCAAACTGCAACAGCGCACCCTCGCCGGTAGGCGTGCCAGCGCATTGGCCCAAGCCAAACGTGAAGTCGAATTGATTCAAGCAGGCCCGGTGGAAATCATTGCCACGGTCTTGGTTCAGCCCTCCCAGAACCCCGAAGACATCGCGGCTCGTGATGCAGAGGTTGAGCGCATTGCGATGGAAATAGCCATGGCATTTGAGTCCAGCCACGGTGCCGACGTGAAGGATGTCTCCACTCCGGCGCAAGCGCGGTTGGCCGGATTGGTGGACTACCCGGGATTCGACCTTTATTCCAAACACCTTGGTCAAGAACGTGGCATCGAGGTTAAGGGGCGCGTGGGCTTGGGCGAGATAGAATTGACCGAAAATGAATGGGCGCGGGCCTGCAACTTGGGCGACAAGTATTGGCTTTATGCCGTGTTCGATTGCGGATCGCCGAATCCCCGCCTGTTGCGGGTGCAAAATCCCTTTGCCCGCCTGATCGCCAAGGCACGGGGCAGTGTCGTGATCGGTTACCGCGACATTGCGCAATGTGCCGCCGATGTAAATTAGGAGAACCCATGGAACTACAAAATTTGACTGAAATCCTGGACGAAATTGACCAAAGCAAGCAACAATTCGACAGGTTGCGTCCCTTGGACAACCCCTCCATTCTCCACGCTTTGGAAATTGAATACACCTACGAGAGCAACCGCATCGAGGGCAATACCCTGACCTTGCGTGAAACCGAACTGGTCATCGAAAAAGGGCTGACTGTCGGCGGCAAGTCCATGCGCGAGCATCTGGAAGCCATCAACCATCATGAGGCATTGTTGTTCCTGCGCGATTTGGTGCGTGGCAAACCGCAACTCACCGAATCTTTGGTTAAGCAATTACACGCGCTCATTCTCCATGGGATTGATCGGGACAACGCTGGGCGGTATCGGACTATACCGGTCATGATTGCGGGCAGCCGTCATGTCCCGCCACAGCCTTGGGCCGTGCCGATACAGATGGAGCAGTGTTTTGCCTGGTACGAAGCCAACAGCCAGACCTTGCATCCCGTATTGCTGGCGGCGGAAATGCATGAGCGCATCGTCACTATCCATCCCTTCATTGACGGCAATGGACGCACGTCTAGGTTAGTCATGAATTTGATACTGCTTTCCAACGGCTATCCCTTGGCGAATATTCAAGGCGATATTGACAGCCGTCGGGCTTACTACGATGCCTTGGAGAAGGCCAACTTGCAGGATGACAAGAGTGATTTTTTCCGTTTGATAGCCCTCAACGTGCAAGCCATGTCGCGGCGATTGATGCAGATAGTTGGAGGGCAAGAGGCCAGCACCCTCCCCCTCTCAGGGGGAGGGCAGGGTGGGGGTGGAATATTGGCCGAAGAGTCCTCACCTCAAACTTCGATCGTTGCAGAAGATTTACCCCCATCCCAACCTTCCCCCTTAAAGGGGGAAGGAGCCGGAAATGACTGACAAACGCCTCATCGAAGTCGCCTTTCCGCTCAAGCAAGCCTCCATCGACTCGGTACACGAAAAGAACGTCCGCCACGGCCATATTTCAACGCTGCACATTTGGCCGGCGCGGCGTCCTTTGGCGGCTTGCCGCGCAGCCCTGATTGCCACCTTGCTGCCCGACCCCGGCGACAAGGAAAAGCGGGATGAAATTTTGCAACGGCTGGCGGGCAGCTTGGTGAAACGAACGAAATCAAAAAAACAGGCCAATGGTCAGGTCGAGGATGTGGCGACAGAGGAAACCGAGGGCGGCATTTTGCATTGGGGGCGTGAGTCGGGTCCAGAACTCGACTGGTTCCGTGAAGAAATTCGCAAGGCTTATGGTGGCCGTGCGCCCAAGGTGCTAGACCCTTTTGCCGGTGGCGGGGCGATTCCGCTGGAGGCGATGCGTCTAGGCTGCGAGGTGACGGCGGCGGACATTAACCCGGTTGCTTGGTTCATCCTCAAATGCACGCTTGAATATCCGCAACAATTGGCCGGTCAAACCCGGCGGTTGCCGGAATTCGCCCTCCGTGACCGTGAATTCATGGCGGCTTATCTCAAAGCCCAAGGACTGACACCGGCCACGATCAAGCGGCATCTTAACGAATTGCAGCCCTCTCCCCCAACCCCTCTCCCGCAAGCGGGAGAGGGGAGCAAAAAGCCCCTCTCCCCGGAGGGGAGAGGGGTTGGGGTGAGGGGCGATGGCATCGAATCTGGCGAAACCATTGATCTATTCGGCCACGATCCCATACCTTCTGAATTATTGGATGCCGACTTGGCTTGGCATGTCCGGGCATGGGGACTGTGGGTACTCAAAGAAGCCAGAAAATCGCTGGCACGTTTCTACCCCACCTATGCCGAATATTGTTCGGAGAAACCCTACGCCAAAGTGCCATTGGTGCAATATACAAACACCCTCCCCATCGCAGGGGGAGGGCAGCGACCAAACACCCTCCCCATCGCAGGGGGAGGGCAGCGACCAAATACCCTCCCCATCGCAGGGGGAGGGCAGGGTGGGGGTGAAATGTTGGATAAACCATCCAACTTCCAAGATTCCGCATTTGCCAGCCATTTACCCCCATCCCAGCCTTCCCCCTTAAAGGGGGAAGGGGCAAAAGCAACGCCCCAAACCGGATCGTTGAAACTCGTACCGCTCAACGACCTAGGCGAGCCTCAAATCGAATTGCTCAATGCCGGTTTTGCCAAGGATTATCTGGACAATCTTAAAAACCCTCGCTGGATTGCCAAGCACACGGTGGCTTATTTGTGGGCGCGTACCGTCAAATGCAAATCCTGCCGGGCCGTGTTGCCGCTACTGAAAACCCGCTGGCTGTGCAAGAAGGACAATAAACGGGTATTACTGAAGATGACCCCGGATGTTGAACGGCGGGGGGTGATCTTCGGCATAGACCCTGCCGTAAAACAGGCTTCTGGTAATGCCGCGACCAAGCGCGAACATGACAAAAAGCTCGGGTCCGGGACGATGAGCCGTTCCGGGGCAAGCTGTCCCTGCTGCGGGACGATCATGACCATGGAAGACATTCGCTTGGAAGGCCGTGCCGGGAAACTGGGTTCGATGATGACCACGGTGGTGATGGATAGTCCGGGCGGCAAGGAATACCGTTTGCCGACCCCACATGAGTTGGAGATGGCGGAAGCCGCAGAAGCCGAATTGGAGCATGTGTTTGCCGATGTGCCGTTTGGCTTGCCGAGTGAGACATTGGCTGGTGCCGATGCACTTGGCTTTCGTGTGCCACTCTATGG
>CAIWDB010000184.1 GCA_903911305.1 uncultured Methylococcaceae bacterium | reverse complement strand
TGAATATATGCAACATGTAGGAGCGGGCCACGCCCGCGATAAATAGCCTATTTTTGAAGACTTGGCCCAAACAATCGCGGGCATGGCCCGCTCCTACGGATCAAATAAAGTAATCAATTGATATTGAAAACGCTGTATGTCATTTTTTTGTGGAAATATTCCATTTTCAAAAATTAGCTAAAACATTAGGATTTAGCAAATTTTACATTACTTCAGCATAATGTTGCTTACATGAAAACAATCATAATTATTCCAACTTTCAATGAAGGTAAAAATATTCCGTTTCTAATCCATAGTTTGCAAGAGCAATTTATAGGTATGGAACATGAAATGCATATTCTAGTCGTGGATGACAATTCCCCGGATGGAACGGCAGAAGAGGTAAAGAAATTACAATCTCGCTTCAAAAATATTCATTTGCTAATGGGCCAAAAGGCTGGCTTAGGTGTTGCCTATACCCGAGGGATGGCTTATGCCATGGAAAATTTGAATGCGGACGTGGTATTTGAAATGGATGCGGATTTTTCTCACAAACCCCAAGATGTCCCCAGGCTTATGGCTGAAATCGACAAGGGGGCTGATTTTGTCATAGGCAGTCGTTACGTCTCAGGGGGCAGCATTCCAAAGGAATGGGGGTTTCGCCGTCGGATGAACTCGAAGTTTGGCAATATCGTGGCCCGTTACCTTGCCGGGATTTACCATGTCAAAGATTGCACGGCTGGGTTTCGAGCGATACACACCTCCGTTTTGAAGAATATTGATTTTTCTGAACTAGGTGTCAAAGGCTATGCGTTTCAGGTGGCGTTATTGCATCAAGCTTTGCAACTTAAAGCCAAAATTGTTGAAATCCCGGTCGATTTCATAGATCGAACCGCAGGGGAGTCCAAATTAGGCATCAAGGACATTATCGAGTTCATACTCAATGCATGGTGGATTCGCTTCAATAGCCTAAAGACATTCCTGAAGTTTGCTGTGGTTGGCGCATCGGGAGTGGTAGTCAATCTCGGTTTCTTTACGCTGTTTTTAATGGCGGGATTGAACAAATATTTAGCCTCGCCGCTTGCAATTGAAATATCCATCGTCTCTAACTTTTTGCTCAACAACTTTTGGACTTTCCGATTTCGCAAAACCAAAGATCGGGTAAGAATTCGTGGTTTAAAATTCAATGCTGTTTCATTTCTGGCGTTAGGCGTGAGTTATGGCACTTTTGTGGCTTTGTCGATCTTTTTCCCCGATGTACAGCCCCAATTGCATCAACTTGTGGGCATTGTACCTGCCACTTTGCTTAATTATTTCCTAAATTCCTATTGGACGTTTAAACAAGTGGATGAAGATTAACTTGAATTCATCCATCATTTGTTGACAGCCAATATGCAAACAAATCCCGGTCATCTCCAACGTCGTCTCGGACTCACTAGCGCGGTATCAATCACTGCCGGTGCAGTCATCGGATCGGGGATTTTTTTAAAGCCCTTAGTGATTGCCCAAAGCCTGCCTTCGGTCACTTGGATATTCGCGTTATGGCTTGCACTGGGGTTAGTCTGTTTATGTGGTGCTTTCGCCTATGCTGAATTGGGGGCGATGTACCCTTCGGCTGGTGGACAATATGTGTTTTTGCGCGAGGCTTGGGGCGAAGAAACCGCTTTTCTCTATGGATGGGTGTTTTTTTGGGGTATCAATAGCGGCACTATGGCCGCTTTGGCGGCAGCTTTTGCCGAATATCTATTGCCATTGTTTCACCTCGACACTACACAGGGACAGACTTTTGAGCGACTGCCTTCCCTAATCGCTTCACTCATGATTTTACTGCTCGCCTTGGTCAACCACTTCGGTGTGTTATTGGGTGCGATTGTGCAGAATTTATCAAGTTTCGCCAAAGTGGGTGCTTTAAGTTTGATCGTTATTGGCGGGTTAGTGGTTTCCAGTCAGGGGCAGTCCGATGCCCTACAAGTGTCAACTTCACAAAGCGATTGGAATATCGCTGGCGTGTTAACCGCTTTCATCGGTATCTTTTGGGCCTACGAGGGATGGTATCAACTGCCTTTTAATTCCGCAGAATTGAAACGGCCCGAGCGTAACCTGCCAATGGGTTTGATCGGGGGGATGCTGATCGTCATTGCCATTTACACCGCCATCAATGCCATTTATCTGCAATGGGTGCCTTTCCAAGAAATGCGGGCATTGCCGGCAGGAGCCAACCAACAAGTTCCTTATCTTACAGTCGCCAGAATATTTTCTCCACAGCTTGCCGATTATTTGACTTTGCTAGTGGCAATTTCCATTTTGGGAGCCGCCAATCCGAACCTGCTGTCTTCGACCAGGGCTTTTTATGCCATGGCCGAAGATAATCTAGTGCCGAAAGCCTTGAACTGGGTACATCCTAAATATGGGACGCCGACGGTTGCCATCTGGACCCAAGCCATTTGGGCGGTGATAATCGTGTTATATGTGCAAAAGTTTCACGATATAACCGCTTTTGTCGTGTTTGATAGTTTTGTATTTTACGGTCTGACGGTGGCGGCGGTCTACCGATTGCGCTTTACCCGACCAAACCAAGCCCGTCCTTATCGCTGTGGGGGCTATCCAATTACCCCAGCGCTTTTCATTCTCGTGTCGATTGGTTTCATT
>CAIWDB010000183.1 GCA_903911305.1 uncultured Methylococcaceae bacterium | reverse complement strand
CTGGCCGAACTCGAAGGCATCCGCAAGGGAACGGAGATTGGTGGTTTCTTGATCGAGGTGCATGGGCACACTGACAATGTTGGGAACCCGGCAACCAACAAAGCGCTCTCGCAGAAACGTGCCCAAGCGGTCAAGGAATGGCTAATGCAGCAGTCGCCAGTCAACTATCCAGCCAATCGTATCCGCGTGGTAGCTTACGGCAGTGCGGAGCCGCTTGCTCCGAACGACTCCGACGCCGGACGTGCCATGAATCGTCGCGTCGATATCGTGCTTGGAACGAATTAAACGAGGCATATTCTTTCACGCCACTTTTCTTTGAGAGTGGGGGCATTTTTGAGCGATGAATTATCAATGAATATTCCGTCTTGGCTATGGAAACCGAACATCGCACCGTCGCGGTTCGTGTATCTTGCAATCATCGCGGTCGAAATTGTGCTGCTGATTCTGTTGTGGAGCTTCGGACTCCCGACGCTCATTCCGCGACCACTGGAAATCGTCCACTCCTTCCATGACCTAATGCGGCAAGGGCTCGTCTACGAGCTACTAGTCAGCTTCCTGCTGAACGTAGAAGCGCTTGCGCTCGCAACGGGTTTCTCGCTCGGGTTCGCTTATCTCTCGCGTTTCGCGGTTGGGTTTCCGATCTCGACGGCGGTCGGGAAGATGCGCTTTCTCGGAATGACGGGGCTGACCTTCCTCTTCACGATCCTCGTGGGCGGCGGGCATGATCTTAAGCTCACGATGCTCACCTTTGGCGTGACGGTTTTCATGACCGATAGTATGGTCGCCGAAGTGAAGAGCATTCCGCTTGATCGTTTCGACCATGCGCGGACACTGCGCTTCGGCGAATGGCATGTGCTCTATGAGGTCGTCATATTGGGGACGATAGACCGGGCGTTTGAGATTCTCCGTCAAAACGCTGCCATGGCATGGATGATGTTGGCCATGGTCGAAGGGACAGTCCGTTCCGGGGGCGGCATTGGCACACTCCTCCTCAATCAGGACAAGCACTTTAATCTCGCGCTCGTATTCGCGATCCAGTTCGTGATCTTGGGCATCGGGCTCTTGCAAGACTATGGCATTGCGGTCATGAAGCGCGTTGCCTGTCCGTATGCGGCACTTGTAACGGAAGGGAAGTGAATTGACCAATAAACTACAGTATACAGAAACCTATCCTCTCCTCACCGTCGATAACGTCGGGCTTGTCCTCCAAGGCAAGACTATCCTGAGGGAAGCGAATGCTCAAGTGAAGGACATCATCCGCGCGGGCATGAAGCAAGGGCAGGTCATCGGATTCCTTGGACCCTCCGGGATTGGCAAAACGCAATTCTTCCGGATCATCGCGGGGCTTCAGGCGCCCACGTCCGGGAAGGTGTTGCTCGGCAAAGATCAGCATCCAGTCGCGCAGGGCATGGTCGGTGTTGTTGCGCAACGCTATCCGCTCTTCATGCACCGCACAGTCATTGGGAATCTGATCATCGGTTCGATGCAATCGAAGTCGTGCTATGGCAGAAAGGAAGCACGCGAGCGGGCGTATGCCATGCTCGAACGCTTCAAGCTCGCGGACAAGGCCGACTCCTACCCAAGCCAGCTCTCGGGTGGGCAACAGCAACGTATTGCGATTGCGCAACAGATGCTTTGTGACGGGCATTTTCTCCTGATGGATGAGCCTTTTAGTGGACTCGATCTCATCATGAAGGCGAAGGTCACGGAACTCATCAATGAGATCGCAACGATGGACGAGGAGAACACCATCATCGTGATCACACACGTCATTGAGGAAGCAGCAAGTGTTGCCGACGAGCTCTGGCTCATGGGCCGCGACCGTGACGAGAAAGGGGATATCATCCCCGGTGCGCGTATCCAGCAAACATACGATCTAAAGGAACTTGGGCTTGCGTGGCAACCTGACATCGCGCGAACGCGCGAGTTCATTGACTTCGCCGCCGAGGTTAAACAGCGATTCATGACACTTTGAGTATTTTATCTTAGATTCGGCAGTAAACTGACTTGACATAAGTTTCTACACTTGCACCGGGCGGGCAGCTTCTTTGTAACCCGCGCCAAATCGAACCTGAGTGCGCACCGGGTTTACTCCAAGACGGTGGATCGGGGTACGGGCTTGGTTTGCGACCAGACTATTGCGCTGGACGGTTTCTACGCCGCGAAGGATTATCCCGGGCATTTGGCGCCGCGTCCGCTTCAAAGACCCCAACAGCGGCAAGAGGCTGGCCTTCCTGAGCAACTACTTCGACTTGCCGGCGATGACCGTCTGGGCTTATTGGAGCCAAACGTTTAGGCAGAATGCCTAAGCTTAGTGCATGTTGCCCACTGATGGAATCTTCGCCCACTAGGTTTTCCCCAATTTCTGTGGATAACTTTGGGGTCGATGCCCAAATGATCGAGTCATAGTCTGCCCTTTGTTGGATTGGCTAAATGATGACCACTAAAATTAATAGGAAAATTGCCAGGATGAACGGATTTTAAGGATCGGTTTAGGCGTTGGAAGATGCGTATGCCTCCGGCGCATCCACGTAGGGGTTGTAAGCCCAAGCCGGCGGAATTTGTCCAACCCGTCAAAGTCGGCGACTATTCCCAGTCAATTCCCGCTAAAATGGCATCTAGGTCAATCGGTTGTCGCTTTTCACGGAAGGCGTAGTGTCCGAGGAAATGCAGGTGCTGCCAAGCCGCTGGTGAAATTCGCCTGAGCAAGTCCAGCGCCTTTTCGTTGTCGGTTGCCAAGTACCGGCTCAACAGCCCGGACAGCAGCATGGAGTTGTAGGCGATCACGACATTTGCAACCAGCCGGCCACAGTGGTTGCTGGTCGCCACGTCCAAATCAGTCCGCCCAGTCAGCTCCTTTTTGCCGTTCACCTGGGCGATGGCGGATCGCAACTGGTGGCAGGACTCGATGCGATTTTCCGATCGGTGGACATCACGCTGCAATTGAGGGTCACGCAGGTAGCGCAACGTGTAAATGCTGCGGATCAACTTGTCAAATTCAAAGATGGCCTTGCGTGTGCGGTGATGCCCGGACAGGGTGCAAATTTTGCGCACCAAGACACTTTGGCTCATCTCCTTAAGCCCCAGCGTGGCTGCGATGTGATCCATGTTGGCCTTCTCCGAGGCAATGAGGTTGCGGTCAATTTCAGCCACGGGCTGAATCAGGAAATCAGGGTGCCCGCCCTGGCCGCCGTAGAGGTGCTTCAATTGCGCCTGCAAATTGGTGAAGCGCGGCGCCAAGTTCATGCCGAACCAGTGAAAAATGGTTTGGCATTGTGGCCATGTTGATGCTGTGCATGTCGCCGGTGATCGTGGTCGGCACGATGTCGGACGTGTTGTTGTAGCAGATGTCAAACACCCAGTAGCTCTCGTGCTGGTTTGCGCCCAGCAACTCGGTTTGTAGCGCCACATGGTTGGCCAGCAAGGTGTAGGCAACGACGCCCCTGTCCTTGCCAAAGTACTTGCGCGAATGGCGGGCCTTGAGCGTCGGGTCGGCGGCGGCAAATTTTTGCCCGTCAACGCTGCCGTACAGCACCTCCATGTCGACGGAGTAGTATGGGAAAATCGGCAGCATGGCGATGAAGTTGCTGATCCGGTCGTTCGCGTCAATCAGCGTGGCCGGGCGCAAGTGTTGCTGGTGCGTGGCCTCCAAGACGTGGCACGGGATGTCGCAGGTCTCGGCCATGCTGAAATTGCCATGGTTAATGGCCTGCGCAATAATCACCGCCATCAAGCTGTCTTCGTCGGCGATTTTCTTGGCGTAGCGTGGCTGCAAGGGCGTCATCGCTGACAGGAAGTGGCACTGCCCGTTCACAAACCGGAAGACGTCGGCAATGTCGCGTGCCTGGAGCTTGGCGTAAAAGCCCTGTTGCAGCAGCTTGTCCTTGTCAGCCTTGGGACGGTGCCAGATCAGCAAAAAGTCGCGCAAGCGTTTGGGCATCGTGCGCGGCGGGATTTCAGCCAGCGGCTGCTTGGCAAGGCGTTGCTGGCGGGCGAAGGCATCTTTCATCCATTGCAGCGCGGCCAGCCAGACTTTGCCACTGGCGCTATTACTTGCGAAATCAAGGGCCATTGCCAGTGGGCGCAGATTTTTCGTGCAAAGCCCGCTCTGCCTGTCCACCGCTTGCCAGCGCAAATCCATCTGGCTGACAGGCTTCTCCGTCAGGAGCTTGCCGGTCGAGCGCAGCTTCTCTTCAGGCATGATGCCGAATGCCCGGTGCCGCACCGTGCCGAAAGGGGTCGCGTCGGCGAGCGAGTCGTCCACATACAGCAAGAGCAGTTCGCCCACCCGTGGCGTGGCTTGCTGCCGTTCGTTGTGTATTTGGGCGGCCTGCCTGCTGGCAACTGCCTTGGTGCCGTCTTCGAGCTGCCGCGTGTGGTAACAAAAGGCTTCCGCCACGTTATCCGTGAGGTGTCGGTAGCGCTGCCAGGCATAACACAGCAAATAGAGGTTGGTCTGGCCGGGCTTGAATCGCCGCAAGTCATAGACGGTGTAGAAGTTGGCCAGGCTGCCGTAGTAGGCGATGTTGATCTGCGAGAGGCCAAGGCTTGGCAGCAGCGCCTTGGCAATGGCATACAAGGGGGCCAGCGTGAGTCGTTTTTGGCGCTCCAAACCCATCTGGCGGTAACGAAAGCTTTTGGCATCTTGTTTGATGGCGGCCAAATCGGACAAGGCGCTTTCATGCACCAGCAATTGTTGCAGCACCTCGCGTGTCGCATCGGTCAAGGCCGCTTCGACCGCTTGTTCCAAGCGTGTCAATCACCATCCAAAAGTTTCCACCTGTCAACATCCAATTTTTTCCAGTTTCAGGGGTCAATCAGGGGTTCTGACTGGCCCTCTTGCTCTGCTTGAACCGGAAGGAATCGTTGCCGGTTTCGAGGAT
>CAIWDB010000182.1 GCA_903911305.1 uncultured Methylococcaceae bacterium | reverse complement strand
TTGATCCGTAGGAGCGGGCCATGCCCGCGATTGTTTGGGCCAAGTCTTCAAAAATAGGCTATTTATCGCGGGCGTGGCCCGCTCCTACATGTTGCATATATTCATTATTAAGTAACTATTTGGTATTGAAAACGCTGTAATTTTAATCAAATTATGCCAATCCGCTTAGTCACCGGGTTGTGCAGCCATTTTTTCGGCAATCGTTGCATGGATTAAACCCATGCAACATCAGGAAAAAACCTGATATTTTGCCAACAAACAGACTTTTTTTTTGCAATGGGTTCATGGATGCGGTTCATCTTGTATCATATACGGTTGCCGACATAACGAAGCGGTGTGCAATATAATTATTTTAAACCTTCAAACTTAAACATCATGAGCATACAACTTTCTAAGCGAGTACAGTCGATCAAACCATCTCCCACCCTAGCCGTCACCGCACGAGCCAATGCCATGCGGGCAGCCGGTAAAGACATTGTCGGACTTGGTGCCGGTGAGCCTGATTTCGACACCCCTGAGCATATCAAACAAGCGGCAATCAAATCGTTGAACGACGGTTTTACCAAATATACCGCCGTGGACGGTACGCCTGGCCTGAAAAAAGCCATCGTGACAAAGTTCAAGCAAGAAAATGGATTTGACTACACGCCCAAGCAGATTCTTGTTTCCAGCGGCGGCAAACAGAGTTTCTACAATTTGGCACAGGCTTTGATCAATCCGGGGGACGAGGTGATCATACCCGCCCCTTATTGGGTTTCGTACCCGGATATGGTGTTGCTGGCGGGAGGTGTGCCGGTCATCGTATCAGCCCCGCAAAGCCAAGTTTTCAAACTCTCGGCCCAGCAATTACGCGAGTCATTGACTCCAAAAACCCGTTTGTTCGTCATCAATAGCCCATCGAACCCAACTGGCGTTGCTTACACCTTGGATGAACTCAAGGCTTTAGGAGAAGTGCTGAAGGATTTTCCTAATGTCGTCATTGCGACCGACGACATGTACGAGCATATCCGCTGGGGTAATGCGCCATTTGTGAACATTCTCAATGCCTGCCCGGAGCTTTATGACCGGATGATGGTGCTGAACGGCGTATCCAAAGCCTATTCCATGACTGGCTGGCGCATTGGCTATTGTGCAGGGCCCGCCAATTTGATTGAGGCGATGACCAATATCCAATCACAAAGCACGTCCAACCCGACTTCATTTGCCCAAGTCGGCGCGGAAGCTGCCTTGACTGGCGATCAATCGTTTATCAGCATGATGGTCAAAGCCTTCAAAGAACGCCATGACTACGTGTTGAATGCGCTGAACCAACTGCCCGGCGTGTCTTGTCTGTCGGCGGACGGGGCGTTTTATCTTTTCCCTAATGTGCAGGAAGCCATCACCAAAAAAGGCTTGGCCGATGATGTCGCCTTGTCCGAATTCTTGATCGAGAATGCGGGAGTGGCTCTAGTTCCGGGTTCCGCTTTCGGTTGCCCCGGTCATGTGCGGCTGTCCATTGCCACCAGTATGGCGAATTTGCAAAAAGCCATGGAAAGATTGAAAACCGGATTGGCTTAATACAGTCCTCTCAAAGCTTGCTTTGCGATGTCAAAGCAAGCTTTGACGCTCCGAAAGCAGCGATTGTGTTGGATTGAACCAGAACCAGTACGTTACTAAAAGCTTGTATCCTGTCGGTCATGGTTAAAAACCCCC
>CAIWDB010000181.1 GCA_903911305.1 uncultured Methylococcaceae bacterium | reverse complement strand
TGATCCGTAGGAGCGGGCCATGCCCGCGATTGTTTGGGCCAAGTCTTCAAAAATAGGCTATTTATCGCGGGCGTGGCCCGCTCCTACATGTTGCATATATTCATTATTAAGTAACTATTTGGTATTGAAAACGCTGTATCTGTGAATACAATATGAGCTTGTAGCTGGATTCTTCGTGGTAAAAAAAGAATTGGTTGCATACTTATGGCATAGTGCCAATTGACCTTATATTTCCCGCTAGTTCCTGCCAATTGCTTTTTTCGTCGTTCACCATCCCATTCTTTAAACTCCATTTTGTTGTTATCTATAAGACCAAATGGTACATACCAAATAAGTTTATTATTAGATAATTCGTATGAAATTAATCCTAATTTCTCCATCTTCAAATCCCATGCCTGTTGAATAAGATAGCCAACCCTATTAAATGCATCATGAGAAGTTACTTTATCATCACCCCAAGTTACCTGCCCATTAAGGAAGGTTTCTGTATCGATTGCAGATATAGCACTCAAAGCTATCTTGCTTTTGAACATCTTTACAATCTCAGAACGTGGTGCAAAACCAATAATCTTATTACCAAATTCAAACCAAGGAATTTGTCGCGTTTCATTTTCAAACTGAATTTCCCGCTGAGGGCCAAGTATTTCTGTTGTTTCGATTGCCGGTGGTAGGGATACAATATTAAACCAATTGGATTCAAGTATTTCAGGACGATGAACCCAATTTATTGCCTCTATAGGTAGGTTAGGCAAACACGCTTTTGCCAAGACTGGATCAACATTGGATTGTTTGATTATTTGTGCATCATCTAATGTGTCTAATAATTGAACAAGTCCTTTATGCCATCCATTACTAAATTCAATGCAGTTCTTTTGATACAAATTAATTGGCAAATTTCTGGAATTGAAACCATCAATAAAAACAGGGATAACAAAGTTAGGAATATAATTTTCAATTGCTATTCCTAAGTCCCATTCGTTTCGAACTCCATCCTTTTTATAAGAATTCTCGGATAAAATTGCTATCAATCGTATAGATTCATTTCGGATTACATTTTCTATTTTTTTCCAAAAATATTCTCCGCCTTTAAGATATTCCAAATCATACCAAACTTTGTAACCAGAAAGTATTAGTTTGCTTGCAAGCCAACGAGTAAACTCGTTGTCTTCTGGACTTGCATGGCTCAAAAATATGTTTGATCTATCAGTCATAAGTCCTCAGTATTAACACTATTATCAATCTCACAAAAGCTTAACATTGAAACATTACTAAAATCTTTTTGATAAATGCTTATTCAAAACCAACGGCTCAACCCGACCATTCGAAAATATAAACGACAGCGTGTTGTAATCAAAATGCCCCTCTGCTGCATGAATAGCCCGATGCAGATTGGGTGAAAGTAAAACCAAATTTTCTAATACATCCTCGCCACCTCGCGCACGATATACAATATGATGGGCTTCGGCGGTTGGCACTCCATACAGCAAAGGGCTATCATGTCCGGTAACTTGGCATCTTCCATCATACAATTTATAAAGCCCTTGAACTAATTGTCGGTTTCTTTCCTGTGATTGTCTTAGCCGCTGTTTGTGTGATTCGATATAAGGTATCTGCGATGATTCAAGAATCCAGTCTAACTGTGTCGATCCAATCGAGTACAAAGCCCGCTCTAATTTTTCCTCGTCTGGTACTGCTTTTGCGCGTGGTTCATCCTCAAGTTGTTCCGAGAAAGATTCCAACAATTTGCTGCCTAATGGCTGAACTGCTCGTATAGTCTGGCAAGCTTGTGCTAAGCTAGTCCGATTTTTTAATTTCAAACTCGCGCCTTCAAGCTCAATCAAACGCAACAACTCAAACACATCCTGTTTGGAATCATCAGTAACTTTGAAATATCGTGAATTGCTTGTATCGCCCCATGCTCGGTAAGCGCCATACTTGTAACTAGGTGCATTGATAGTTTTTGCAGTTACATTCAAGCGTGCGAGAAGCCGATACTCGTTTTGATCGGCATTGACGACTCTGGTGAACAACCACAGTCTCTCACCCTTGTGAATTGAGGTATGCAACCTCGATTGATTGGAATTGAAATGAAAACCCGCGCCAGTATCCAAATCCCGCAGATAGTTGTCATATCTCCAATAAGCGAGTAAGTCCATGGCTAAAATTCAGTAGTTTATGCAGCCATTCTTAAAATTGAAAGCCCTGTAATCTCATCATAGACATCGGTTGTAGCCAGTTGTAGATAGGGGCTTATCGCCTTGGCTAAAGGGTCGTCATCCTTATTGTTTGACAGTCGGGAGGCAAGTAGACGGGCATGGAGTTCAGGACCGTCGGCAATCAGAAGCGTAACAAGTTCGTCTTCAAGCAGGGTTTGCAAGTCAGTGGAATTTCGTTTGCTTGCACGAGACAAGGCAAGTGCCAGGGCCAAGAAGCGTTCGGCAGTTATGCCTTCTAGCGGAGGTTTCAGGGGGACGATCATTATCCTTAAACTCAATGAAAATTTTCGGGTTCAACGCCGGGTATTATCCAAGAGTGAATCGCTTTTGGGTAGGTTTTTAATCTTTGCCAGTCTCGCACCACTGAAAATCCGCCTTTGGCCTTCCCTGTCAAGCTAAGTAAATAGACTAAAAAGCCAGCATTTATGCTGGCTTGGGGTCTCTGATGGATTGCTTTGGATGTCGATTGTGGAGGCTGAGGTCGGAATCGAACCGGCGTACACGGCTTTGCAGGCCGCTGCATGACCATTCTGCCACTCAGCCGAGTGGGTTAAACTAAAAAGCCGCGTTGAAACGTCGCGGCTTTTTGTTTTGAATCTTGGAGCGGGAAACGAGACTCGAACTCGCGACCCCAACCTTGGCAAGGTTGTGCTCTACCAACTGAGCTATTCCCGCATGTCTGTATAGCTGGATATTATACAATGACTGTTTTTTCTG
>CAIWDB010000180.1 GCA_903911305.1 uncultured Methylococcaceae bacterium | reverse complement strand
TTGCCAACGGACCCTTGCTCATACCCTTCGCGGATTGCGGCCCGCCTGACTTTGCCGCTGGATGTTTTCAGTACGGTACCAGGTGGGGCAAGTACAATGTCATCGGGTGGTTCGCCGAGCAGATTGGTCACCGCCGTGTTGACTTGAGCCTTTAGAACTTCCGATTGCGCCGCGTCTAAGCGCCGAGTTTCCGCCAATACGATCAGTCGCTCAGTGCCAGTGGCGGGGTTGACTCCGCCAAACACTGCCACGCAGTCTTTGCGTATGCCGTCTATGTCACTGACAGCTTGCTCCACTTCCTGTGGATAGATGTTGCGCCCTGCCCGGATGATAATGTCTTTCTTGCGTCCGGTGACAAAAATCTCACCCTCGCTGATATAGCCGAGATCGCCCGTCACCAGCCAATCGCCATTAAACAAGGCGCGAGTGTGTTCGATATTATGAAAATACCCGCTAGTGGAAGAAGGTCCGCGAAATTCTATCCGTCCTTGACGGCGCTCGGGCAATTCCCGGCCGCTGTCATCCACCACTCGGATTTGATGGCCCGGCAGGGGCAAGCCACAGGCGACGAAGCGAAGCGCTGACGAGTCCTCACTGCTGGCTGGAATAGCCGTGCCATAGCGGCTGAACGGCTCGCGTTGAATACGGTCGATCAGCGGTCCTCGCCCCAACTGAGGAAAACCCAAGCCGACAGATGATTCGGCAAGCCCATACACCGGCAACATGGATTCTGCCTTGAATCCGTTGGGCTTGAAACGCTCAATGAAGCGTTCGATGGTTTCCGGCACGACCGCCTCCGCACCGTTGAACGCGGCCCGCCAGCAGGACAAGTCCAACTCCGCCGTGTCGCTTGCTTCCAATCGGCGCAGACAAATTTCATAGCCAAAGTTCGGAGACGCTGACAACGTGCCGCGAAAGCGATGGATGGCGTTTAACCATCGCTGTGGTTTGGAGATGAAACTGAGCGGTAGCATGACGACTAAGGGTATGGCATGGTAAAGGCTGCCTAGCCATGCTCCGATCAAACCCATGTCGTGATAAAGCGGGAGCCAACTGACAAACACATCATCGGGCCTTACATCGACCGCCAATCCCATGGCGCGGACATTGGCCATTAAATTGGCGTGAGTCAACACCACGCCCTTGGGCGTGCCAGTGCTGCCCGAGGTATATTGCAAAAAGGCAATGTCATTAGGGTTAATGAAAGGCGTGGTAGGATTGCCGCCTACATTCG
The DNA here is from genome assembly GCA_903911305.1 of uncultured Methylococcaceae bacterium. Classification (GTDB taxonomy): domain Bacteria; phylum Pseudomonadota; class Gammaproteobacteria; order Methylococcales; family Methylococcaceae; genus Methylumidiphilus. The sequence goes on along the minus strand of CAIWDB010000180.1, from coordinate 5,585 downwards.
CCAATTCCTCAACGGACACCACATGCGACAAGCTACCCACCAAGGAACAAAGCAATTGAGCATGCTGCTTGCCTTCTGGCACAGTAATCATGACCGGGGCGGCGCAATTGGAGAGAATCGCCACATATCGGCGTAATTGGTCCTCCAATTGTGACATCCTTGGGGGCGGATACATCGGCACAGGCACACCGCCAGCCAGCAATACGCCAAAGAAGCTGAAAAAATAGTCTGCCCCGGTGGGGAGCATGATGGCAACGGCTTCCCCTTTGCGTACCCCCGCCACTTGAAGGCCAGCCGAAATTTTGGCTGCTTCAGTTTGCAATTGAAGATAGCTTATGGTGTGTCCTTCATCATGGTCGCTATAAAATCGAATATGAATCCGGTCAGGATGTTGGGTGACATGCCAATTCAAGGTGGCAACCAGTGTCGTGGCATTGTGAGGAGCGGCTTGCCCTTCACCGACTGTCCAGTTGGCAATCTCTATGATGTCGAGGTTTTTGCTGTGGGTCGGGTCGGCTTGCAACAAGGCTCGTAGCAGATCACGCGGGGTTTCCGCTTCAGCAAACAATCGTTCTGGTGGAACCACATCAAAGCGGCGTTCGATGCGGTGCATCAATTCAACCCGGCCTAAACTGTCCAAGCCTAAATCTTTGTCCAAGGAACTATCAAGGGAGAGGTTTGACAACGGCCAGCCGGGATGAAGCTCTTGCACTAAATCATGCAACACTGTCAACAAAGCTTCGGCGGTTTCACGATTGTCTTGCAGTGGCATGGGTTTGGACATTGGGCGTTCAGATTGTGCAAGTGCCTACAAAACCTCCATAGGCTCGGTCAATTTTCGGATGGCGGCTTTACGCACAAAGGTGGATGGGTCATTTTTGGCTATATTAGTTAACAGGGTACTGTTGGTTAATTTTAAAACGGCAGCTTCGCGTACAAAATCATTTTCATCTTGTGTGGCAATTTCGGCGAGAATCTCCGGGTCTGTCAATTCCCATACCGCGTATTTACGCACACACCAATCCTCATCGGTTTTGGCAACCTCGGCAAAAACAAAAGGGTCTCCCAGCTTGTGGGCGGCTGCTTTGCGCACACAGGCATCGTTGGCATATTTGGCAACATCGGCGAGAACTGACATATCGCTCAAACTCTTCACAGCCGCCTCCCGTACATAAGTATTGTCATCGCCTTTTGCCACTTCAGCGATTAAGGATTGATCGGCCAATTCCTGCACGGCCAGTTTGCGTACCGACCAAGTACTATTGCATTGGGCAATAGTGGCCAATAATGTTTGATCGGTCAAATTTTGAACAGCAGTCTCGCGGACATAGGCTTCCTCGTCCTTGTCAGCGATGTTGGCAAGCACCGTCTGGTTGTGCAATATTTGCGTCGCAGTTTTTCGGACGGCCCAACTGGAGTTGCGTTGGGCTATGTCGGCAATGACCGATTGGTCGGTCAATCTGAGGACTGCGGCCTCGCGCACAAAAATATTGCTATCGTTCCATGCGATATAGGCAATAACGGCTTGGTCGGTTAACCTTTGCAAGGCTGTTTTGCGGACAAAAGCATCCAAGTCGGATTTTGCCACTTCGGCCAAGACTTCTTGGTCGGCTAGCTTTTGCACAGCAGCAGAGCGTGTGTCGTCAAAACTTCCATATTTGGCAATGTCCATGAGGCTGGCTTGATCGAACAATTTATGCAGTGCCGACAGGCGGGCTTCCCCGTCCGTCGAATATTTGGCAATTTCGGCAAGAATGGCCTCGTCAGTCACTCGCTGCAAAGCATTTTTGCGTATATCGGCATGGCCCGCTTCGTGGGCCACTTCGGCAAAACTGGCTTGATCAGTCAGCTTGCCCAAGGCAGATGCCCGCAACTCTGCATTATTGGCTGTTTTGGCAACATCGGCAATGACCCTTTGGTCTTCTAGCTTGTGGAAGGCGGCTTCACGCACATCGGCATGAACGGCATTCTTGGCAATCTCGCTAAGCAAGGTTTGATCGTCCAATCTTTCCACTGCCGCTTTCCCGACCGCTTCATCTTTGGTGCTGATTGCGATATTGGCCAGAATAAATTGGTTATCAAGTTTAGCTAGGGCGCTTAAGCGAATATGTGGTTTTATTGCTTTCCTAGCCACATCGGCTAGGACAGTTTGTTCCGTCAGCTTGGCAACGGCAGATGCACAGAGCGCTTCAACCTCATCTGCAATGGCGATTTCAGCTAAGATGCCTTGATCCAATAGTTTATTGATGGCGGCTTCACGCACTGAGTTGTCCGGGTCAAGCGTTGCAATTTCGGCGAGTATTGCTTGATCGTCCAGCTTTTGAACAGCGGACAAGCGGACTGAATCATTGGAATGTTGCCATTTGGGGCGCAATAGATTCGGAAGCTTCATATTTATATCCACGCAGGTGCGGCAAGGGGAAGAATTTGAAAATACCGTACATGATACTGCAAAAGATATTGGATTGGCTCGTATCTGTTTGCCGATTAGCTAATATTTCCAATTATTTTGTCAAAGCAAGCCCTTCGACTTCGCTCAGGACAGGCTTTGACGCTCCCGTCATGCAAGAAAATAAGCAAACTTGCGTCCGTGTTAACATCAGTTATTTAAGGATGATCAGCAATTTTATTCAAGCATTGACCGATAAAGTGCCAGTGAAAACCAATGCCGGCAATGACTGCGACGTGGAAAATCTCATGAGGCCCAAGAACGCCGGGAATTAAAACAGGCCAATGGAAATATTCGGTTATTCCGCCCAGAGAATAAGCCAAGCCACTTAATACCAGCGGTTGAATAAAGGACATTCCATACCTCCGCATTAACAATAAGCCGGAAAGCAGGCCAAGCCAGCCTAAGCCTAAATAAACACTTAGGCTAATCCATTCGGGTATGCTGTCAAAAAAAATGACTTTGAGGGTGAGTCCGGCGATTGCCAAGCACCAGATGATCACTAATATGCCCCAACGCAAAAAGCCCTTAAACATGAGTGTGTGCAACGGGGTAAAGCTACCCGCAATCAGGATGAAAATGCCTGCGTGGTCTAGTCTTTGCAATACCACGCGTCCTGTCCCGCCAGGCAATAGATGATATACGCCGCTCATAGACAGAAGAAATACGACGCTAAAGACAAATACTGAAAGAGAGATTATTTTCTCTGCGCTGCCACGACCCCTAGCCACCAAAAAAAAGCCAAGGTAGCAAAAAACCAAAGCGGCAGTTAAATGGGTAATGGAACTGAAAGGGTCGGCAAAACCCGGTATCGGATGAATGACCAATAAAGAGTGTCCTTAAAACCTAGAGATAACATACTTGGGAAGCATGTTATCTCAAGGGATGGATCTATTTGGCTGCGTCGAGCGCGGATTGTAGCTTTTCTTCGTCATCATGTGACAATGAAGTTTTCAATATTTTGCCGCCGCTTCCCTTCAGTTCATCCAGAACTTTGTCCGCCGTCATATTGCGAACGAGCACGAACAAGGCTGAGGAATCGGGCTTGAGGGTTGCGGCCAGTTCCTTCATAAAATCGTCATTGATGCCCACATCGGTCAGTGCGCCGGACAGTGCGCCAGCCCCGGCACCGACAGCCGCGCCAAGCAAGGGGTTTAAAAACAGCAATCCGATCAATGCCCCCCAAAACCCGCCACTGACCGCACCGGCAGCCGTCAGTTGATACGCTTGGTTCAGTTTGATTTTGCCTTCGGCGCTTTTGACTGCGACAACGGCATCTTCCATGTCGATCAAATAATCCCGCTGCATTTTGATTAGCTTGATGCGGACTTCTTCAGCTTCAAACGGGTTGTCGTATGCAATGACGATGAGTTCGCTCATATAGTGTTCTCCAAAAGTGGTTATGGGTTGTAAAACGGTTAAGTGTACGCCCAATAGGGCCATAAGTATCTACACAAGTCCCTCTCCCCTTTGGGGAGAGGGATTTAGGGAGAGGGGAGTAAAATCAATGCCTAGTAAGTTCTTTAGATACCTATGCAATAGGGCAGGGGCATTTATGGAAAGTTCAGCGAGCCTGAAAATTTATCAAGGTTGCAGCGTCAATCCACCGACTTTCTTTAATTCCACTCTTATGTTGTCGTCTTTGGCTGCATTGACGAAGTCTTGAATGGTTTCCATGATGTCTTGGTCAATGAATTGGGCTTTGCTTCCGTCAATGATCAGATAGCTATTATCTTCCACCCGGTCTAAATAAGTGCGCAGTAATGCCTTATTCAAAAACGACACATCCTTTTGCAACCTTAGCAGATAATTGCTACCGTCTTGGGTCAGGCTTATCGCGGAGTGGAAGTTCGCTTTGATCACAAAGAATAAGCCGCACACCATCCCGAACGCCATGCCTTTCAACAGATCGATCATCAAGATGGCAATCACAGTAATGATGAAGGGTGCAAATTGATTGATACCCTTGGCATACATGTCCATGAAAAGCTTAGGCTTTGCCAGTTTGTAACCTGTCAGCAGCAAAATGCAACCCAAGCTGGCCAAGGGAATGTAATTGAGGTATTGGGACAGGAACATCACGCTCAACAGCAACAAAATTCCGTGAAAAAAACAGGCGACTTTGGTCTTTCCGCCCGAATTGACATTGGCTGCACTGCGCACAATAACCGCTGTCATCGGCAAGCCACCCATCATCCCGCTGATGAGGTTGCCAATCCCTTGGGCTTTCAATTCCTGATTCGTAGAGGCCACCCTTTTTAACGGGTCTAGCTTATCCGTAGCCTCCAAGCTTAACAAAGACTCCAAACTGGCGACTATCGCGATGGTGATGGCGATGAAGTAAACCTCCGGGTTGGTTAATTGGGAAAAATCGGGGAATCTGAGTTGTTGAATAAATCCACCTATGCCTTGGATGGCTGGCAGACTGACTAAATGTTCTTTATGGATTCCTAACAGAGGGTTGTCTAAAGTGAAAAGGTTAAAAGCAATGCCCCATGACACGGCGATCAAGGGTCCGGGGATGAGGGATAAAATCCGGTTGCGCTTGAACAGCGAACTTTCCCATGCCAGCAAAATGATGATGGCTACAGCACTGACAATCACCGGACCCAATGAAAATGATCCTAGCGACTCGAATATCTCAGATACCGTCGATTGGGCATCCTCCGTCATATAAGATTCATCACCCTCATAATCAGAATCGAAGCCGACCACATGGGGGATTTGCTTCATGATCAAAATCAAGCCGATAGCCGCCAGCATGGCCTTGATGACCGCCGAAGGAAAATAAGCGCCGATAATACCCGCCCGCAAAAATCCTAACGCGAGTTGTATACCGCCAGCGATGACGACGGCAAGCAAAAAACTTTCAAAATTGCCCAGTTTTTGGATGGCAGCCAACACGATCACGGTCAGGCCCGCCGCAGGACCGGAGACGCTCAGTTGGGAACCGCTCAGCCACGCCACGACGATGCCGCCGACCACGCCGGCAATCACACCGGCGAACAAAGGCGCGCCGGATGCCATCGCTATGCCCAGACATAGCGGCAAGGCAACCAAGAACACCACGACCCCAGCCGGTATGTCATCGCCTAAATGATGGAAGTAATAGTTAATATGCTTATGAATCATCAAT
>CAIWDB010000179.1 GCA_903911305.1 uncultured Methylococcaceae bacterium | reverse complement strand
TTTGCGTAAGTCCTATTGGTATAACCTGTTCTTGACCAAATACCCTGTATCCAGATGTTACATACATGTCTTTTGTCAATGCCGACCCAAAAGGCCCAGCCTTAATTTCATCCATTAAGAATTTAAGTCTCTTCACCTCCCAATGTTCCGGCACTTCGCCCAGCCATTCAATGCCGGAATCCTTCATCGTTGCATTGGGGTTAAGCCCTTTGGTGACTGCATGGGAAATAACCGCTTGACGCTTTTCCTTCAACAGTTCGATAAGCCGTTGCTGTTCGGCAATCAGTTCATCAATCTTGGCGGTTTCGCGGTCGAGGAAGGCGGCGATGGTTTGTTGATCAATAAAATTGTCAGGATAAACGATAGATAACGCACACACATCGCCCATGTAAACACCACCTTGTGCCGCGCTTTTGGAGCGACTCGTAAGTTGTTCCTGAAAAAACTTAGATTGGGTCAAGTAATAAAAAAACTTTGAATAAACCCCATCAACAAAACGAACGAAACATACGCTTCGTTGAAATGCGATAGGAATATCATAAATGTAAATACATGATCTTCCAATCGTTCCGACTATTGTCAATAATAAGTCGCCAAGCTTAGGAAAACCATTAGAAACTATTGAATAGTGATCTTCATCTGATATTAGGCTCTCCTCATCAGAAATTACAATTTTCCCATCCTGAACGTTTTTTGCACTAAGAAATGGTCGTCCTTCAATCGTGCGAGTAAATGTGCCATGAGTGCCATCTTTAATAGCGTAGATTACGCGGGAAAATCGTCCCGTCTTCCAATTCCCAGGTACTTCCCCCAGCCATTCCACTCCGCTGTCTTTGTAATTTTCGTAGCGTGGAAAGCTCATGCGGCCTCCTGCCAGATGGGGCGGTCTATCCAATTATCAGGGAAATCCATATCTGCGACGGGGATAGTGTGCTTGAAAATCAAATCTTTTAGACGGTTTCGCCAATGGTGATGCCTAGTAATGGTATCCATGCCATGCAGAAGGATAAGCAGTGTGTTGTAAATCTTGCGTGATGAAGCGGGCTTATTCCGGCCTTCTACCACTTTGTATTTCGAGTAACGTGGGAAACTCATGATTGAGTGGTTTCCAAAAACGGGTTGACAATGCTTAACCGTCCTTCAATGATTTGCCCATGTTGCAGGTCTTCACTGAATAATTGCTCGCAACGTGCATCCAGTGCGGTAGCCACAATCACGCTGTCATAGTGACTGAATCCATAACGTGCTGCGATTTTCCAGGCTTGCCGGATGTGACGCATGTCGACGAGATGAAGGCGCACGACAAACAGCAACAATTCCAACTCCTCGGCGATTTTATCGGGCTTCCAGTACAGCTTGCGCCGCATGACATGGCTGCATTCGTTGATCACCTGCGTTGAAATAGTGGGGTATTTGGCCAGCAGGCTATTGGCTATAGGGGCTTTTATTTCATCGTCGCCAAAAGCGTACAGTACGATATTGCTATCCAGAAAGCCGCACATATCAGCCCCGCGCCTCATCGTAAAGCGCATCACGATCTGGAATAGGTTTATCTTGCCAATGAACCCGCACGGCGGCGATATGGGCGAGTGCCGCTTGCCGTTTTTTCTCATCGTCTGCCGCCTGTGCCGCAGCTTGCCCATAGCGTTCCTCCAAAAACTCGATGAAATCGAGCGCTTCACGGGCAGCCGGTTCAGGGAGTAGCAGGCTGTGTTGATAAATGGTTTCGGCTAGACTCATGATTTATCCTCTCTTAAATAACGATCTTCACGCTTGGGCATTACGATTTCGTCAACTAGCATGGTTTGATATTCTGGTTTGGTTTTCAGTCATCTCAATACCTCGCAATTGCGTATCCATTTTGCTACTCATGCCGACAACCCCGCAATCATCGTCAAAATCCGGTCAGTGCATCGCTTCAAATCCGCGTCAATCTGGGCCAGTTCGCGGGGCGGTTCGAAAACATAGAAATGTCGGTTGAAGGGGATTTCATAGCCGACCTTGGTTTTGTCGTGGTCGATCCACGCATCCGGGGCATGAGGCAGCACTTCGCGCTTGAAATAGCGTTCCACATCCTCGGACAGCGGCACGTTCTCGGTGTCGCGCAGGCTGGTGTCCGGTTGCGGCTTGCCCTTCTGCTTGCCCTTTTCAATCCGCACGATGTTGCCCTTGTCGTCGCGCAAGGGACGTTCGACGGTGATGGTCCGGTAGCCGAAATCAGCGTTTTTGAATATGCGGGAAATGGGCTTTTTGCGGACCCTCTCCCCCGGCCCCTCTCCCACCGAGGGCGAGGGGGGTGATTCGTCGTAGGCTTCGACGAATTGCCCGAACAGCCGGGTGATTTCGGCAATGTGTTCGTCGGACAGTTCCTTGCGCTTGGACCCCAGGCTTTTGCGCATCTTCTGCCAGAAGCCGCTGGCATCAATCAATTGCACCGTGCCTTGGCGATGCTGGGGCTTGCGGTTGGACAGTATCCACACATAGGTGGAAATGCCGGTGTTGTAGAACATGTCCGTGGGCAGGCCAATAATGGCTTCCACCAGGTCGTTTTCCAACACATAACGGCGGATTTCGCTTTCGCCGGAACCGGCCCCGCCGGTGAACAACGGCGACCCATTAAGCACAATCCCGAAGCGGCTGCCGCCGTCATTGAGGGGGCGCATTTTGGAAATCAGGTGCAGCAGGAACAGCAAGGAGCCGTCCGACACACGCGGTAGGCCAGGCCCGAACCGCCCGTTGTAGCCTTGGGCTTCGTATTCCTTGCGGATTTCCTTTTCGACCTTCTTCCATTCCACGCCGAACGGCGGATTGGACAGCATGTAGTCGAATTTCTTGTGCGGGTGGCCGTCTTCGGAAAAGGTGTTGCCGGGTTTGATGTTGGCGACATCCTGCCCCTTGATGAGCATGTCGGCCTTGCAAATCGCGTAAGATTCGTCGTTAAGCTCCTGCCCGAACATGGTCAGGCGGGCCTGCGGGTTGTGTTCCTCCAAGTATTCCCCCGCCACCGACAACATGCCGCCCGTGCCGGCGGTAGGGTCGTAGATGGTGCGCACCACGCCCGGCTTCGCCAGCACGTCGTCATCCTCAATGAACAACAGGTTGACCATCAGGCGGATGACCTCGCGCGGGGTGAAATGCTCACCAGCGGTTTCGTTGGAAATTTCCGCAAACTTGCGGATGAGTTCCTCGAACACCAGCCCCATCTGGCTATTGCTGACCTTGTCCGGATGCAAATCCACGTTGGCGAAACGCTCGTCCACCTGATACAGCAACCCGGCTTTGGCGAGGCCGTCAACCTGAATAAAAAAATTGAATCGCTCGAAGATGTCGCGCACCGCCGCCGAAAACCCTTGGATGTAGCTGAACAGGTTTTCCCGGATGTGATCCTGGTCGCCCATCAACTTTTTCATGTCTAGGGGCGAAATGTTGTAGAAGCTTTGGCCGGCCTTACGCAACAGGAACGGTTCGGCATTCAAGCCCAGCTTGAGCTTGTCCCAATTCTCGGCCAGCACGGCCTCCTTGGTGCCTTCCAATACGCAGTCCAAACGGCGCAGCACGGTGAACGGCAGGATGACTTTGCCGTAATCGGATTGTTTGTAATCGCCCCGCAACAGGTCGGCAACCGACCAGATGAAGGCGGATAGGGATTGATGATTCATCTATGCATGCATCCTGACCACGCTGGTAATTAGGGAACGTTCAATAGAAAAGCCATGCAGACTCACTGGTCCAATAGCTGGATGAATTATATATTTATGCTTTTCATGAATTCTTCTTTTCAACCCCTTTTTTTTCCTCCCACGCCTCCAGTGCCTCAAACAGCAATTCGTTCAACTTCATGTCGGCATCCGCCGCGCGTTGCCGGAAGCGCCGCCGGAATTCCGGCGGGACTTTGAATGCCAGCGGTTGAAGATTGGCGGTCGGGGTTCTGGCCTTGACGGGGGTGCGCTGCAACGCCTCCGGCATGGGCGAGGCTTCTTGGCTGGTCAGCGTCATCAAATCAATCGTTGGGCGTTTGCTCATTATATAATTCTCGCTTTCATGATTTATTTCTTTATTTAATTATACTTTTATATAAGCTTGTCGCGGACTTGAAGCCATAGCGCCATTTGCTCCGATGCGGCAATCCCCTTGGGGTCGATCTCCAAGGCGGTTTTGCCATGGGCGAAGGTTTCCGCGTAAATCACGCGCTCATGCATCCGGGCGGCGAAAACCATGCCGAGCGCCTCCAAGGCCATCGCGGCCCCCTCGTTGTTGCGGAGGTTCGGCCTGACGCGGGACATCACAAAACTGAACGGCCTGCCCGACTGCCGGATAGTCGGCATGCCTTTGACCAGTGCGCGAAGATCGGCGGGGGTGGGGTTCAACGGGATCAAGATGAAATCGGCGATGGCAAACAAATCCGCATTCACCGCCCCCAGCGAAGGGGCCGTATCGACAAACAGGTAGGATGCCCCGGCGGCGTCAAGATCGCGAACCTTGGCATGGAGTTCGGGCAGCGCGAGGGGCGCATACAGGGGCGTGTCGAAGCCCGACTTCTTGCGCTGGTTGAACCAGTCCCCCGCCGTGCCTTGCGGATCGGTGTCGGAAATGACCACCGGGCCATGCCCCGCGTGTTCGGCCGCCGCCGCCAGATGGACCGTGACTGTGGATTTTCCAGAGCCGCCCTTTTGGTTTGCAATGACAATTGTTTTCATGAATTACATATTATATGAATTATCTTTTTCATGAAAGCTATATTTTCATAAAATATCTTCATTGCTTATCAATGCCATATCATGCCGGTTCACACTTCTGACAACGGCAGGAAAAGCGTCCGGGGATGGGTTGGGGAAGGATGGAACCCATGGGATTCGTAAAACTGAACGGAGGGTTCGGAAAGCGCGTGAACCAGCAGCGCCTTGATGCCGACCAGTTCAGAAACCTGCACCGTGCGCAAAATGGCATCGCGCAGTAGCGCCTTTCCCAGCCCGTGGCGCTGCCATGTCAGATCAACCGCCAATCGGCCCAACACCATCACCGGGATGGGGTCCGCTTACAAGTGTAGGTTTTTTCACCCTCCTTCCGCCGCGCAAATTGCCAGCGTTGGGCCATTGATTTCCGGCAAACTAGGCCATCCCTCCGGTCGTCCGGGTTTGAGGGGCAGGAGTTGATGGTTAAGCAAGGCCGCGACGA
>CAIWDB010000178.1 GCA_903911305.1 uncultured Methylococcaceae bacterium | reverse complement strand
GAGGGAGAGGGGAGAACGAAAGAATGGGGATGGCAGTATGTGTTTCCGGCGGGTTCGTTTTCGGTGGACCCGGTGTCGGGGGTGCGAAGGCGGCATCATGTGCAGGAACAGGCGGTGCAGCGGGCGATGCGCAAGGCGGCGCTGGCAGCGAAGATTGCCAAGCCGGTGTCCCCGCACACCCTGCGCCATTCCTTCGCCACTCATTTGTTGGAATCGGGTTATGACATCCGCACGGTGCAAGAATTGCTGGGCCATAAGGATGTTTCGACAACGATGATTTACACCCATGTGCTGAACCGGGGAGGCAAGGGTGTGGTCAGTCCGTTAGACCGGCTATAGGGTCAATGCTGTTTAATTAAGGATTTATCCGTCGTTCCGGCAGGGAGCGCCGGAACCGAGGCTCCATGGACGGCGCGAATTTGGGGCACCCATGCAATCTGGATGCATGAGGGACAATCCCTGTCCCTCACCCTTCGGGCAGCAAAGCTGTGCAAATCGGCTATCCTGCCGATTTGTCCGGCGATCCATGCCGGAATGACGGCTTATTTCAACAGTATTGGGCTATAAGGTGGCCTAATGTTGGTCTCATCAATCAATGTCCGCCTTCTTGCTGTTGGCGCTGGATTTCAGCCATTGCGGCGAGTTGTTCGGGGGTGGCTTCGGTTTGGTGCTTTTGTTTCCATTCGGAATAGGGCATTCCATATATAATCTCTTGTGCAGTAGTGTAGTCAATGTCTAGCCCACGCGCTTTTGCCTCGGCACTATACCACTTGGCAAGACAGTTGCGGCAGAAGCCAGAGAGAATCATCAAGTCGATGTTTTGTACCTCGGTGCGTTCCTGCAAATGGGCTAGGAGCCGTCGAAAGCTTGCTGCTTCCAGTTCTAATTTGGATTGTTCGTTCATCATACCCTTAAAGGATTTGCTAAAATTTGTTGATTGGCAGTGAAATTTATGTCGATTGTGGTTAAAATAGCGACTAAATGAAATCTATGCGAGTAAACGACCTTGCTAGATTCCAATTATCAACACAAGCCTAAGGAAAGTCACGCTTCTAAGGCGCATCTATCTTGGCCGCAAAGAATTTAACCATCCATTTACTAACATCATGAAGCTGCTTTTCGATTTTTTCCCCATTCTGCTTTTTTTTATCGCCTACAAGGTGTTTGACATATACGTGGCTACCGGTGTAGCTATCGTTGCAAGCATCCTACAAGTGTTGATTGCCTGGTTGAAAACTCGTAAGTTCGAGACTATGCACTTGATGACCCTGATCATTATATTGGTCTTTGGGGGGCTAACCCTATATTTGAAAGATGAGCAGTTTATCAAATGGAAACCCACTGTCGTCAATTGGCTATTCGGTTTCTTGTTCTTAGCCAGCCAATGGCTCGGTGACAAAACCATGATTGAACGCATGATGGGGGGCAACCTGAGTTTGCCGACTAGCATCTGGAAGACGCTGAACCTGAGTTGGACATTCTTTTTCTTTTTGATTGGCGGCATAAATTATTACGTCATGTCTTATTTCACTACCGATACTTGGGTGAATTTTAAGATGTTTGGCATGTTGGGCCTTACATTTTTATTTGTAATATTGCAATCATTTTACCTGTCCCGACACTTGCCAGAACCCGAAGCAGAGGAGGATTGAACATTGCTTTACGCGATTATTGCCGAAGACAATGCCAACAGTTTAGAGTTACGCAAACAGACTCGTCCGGCCCATTTGGCAAGGCTTAAAACCTTGCAGGACGAAGGGCGTCTAGTACTGGCTGGACCGCATCCTTGCATAGATGCCGAAGACCCAGGTCCGGCAGGTTTTTCCGGTAGCCTGATTGTGGCAGAATTTTCCAGTTTGCCATCGGCTAAAGAATGGGCCGATGCCGATCCTTACCAATTGGCGGGGGTCTATGCCCGTGTCACTGTAAAGCCATTTAAAAAGGTCTTCTGATGCCTTCCACCCGTTCCGAGAAAATCAAGCAGCGACTCCAAGAAACGCTTTGCCCTGTTCAACTGGAGATTTATGACGACAGCCAAAGCCATGCCGGTCATAAAGGCGTCCAAGAAAGCGGTGGCGGTCATTTTTATGCGACAATTGTCACTGAAGCGTTTGAAGGGAAACCCTTAGTCCGGCGCCATCAATTAGTGTATGAGGCGCTTGGGGAAATGATGCGGACAGACATACATGCACTCAGCATCAAAGCTTACACACCTACCGAATTTAATCGACTTGTAAACTAAATAGGATTACTGAATGAAAAAACAAGCCCTTTGTGCCACAGCAGTTGCCAGCCTTCTCGTTTTTGCTGGATGTAACAATCAATCCGACAATGCTCAAAAGAGTACGTCGTTCACTCCCAATCCCACATCTTCCTCCAGTCTTGTTGATGTAAAACCGACGGCGGAAACCACCGTGGTCATTGTCAACGGTCAACCAATCAGCCGGGCGTTATTACAGTCCATCATGTCTGAAATGTCTCAGCGTAGTGGCGGTCAAGGCATCCCGGAAGACAAAGTGATTGATGGCCTGATTGCCCGGGAATTGTTACGGCAAGAAGCTGAAAAGCAAAACTTGGCGAAGGACCCAACCATTGCCGCAAAAATCGAAAATGCTGGAAAGGAAATTCTGGTGCAGGCGAGCGTGGAGAATTTCCGTAAAACTGCCACAGTGACAGAGGATGAGTTGAAAAAGGAATACGATACCCGCGTTGCGTCCATGAAAAATACCGAGTACAAGGCGCGCCATATCTTGTTGGAGACTGAAGAAGCAGCCAAGGATGTGTTGGCCAAGTTGGCGAAAGGCGCTAAATTTGATGAGTTGGCAAAAAAACTGTCCAAAGACCCAAGCGCCAAACAAAACGCGGGTGAATTGGGCTGGTTCAATCCTCAACAAATGGTTCCCGAGTTTTCTGCTGCCGTGGCAAGCCTGAAAAATGGCGAAACCGTCACTGCACCGGTTAAAAGCCAATTCGGCTTCCATGTCATCCAGCGGGAAGATTCTCGCGAGCAAACTCCACCCCCTTATGATGCCGTGAAAGAGCAATTTCGCAACGTCTTGGTTGGGCAAAAACTGCAAAAACATGTTGAGGATTTGAAGGCATCGGCAAAGATCGAGCGTTTGACCCCGCCGACACCGCCACCAACCGAAGAAGCGAAGCCGCAAGCGGCCGCACCGGCTCCAGTTGTCGTGCCACCGCCAGTCGCCAAACCAGCTAATCCTGCCACCCCGCCAGTCCCGCCCGCAGGCAGTCCGGCAAAGTAATAAAACATAAGGATTATTTCTCATGAAAAAGTTTTATGTATTGGGTGCATTTTTTCTGTCATCCATGCTGACTCTTCCGGGTTGCAGTTCCATGGGTGGTAAAGGAGGTGCAGACAAAAGCTCCGCCTCCACGGTAAGTTTGGACAATGCAGTCGCCATAGTGAATGGCAAAGCCATCAGTAAAAACGCGCTAACTAGTTTGATGGGCGAAATTGCCAAACAGAACCCCGATCAAAAAGTGCCAGAAGACAAGGCCATTGACTATTTGGTAAGCCATGAGTTGTTGAGGCAAGAAGCGGAAAGTCAGAATCTCCAAAACAGCCCATCCATTGCCGGGCGATTGGAAAATGCCGACCGGGATGTGTTGGCTCAGGTGGCGATAGATAATTACCGCAAAAGCATAACAGTGACTGATGCAGAATCTAGGAAGGTGTATGACACTAAGATTGCCGGTGCGGATTTGACTGAATTCAAGTCACGGCATATTCTGCTTGAAACCGAAGCTGAGGCAAACGATGTGTTGGCCAGCTTGAAAAAAGGCGCCAAGTTCTCCGATCTGGCAAAGAAATATTCAAAGGACACTGCTTCACAGCAAAATGGCGGTGATTTGGGTTGGTTGAATCCAACGCAGACGCTACCGGAGTTTTCCAATGCAGTGGCATCTTTGAAAAACGGGGAAACGACCTCGGCACCTGTCAAGACCAAATTTGGCTGGCATGTCATTCAGCGCGAGGATGCCCGCAAATTGACACCGCCTCCATTTGAAGACATCAAGGAACAGATACGCAAGATGCTAATCGACCAGAAGCTTCAGCAACATATTGATGAATTGAAGAAAGCTGCCAAAATTGAGACCAAAGGGACTGGAAAATAAGCAACTAGGTTGACCGACTCGGTTTATATTAACCGAGCCGGTCAACGTTTGCGGCGAAAAAAATTCCTCAGCAAAACCGAACATTCCTCTTCCATTACCCCGCCAGTCCATTCCACTTTATGGTTGAGAAAATCGGACTCAGCCAAATGCAGGGCGTTACAGACCGCCCCCCGTTTGGGGTCATGCGCACCAAACACCAATCGCTTTACCCTTGCATGAACGATGGCAGTCATGCACATTGCGCAAGGTTCCAAGGTGACATACAGCGTAGTGTCAATCAAGCGATAGTTGTTCAACGCCAACCCGCCCGCCCTCAACACGATTATTTCGGCATGGGCGGTGGGATCATGGCTTGAAATAGGGCAATTCCAACCATCGGCTATCCTTTCTTCATTCTTAACCAAGACTGCCCCTACCGGCACTTCGGATAATCCTTCTGCGTGACGGGCAAGTTCCAAAGCAACGCACATCCACTTTTTGTCAATCAGTTTTTGATGGTTCTCCATTACGCCAACTCAAGCACTCTTGAAAAATGTCACCTACTCACAAAATTAGCAACCCGGTTTTTCAAATACACCTAGCACAGATGTACCCCAAGGAAAATGAAAATAGTGTCCAATCGGACTTTCAGCTAAAAATATTTTAGCAAGTAAGTTGTTGATAAAGCTGTTGGGTACTTGATGTTCCTTCAATATAGCTGCCTCCAACTCTGCACGAGTCAATTTCTTAGATTTAGCTTTACGCGACAACCAGTAAAGGGGACTAAGGAAGAACATAAAATAACGGGCATCAACCAGTTTAAATCCAGATTGTTCCGATATTCTCCGATAATCAGCGATGCAGTATCGTCTCAAATGTTGACCATACTCGTCATTGTGACTCCAAAAAACCATGAGGGCAGGGGTACTCACTATAAGCTTACCATTAGGTTTCAGTGCATCATAAGCTTGCCTAACAATATTTAGGTCATCTGGGCAATGCTCAATCACATCAAGTAAGAAAATGATATCCCATCGATTCTTCATTTGTAGATTCATCAGGTCAACTTGATACAAGTCAACCTGTTTAGGCAATACTCCTCTTGCCCCCAGTAAAGCAACTTCGGAAGAATCTCCCATGGCAATTTCTTTGAACCTATTCGGTACATTGGTATAGATATAGCTTGCCCACCCACCTACGCCGCCACCCAAGTCAATAATACTTTGATGCGAATCAGATGTATGCCTCTCGAGAGCTGTCAACAAAAATTTGTGCCTACCTAAGTACCAAAAGTGCTTAGATTGCATTTTAAGTAAAGTCTCGAAATCAGACTCTCTATACTCATCATTTCTGTGAGTGACGGGAATAAGGGGGCGATAAATCCCAAGCTTGTCAGGAACGTAACTCATATCAGCTTGATTATACTCAGATATGCCAAAGGTAGTTGATGAAGTTTCTATTCCCATTCTATTGTCGCCGGTGGCTTGCCGGAAATATCGTAGACTACCCGAGAAATACCGGGTATTTCGTTGATGATGCGGCGTGAAACAAGATCAAGGAATTCGTAAGGTAAATGCGCCCAATGTGCGGTCATGAAATCCACTGTTTCGACCGCCCTCAACGCGACGACATAATCATAGCGACGGCCATCGCCCATCACGCCCACCGAACGGACCGGCAAAAATACAGCAAACGCCTGACTGGTTTTTTCATACAAACCATGCCGGTATAACTCTTCAATGAATACCGCATCGGCCCGACGTAATAGTTCGGCATATTCCAGTTTCACCTCGCCCAAAATTCTGACACCTAAGCCGGGTCCAGGGAAGGGGTGGCGGTTTATCATTTCTGATGGCAAACCCAATTCCAAGCCAATTTCCCGGACTTCATCTTTGAACAATTCCCGCAATGGCTCGATCAGTTTGAGCTTCATGTCCTTGGGCAAACCGCCGACATTATGATGGGACTTGATGACATGGGCCTTGCCAGTTTTAGAACCTGCCGATTCAATCACATCCGGGTAGATTGTGCCTTGGGCCAGCCAGCGGGCATCAGCCAGTTTGTTGGCTTCTTGGTCGAAAATTTCAATGAACAAACCGCCGATGATTTTGCGTTTTTGCTCAGGGTCTTCCACGCCTTTGAGCGCGTCAAAATATCGCTCTGAAGCATTGACCCGGATAACCTTGACACCCATATGTTCGGCAAAAGTCGCCATCACTTGATCGCCTTCATGCAATCGTAATAGGCCAGTGTCTACGAAAACACATGTCAGTTGCTCGCCTATGGCTTCATGCAGTAACGCAGCGACCACTGACGAATCCACGCCACCAGAAAGCCCTAAGATGACCTGTTCATTGCCGACTTTTTTTCGAATATTGCTGATGCTTTCTTCGATGATATTGCGGGCTGTCCACAATGCATTGCAATCGCAAATGCCCCGCACAAAGCGTTCCAAAATGCGCTTGCCTTGCCGAGTGTGAGTCACTTCAGGGTGGAATTGCAGTGCGTAGAATCGCCGGTCCTCGTCTGCCATGCCGGCAAAAGGCGCGGTGTCGGTGCTGGCGATTATCTTGAAACCGGGTGGTAGCACTGTCACTTGATCGCCGTGGCTCATCCATACGTCGAGTAAGCCAAACCCTTCCGGGCTGGCGTGGTCTTCGATATTGCGCATTAAAATGGAATGGCCTCTAGCGCGCACTTGCGCATAGCCGAATTCCCGATGGGCAGCGGGTTCCACCTTTCCGCCAAGTTGTTCCGCCATGGTTTGCATCCCATAGCAAATGCCCAATACCGGCTTGCCGAGTTCAAACACGATGTTTGGAGCGCGGGGTGTGTCGGTTTCTGTGACAGTTTCCGGGCCACCTGAAAGAATAATGCCACGCGGTTTAAATTCGCGGATATAGTCTTCGTTGCAATCCCAAGGATGAATCTCGCAATACACCCCGATTTCACGGACGCGCCTGGCAATCAACTGGGTATATTGGGAACCGAAGTCTAGGATTAAGATTTTGTGTGAATGTATGTCGGTCATCGTGTTTTACTCTCGTTCCCAAGCTCCAGCTTGGGAACGGAATTCTTAATGTTTAAGCTTTCCCGGTTGAAGCAAGCCGGAGCTTGTAGGGAGCGGTTCCCAAGCTGGAGCTTGGGAACCAGCAATACGTTTGCAGTGGCGTTGTTAAATAGATTGTGGAGCTTCAGGTATTAATCGGCTGATTTGGAGTTTTTCGTTGCCATCTGCGAAAAAGAAAACCTTACCCTCGACATCTACTATCCAGACCTCTAGTGCGCCCACTTCAAAATACAAAGGCATTTTATCCAGCATTTCCTGCCAGCTATTAGATGGCGACATGACTTCGATGCAGATTTCCGGGGCTTCGGTGACATAGCCGGTATCTTTAAGGTGACGGGCGTGGTATTCGGGGCTGGATAAAGAAACATCCGGCGCTTTTACGCCGTCGGAGGTATAAATGCCAAGTTGGTAGCCACAATGCCATTCAGGTATAATTTCGGCGAAAATCCTTCCTAATCCAGCAGCACGAAAACTATGATCGTAACCGTGCGGAGTCATAATGACTTGGCCTCTGGCGTTGGTTTCCCAAGGGAAGGGCAAGTTCAACAATTCTATATTTTTCAAAGTTTCAATATTCATTCCTAAATTTAGAAAAAGCTTCTGAATATAGCAGTACCTAACTGGGAGCCAAGCACTGGAGGTACAGCGTTTCCCACTTGGGTAAATTGCCTTGCTACTGAACCCTGAAAAATATAATCATCGGGAAATGTTTGTATACGTGCACACTCTCTCACAGAAAGCGTTCTTGGGACGTAAGGGTGTAAATGAGATCGCCCTCCGCCAGCACTGCCTCCTGCAATCACAGTTTTTGAAGGTAGTAGAGGGTCAAGTCGGTCAACACGCCCCAGTTTATCTCGATTTCCATAATCTAGTTTCATATACCTCAAAATAGATTTGGCAGAGTGTTCACGAGTTATATGATTTTTTACCCCGTTCATGGATTTTTCAAACACAGGGCCAACTGACAAAGATTGGTGAGCAGGTTTTGGAGGATTGAATTCTTTATTTACACGATTTCCTATGATAAATAGCCGTGTTCTCTGCTGAGGAACAAAGTAAGAATCAGCTTTTAAAATTAATGGCTGATGAATAGTATAGCCAAATAATTCAAGCTCTCGATAAGCTTTCTCTAATTGCTCACCGTTATCAAGATCGATCAACCCTGGCACATTTTCAATAAGGAAAGCACGAGGCATGAAATGTTTAATTAGAGCTATATATTCGAACAGCAAATTACCATTTATCTCATTCGCAAAACCATTACGCTTAAAATTTTCACCATCCTTATTAAATCTTTGATTAGCTGCAATAGAAAAAGATTGGCAGGGTGGCCCCCCAACAAATACACCATCAAATTTATTTAGATTTCCAATGTGTGAGGAAATAATCTCTACCATTTCCTCTGTATTTGAAACATCTCCACATTCAACTTGCCAGTTTGGCCTATTTAATTTCAAAGTATCGCAAAATAGAGTAACTTTTTCAATCAATAAAGCATGACGAAAACCCGCTGCTTGAAGACCAAGATCAAGGCCACCAGCTCCAGAAAAAAAACTTACTACTGGAATGCTGTTTGGATTTTCTGTAAAATCAGTGAGATCATAATATCGATGATCATGCAAGGGTGGTTTAAAATGGTTTATATAAATAAGATCATCATATGTCATTTCTAGCTTCTTCAATTCGAGAGGCAGCGAGACATTATTACTTATACAGTGATTCAAAAGATCGATTTGTCTCTCAATTTTTTTATCATGAAAGCGGGGTATGTCAAACAAGATTGACTGTTGTTGAAAACTTATAGCTTCTTGCATTGTTCTCATGTTAGAACAATCTCTTGTTTTGCTTTCGTATACACGTACTTGGCTTCCTCATGACTCTGAAAATCTTTAAGGCCATTATCTTTCAACCATTTGCTATAAAATTTGTGTGTAGCTCTGTGGCAGGATGGACAAATGCCTACAATATCTTTAGTTGATGTTGCTTTTTCATCAACCCGAACAGGGGAACACAATGGAAGTAGGTGATGTAATTCTATAAGGCGATCTGCCCAAGGATATTGCTTTTCAGTATCCATGGTACACATGTCACAGACATGTGGATTTCGAGAATGAGCAAAATAAAAGTCTTTTAATTTTTTGCTTCGCTCAGTGCGTAAGTGTGTAACTCTTGATTTGCTTCCTTCAGTGAATTCTGCATCAATTAAATTCAGTTGGCCTATAGTTAAATCACTCCACGCTGTACTGCTGAAATGCGAACCAAGATTAAGAATCTCTGTCTCTGGATATAAACTCCTTAGGCTACTTCGTGGAATAAACAAATTATCAATCTGATTCGCTTCTTCCTTGCTATTGATTTCCAAGAACAAGCTGGATTTTCCCCATTTAAGAAACGAGAATTGACTTATAAATTTAACTAATTCCCGTGTCTGCCGTAAATCACCTTGAAAAGACTTTGGTTTCAACGTAGAAAAATAAACTAATGGTTCAGTACCAGTAACTTCATTTGCTATTAAGTAGTTTCCAATTTCATTAATTGATAAGCAAGTTTTTCCATTAACTAAATATTCAGATAACAAAAGTTTAATGATTGCGATTACGGGAAAAGTTTGTGGTGTAACTTGATCATAACCAGTAAAAACTGGCGATGGATAATAAAAATTATTACTAAAATGACCTAGGTAATCATCAACATCAATTATATCGTAATCTTTTGACAATATATGACATAAATCAGTGCATACGATTTTCCCCTCCACTTCGGTAGCAAGTAGCAAACAACCAAATACTCTTTTATAATTTCGCCAGACAGTGTAATTAAGTGGCGCAAATGGACGTGAACTATATCTGGAAAGTGCTTCCCTAAGTAAATCTCTTTGAATATCAGGTTTTGAAATTCCATTTATAGTTGTCAATGCACGAGCCATCCGCTTAATTTCATCGAACTGGAAATAGTCAAGACGTCCTTGGTCAAAGCGCCATTCAAACACAGCTTCTCCTACTCAACCTTTGAGTAAATTTTGGGCTGAAAAATAGCATTGACTTATCATAGTGTGGGTAAGTTATTAGTCACCCGAAACAACACCCATTCCTCTAGCACTTCCTCTAATTCATCCCGACAGGATTCTAGTGTAGGAGAATTGGCATATACGCCATTGCATTCTGGTATTTCACCGTAAAAACTACCATCGTCAGATAGTATTTCGTACCGGGCGTGGTGCATGGCAGCTTTGAAGTAATCTAACAACATCGTATTACCTTCAGGTTAAATTGTCTAAAAACTAATTTAACAAAGCCCTATTAGAGATACTTGCCAGTGTATTCCTAATCCAACCGATAATTCGGCGCTTCCTTGGTGATGGTCACGTCATGCACATGGCTCTCGCGTATGCCCGCCGAGGTAATGCGGACGAAGGTGGCTTTGGTGCGCATTTCATCAATCGTGCCGCAGCCGGTGTAACCCATTGCGGCTCGCACTCCGCCGATTAACTGGTGGATAATCGCGATCATGCTGCCTTTATACGGAACCCGTCCCTCAATGCCTTCTGGCACTAATTTCTCGGCATCGGCAGCATCTTGAAAATAGCGGTCACTGGAGCCTTGCTGCTGGGACATTGCGCCCAAGGAACCCATGCCCCGGTAAGATTTATAGGAACGGCCTTGGTAGAGTTCAACCTCGCCCGGTGCTTCTTCTGTGCCGGCGAACAAGCCGCCTAGCATGACTGTATAAGCCCCCGCCGCCAATGCCTTGGAAATGTCGCCCGAATAACGAATCCCACCATCGGCGATCAGTGGGATGCCCGTTCCTTGCAATGCATCCGCCACATTGGCGACGGCGGTGATTTGCGGCACTCCGACACCAGCGACGATGCGGGTGGTGCAGATCGAACCCGGCCCTATGCCGACTTTCACCGCGTCCGCTCCGGCTTCGGCCAAGGCTTTAGCGGCGGCGGCGGTGGCGATGTTACCGCCTATGACTTGTATGTGTGGGAAGTTTTGCTTGACCCAGCGTACCCGGTCTAGCACCCCTTGAGAATGACCGTGGGCAGTGTCTACGACAATCACATCCACGCCAGCCGCTGCCAAGGCTTCGACTCGCTCGTCGGTTCCCACACCCGTGCCAACACCCGCACCTACGCGCAGACGTTCGTATTCGTCTTTGCAGGCTTGCGGGTAGTCTCTTGCCTTTTGAATGTCTTTGACGGTGATCATGCCGCGTAGTTGGAATTTATCATTGACCACCAAGACTTTTTCAATTCGGTGCTTATGCAGTAGCCTGATGGCTTCATCTTGACCGGCCCCTTCCAGCACGGTGACTAAGCGGTCTTTAGGCGTCATGATTTTTCTGATCGGTTCTTCAAGACGGGTCGAGAAGCGTAAGTCGCGGCTTGTGACGATGCCCACCAATTCGCCATTGTCCACCACCGGAACCCCAGAAATCCGATTGGCTCTGGTCAAGTCGATCACTTCGCGGATGCTAATCGTTGGCGGCACGGTGATAGGGTCTTTGATGACGCCACTTTCAAACTTCTTCACCGCGCTGACTTCATACGCTTGGCGTTCGGCAGTCATGTTTTTGTGAATAATGCCAATTCCGCCTTCCTGGGCCATGGCAATTGCCAGACGCGCTTCTGTGACGGTGTCCATCGCAGCAGACACTAATGGAATATTGAGGTCAATGTTGCGGGTAAGCTTGGTGGTAAGGTTCACATCGCGGGGCAGAATATTGGAATACGCGGGTATCAGGAGAACATCGTCAAAAGTAAGTGCTTCTTGGTCTATGCGCATCAGGTTCTCCTCTTTTAACCAAATAAGAAATTTTACGATTGTACAGCCCTATTCGCAAACTTACTTTTTAAATCTCCCGCCTACCGTTGAAAGCGTGGGCAAGCGTGGTGCCATCGACATATTCGATTTCCCCTCCGAATGGGACCCCATAGGCTATTCGAGTGGGCAGAATGCCGAAATGCCTAGCCATTTCGCTGATGTAGTGGGCCGTGGCTTCACCTTCAACGGTTGTATTGGTGGCAAGAATCAATTCTCTGACTAGGCCAGATTCCAATTGTTGTTCCAGTAAATCCAGCCGTAATTCGTCCGGCCCGATCCCGTCCAAGGGTGAAAGCCTCCCATTGAGTACGAAGTACCGACCCTTAAACCCAGTTGATTGGTCGATGGCAAATACTTCGGCGGGGGATTCCACGACACACAATTGGGTTCGGTCGCGGTCAGGATTGGCACACACTGCGCACAAGTCGCCTTCAGTGAAGGTTCTACATTCTTGGCAGTGGCCAATATGCTCGACTGCCGCCAACAAAGCCATGGCTAAGTTTTGCGCACCTTGCCGGTTGCGCTGTAGCAGGTGGAAAGCCATGCGTTGGGCGGATTTCGGGCCTACTCCGGGCAAGATGCGAAAGGCTTGGATTAGCTGTGCGAGCAGCCCGGTCTGTGACATAGGGTTAAAATGGCAATTTAAAACCGGCTGGCAGCTCCAGTCCGCCCGCCAATCCGGCCATTTTTTCCTGCTTTAGTTTGCCGACTTTTCGCACGGCATCGTTGATGGCTGCCATAACGAGGTCTTCCAGCATATCCCGGTCTTCCTTGAGCAGGCTGTCGTCAATGCTGAGCTTCAATGCTTCGCGTTTGCCGTTCATGACAATCTTGACCAACCCAGCACCGGATTCTCCGTGAATTTCCTCTGCTGCCAATTCTTCTTGGGCCTTTTTGATGTTTTCTTGCATTTGTTGAGCCTGTTGCATCAGGTTTGCCAGTGGGTTTTTCATGGTTTTTCTCCGCTTTGGTTAATCCAGTGGTTTGATAGAACCCGGTACGATCCGGGCGTCCAATCGTTCCTTCAAAGCCAGAACGATGGGGTCTTGTTCAATTTCTTGTTCGGCTGTTTTCTGCCGTTCTTGTTTTCGACGTAATATTTGTGCAGCCGGGGTTTCCTGCATAGGGGCATTCCCAATGAAATTCAGTTTCAAAGGTCGCTTCAGGTAGGTCTGCAAGGCTTTCTCCAAATAGGATTCCAACTGAGGGGTTCGGAATGTCGCGGCCTTTGGATCAAGCGCCAAATTGACATGAGTTTCACCCACTTCGAGCAGGACGCATTGGTTAGCCAATTGAAGCGTAAGTCCGGCTAATTGCATTTGCTTGATTAGGGTTGGCCAATCGGTACATTGTTCTGCCGTTGCCAAATCTGAAGGTGCAGTTAGCCCAGAGTGGATTTCAATGGCAGATAAGGGCTGTTCCGCAATGGCACTAGCCATGACCGACTTGGATTTTTCCTTTGACGAAGGGTCGATGCTTTCCAAGTTTTTGGGTTCAGAGGTGTGGGGCTTTGCCTGACTTGGCTCCCCGGCAGTACGGGTAGGATGCCGGGCAGCAACTGGCTTATGTGAAGATGGAGGCGGTTTGCCGGGTTCGCCATGTCCGATGGGGCGAAAGGCCAGCATTCTCAACAATACCATTTCAAACCCGCCGCGAGGCTCAGGTGCCATTGGCAAATCGCGCTGACCGAGCAAGCCAATTTGGTAAAACAATTGCAAGTCTTCTGGGCTCAAGCTTTTGGCAATGCCTAAAATACGTTCTGCATCGTCATCGTGACGCACCGCGTCAGGAACCCATTGGGCTAGAGCCGCATGATGCAGCACAATAAGCAGTTGCTGAAGAATATCCGAGAAGTTGGGTGAATGCTCGGCCAGTTCAGCAACCTGTTGCAATAGTGATTGGGCATCGCCAACGGCTATCGAATCCAACAAGCCGAATACTGGCTTGCGGGATACAGTTCCGAGCATCGCGCTAACTGGCCCGTCCTCCAAGAAACCGCCTCCATGGACGATGGCTTGGTCTAATAAGCTGAGTCCATCGCGCATCGACCCGTCTGCGGCTCTTGCCAAGGAACGGACAGCGTTTTGATCAAAGTCTATGCCTTCCTTTGCCAAGATGGACTCCATTTGCATACGGATTTGTTCTGGGCTGAGACGCTTTAGATTGAACTGGAGGCAGCGTGATAGCACGGTGACCGGTATTTTTTGAGGATCGGTCGTCGCCAATAGAAATTTGACATGGGGGGGCGGTTCTTCAAGTGTTTTCAGCAGTGCGTTAAAGCTATGCCCGGAAAGCATATGCACTTCGTCGATGATATAGATTTTGTAGCGGCCTTGGTTAGGTGCATACTGGACATTTTCCAGCAAATCTCGTGTATCTTCGACCTTGGTCCGCGATGCCGCATCCACTTCGATCAAGTCTACAAGACGGCCCTCATCCACCTCACGGCAGAGTAGGCACTTCCCACAAGGGTTGAAACCAACCCGTGCCTCACAGTTCATTGCCTTGGCGAGAATACGGGCCAAAGTCGTCTTGCCAACACCTCGGGTGCCGGTGAATAAATAGGCATGGTGTAAACGGTCGAATTCTAGCGCATGAGTTAGCGCCTTGACGACATGTTCTTGACCGACAACTTCGTTGAAGTTACGCGGACGCCATTTACGGGCAAGCGCCTGATAGGCCATGGGCTGCGTTCGCTTGAGAAGGAAAAAAGATAAAATTGGAAAGGGTGGCAAGTCGAAAGAGCCGCACCCCGGCACATGAATCATCTACTACCGTTGCTCCCTTCCGGGCCTGGCGGGGTTCGCAGCGATTCATTGCGAGGGGACCCAGTCGACTCGCCATAGAAACCAGTCGAACTTAAGCCGGGTTTTTGAATACCGGCTTAGATCAAGAAGCCGCATTATGAGGCAAACTGAGTCAGGATTCAAGCAGAAATTGATTTTGCCTTGTTCCTTTTGTTCGCACGAACCGAAGACCATAAGGAAAACACGATGAAAAAGAATCCGATGAGTCCGGTCAGCCATTCAGGGACATGCAAACTCATGTCCGTCAACATGAGTATTGCCAAAGCTCCGATGGCATAATGCGCCCCATGTTCGAGATAAAGATATTCTTCCAGCATCTTCTTCCGCACCAAAAACACCGTCAGGCTTCGCACGAACATTGCCCCTATAGTCAGCCCCAATAAAATCAGTACCACATCCCGTGTAATAGCGAAGGCACCAATGACTCCATCCAGCGAGAAGGAGGCATCCAACACTTGCAAGTAAAGGAATGACATCAGGCCAGCTTGGTGAGCCGAATTTTGTGCCTGACCGCTGTTTTGGAATAAGCCGGATAAACTGTTCACAAGCACGTACAGAATGATTCCAACGATACCAGAAATAATCGCTGCCTGACTTTCCCCCAACGGCAAAAAGTGTTGGGAGATCAATAGCGCTGACAAGGCTGCGGCCACTTCAATGGATTCGAGCTTTCCTAGCTTGGCTAAATGTTTCTCCAACCAATTCAACCAATGCAAGGACTTGTTTTCTTGCAAAAAGAACGACATGAACACCAAGAGTAGATACATGCCGCCGAATGCTGAAATTTGCACATGTGATTGCTGCACGTTGTGAGCGTATTCATCCGGGTTATGCAAAGCCATGGATGTCACTTTTAACAGGCTTTGTCCTGTGACAGTGGCTACAATCAACACAGGCAACAAAAAACGCACTCCAAATACAGCGAAAACCATACCCCAGGTTAGGAAGCGTCGTTGCCAAACCACACTCATTTTTTTAAGGATGGTGGCATTCACTACGGCGTTGTCAAAAGACAGGCTTATCTCCATCAAGCCAAGAATGGAAGCCATCAATAGTCCATTGGCTCCGCCCCAATAGTAGGCGACCGTCAAGCCCAACAAAGCAACGATGATTGAAGAAATAAAATGACGCACAGAGTGACTCCATTTGCAAAAGATGCCGTCATTATACGTGATGCCATGCATCAGTCGGGTTTTAGTGGGGCGGAATTGAAGAATATCAGAAACAATAGATGACCCGGCAAGTCACGGCCTAGGTCAGTTTTCTTCATAGACTCTATTAAGACCTCTATTTTCAGCAAGCATTTCAAGGGTTTCCAAGTCCAATGCATGGACGGCAGACAGTACGCAATCGGCAAAATCCGTATGTTCCGGGGAACTTTCCTTGAGGGCCATGGCCCACTCCTTGATTGCTGTCACTTGACCTGTATTGACCAGTCTAGCCAGTATACGCAACTCGGCTTCTTCAGGCTTCGTTAAGTCCGTGTCGTCGTCCGACTTGCGTAACGGGAGTTGGGCGTTGTTTCCCACAAATGCCAGCTCCGCAGACTCAAGCGTTTCATGGTCTGGCGTTTCCGTCCAAGTTAGCCCCAGCAGATCGCCCAAACAACACAACAGCAATTCATGGTCTATTGGCTTGAGAAAATGCGCAGCGAATCGACAATGAACTGGCCAGTTCGTAGGTGGACTGGGTAGTGCTGCCGAGACCAATAGTACTGGCACATCAGGGCGTTCAGAGGAAAGTGCTTCCAAAACCATCCAGCCATCGCCATTGGGCATGAATTGATCGGTGATGACCATATCCAGCTTGACTAAATCCTTCAATAATTTAACTGCGCTGGATCCATTTTCGGCTTGGACTACCGAGAAACCAAGTTCGCTCAGAAGTTCTGTCAATATTTCCCGGTTGATGGCTTCGTCATCGACAACCAATATAGTGCGCCTTTGCCCAGCGTAACCGATGGCATCGAACTCATCTAACTGTCCAGCGGGCGCAATCGCATCTGTTGTCAGTGGTTTGGCTATGATCCAGAGGCGAAAACAAGCTCCCTGCCCGGGTGCGCTACGGACTGATAAACGACCGCCCATGAGTTCAGTCAACTGACGGGCAATTGTCAGTCCTAAACCAGCGCCCTTGCCATCGTAATTTCCTTGGTGCCGAGATCGCTCGAATGGCCTGAATATCTGTTGTTGATCCTCCAGTGCAATCCCCTCACCGGTGTCAGTCACCGCGAAATCCACGCGCAGACGGTTTTGCGCAATTGCCTCCAAACTATATTCAAGGACAATGCCGCCAGCACGGGTATGGCGTGCGGCATTGGCGAGCAGGTTGACTAGAATCTGGCGCAGGTGACCGGCATCCATGAGCAGTGCTTGACCGTCACATCCTTGCCCTTTATCAGACTGGCGCATGACAAAGTTATTGTGCTGGCGTGAAGCAAGCAAGCGGCCCGTCCGTTCAATGCCGCGCATGAAAGCCTTCATGTTCACTGGCTCTTCCGCGATCCTGATCACACCGGACATGCCACGGGCATAATCAAGGATGTGATCGATCATGCGCAATAAATGATGTCCGCTATCGAAAATGTTCCTCAATCCCGCCGTGTACTCACAATTCTGGCTTTTTCGCAGTTGTAGTTGGGCATTGCCGAGGATAGTATCCAGCGGACTGCGTAACTCATGGCTCATCTTCGCCAAAAAGTCCAGCCGTGCCGTGCTCTCGGCCTGTATCTGCGCCAACTCGGCCTGCAACTGCCGGGTGCGATCCATGAGGCTTAGCAAGATCAACGGCGCGCTTAGTGCTTGGGCCCAAGGTGCAATCAGGGCGACCTTGGGGTCCCACGTCAGGACACCCACCGAAAACAGCAGTCGCAGCACACCCAGTGCAGCATTCATTCCGAAGGCTAACAGCAAGATTCCAGCACTACGGTCGCCGTCGCGCCAAGCCAGATAAGTCACCAGTGATGCGGAGGTGAGCGTAACCAAGATTGAGAAACTCCATATCTTGGCTACGGTACCGTAATCGATGAAGATGCCAAAAATCAACATCATGCAAGTGAATGCCACGGACCCTTTGAACAGCAGGGCAGTCTTAGGATATTTGGAGCTTTGTGGCAGGAAGGCATGCATGAAGCCGTAGTATGCCAACACGCCGATGAGCAGACTGACCGCGATGGCTTCCGAAGGGAGGGGGCGGTCGGTGGGCCATACAAAGCGCTGTAGCAGCCCAGACGTAAAGATTCCAATGAAAAACGGTGTGTTTAGCCAAATCGCAAAAAAACCATAAGCACTCTGCCGGGTTCTGGCGTACATCAGCAGTGAGAATAGGATCGAGGTCAGAATTCCCCCAAGCGCCAATGCCGCCCAAAATTGGATCAATTGAGTGATGCGTAGATAGTCGATGGGCTGCCAGAGCGTGGTCGAAAGATCGACTGCGGTGTCCGTCCATACGCGCAGCCACACCATTTGGCGGCTGTACGGGTTCAGCTTGACGGGCAGTACGCCAAAGTCGCGCTCGATCTCGCCACGGGCCGCCATTGGAGTCCGATTGCCCACATCATGACGCACCCAGCCCAATGGGCTAGGTGTAAACAGGCTGACCTCCGCCAGACGCGGGTGACCCACTGTGATCCAGCGTTCCACTGCCTCCGGTCCGGGGTTGCCCAACTCCAGCCGCATCCAGAAGGAGTGCCGGTCAAAGCCCCGTCCGATCTTATCCGGCGAAAGTGGCTGTAATTGACATCCCCCCTGGCTAACCGACTCAATACTTGCCGAGGCCGATGTCACGCACCAGTCCATCGCCGATTCTGCCTGCACCCGGGGACTGGCCAATACATCCAGCACTGCTTCCGCTTTGCCAGACTCCCCGGCTAACAGACTGCCAAAAAACAGCAAAAAGCATAGAGCCGACTTCATGTTGACTTCAAAGGACACTGAATTCCGTATCGGCCTGATAGCTTCCTTGCACTGTGGCACGTACTTCACCGGGAGGGAAGCCATAACGCAAGCGAAAAGACTTGGTGAAATTGGCATGCGTTGAATAACCCAGTGTTTCGCTGATAATGCCAAAAGGCTGGCCGGATTGACTCACCAGAAGATACGCCTGCCGCAGACGCTCCTCGCGCAGCCAGCCAAATACGGGCTGACCGCACACCGACTGAAAGCTATCGTTGAGTCGCCTCCGATTGGTGCAAAGCATGCGGGCCAATTGCTCCAGTCCAGGCGGGTTGGCGATGGCGTTTCGCAACAGTTGCCGGGCTGATTCAACCAAGGCGGTATCTTTGATGTCCCCTTCGGCAACCCTGTCGAGGCTGACTGGCTCGATGGGTTCGGCTATCGGCACGTCCGTGCGCTGCAAATGCACTCCAACACGCGCGAGTACCTCATCAACTGCAAAGGGCTTGCCGATGTAGTCCACCCCGCCGACCGCAAAGCCTTCCAAGCGATCAGCCAGATCATTGGCGGCGGTCAGGAAAATCACCGGAATCCTCTTCGTCAACTCATTGGCCTTGAGGCGTTGGCACACGGCAAAACCGGTCATGTCTGGCATACGCACATCCAACAGTACCAGTCCCGGTTGCAGCGTCACCGCTTGTTGATAACCGCGTGTGCCATCAATGGCGATGCTGATCCGAAGGTCTTGTAGGGTCATCATCTCCAGTAACAAACGGAGATCGGTAACCGAATCGTCGACCAGCAAAACGTCGGTTCGTTTCTCTCCTTTGTTCGGGCTTGGGGAATTCGCGCGGGTCATGGCAGGGTTTTATGGCGGGTTACAGCGTTTCTAATGCCAATTGATTACTTTGAAATCGTCGGCGGCAAAGGGTTGCCGCCCTACAATTCTTTACGCAGTAGGTCGGCAACCCTTTCCTGACATGGGCTGAAAAAAAGTGCGGCTAGGAATACCAAATATTGTAGCTAGGAATAACGGCCTACGCAAATGAGTCCTTATAATCGTACACGAATATCCGGTTAAGCAGCCCATTTGATTAGGTTTACCTGCTGTCCCCAGATTTTGCCACATAGGCAAGCTAAAACACTTCAGCCCCTAAAAGGCTCAGTTATGTGTGCTGGCGAACGGACACCCTATCGCCCTTGCGCATACAAATTTTTTTAAACGGAAAGAAACATGCAGAAAAAACAGGTATACACCCGAATCTCCGCCATTCAAGGGTTGGCATTCAATTCGCTGAAGCAGCTAATCAGTTGGAGTAATGACTTTAAGGTCGATCAACTGCAAATTGACACTCAGCATGAGAGTCTTTTTAAGCTAGCGGTTGAAGTAAGTGAGCTTTCTCGCAGCCCAGCAGATAAAGACAAATTGATTACGAAATTCGAAGAGTTTGGCATTCTTTTGGATGAGCATTTTCGCGACGAAGAAGACGTGTTAGTGGAAATTGGCTATCCAATGTTAAAGGGCCACCGTGCCGAACACAAAGCCCTGCTTTCCGAATTCAAGTTCATTCGTCAGCGATTGTCGAACTGGGGGGGGGAACCGGCATTTCAAGAGAAAGCATTCGTCGTGCTGAACTTTATGCTGGGCGTAACCGTCGGCCATATTTTGCACAGCGACGTTAACTATGCTCGCTGTATGCAGAAAGACTTATTGAAGCAAGCTGATATCTGCTTGCCTGATCATGGCCCGTAAAGTACCTCTACAAGCTCGTCATGGTTTGGCACCACTAGTTATGAAAATGGGTCATCCCTGCGCAATACGATATGGCTACCCGTTTGTCGTTTATAGACAAAGCCGACTTTTTGCAATGCATTGACGCATTGCTTGCCGGATATGCTCGGTAATTTGCTCATACGGCAAGAGGCTGACTGGCTCGATGGGTTCGGCTATCGGCCCGCCCGTGCTATGCAAATGCACCCCGACGCGCTCCAGTACTTCCTGAGCTTCAAAAGGCTTGCCGATGTAGTCCACGCATCCGGCCGCAAAGCCTTCCAAGCGATCGGCCAGATCATTGGCGGCGGTGAGGAAAATCACCGGAATCCTCTTCGTCAACTCATTGGCCTTGAGGCGTTGACACACGGCAAAACCGGTCATGTCTGGCATACGCACATCCAACAGCACCAGTCCCGGTTGCAGCGTCACGGCTTGTTGATAACCGCGTGTGCCATCAATGGCGATGCTGATCCGAAGGTCGTGCAGGGTCATCATCTCCAGTAACAAACGGAGATCGGTGACCTAATCGTCAACCACCAAAACGTCGGTTCGCTTCTCTCCTTTGTGCGGGCTTGGGGAATTCGTGCGGGTCATGGCGGGGTTTTACGGCGGGTTAAAGCGTTTTTAATGCCAATTGATTACTTTGAAATCGTCGGCGGCAAAGGGTTGCCATTCTTTACGCAGTAGGTCGGCAACCCCTTGCCGACATGGGCTGCAAAAAAGTGCGGCTAGGAATACTAAGCAGTGTAGCTAGGAATAACGGCCTACGCAAATGAGTCCCTATAATCGTACACGAATATCCGGTTAAGCAGCCCATTTGATTAGGCGTACCCTGCTGTCCCCAGATTTTGCCACATCTGAATTAAAACCCTATGGCTAATTCGCTTAGAGACGGTCTAGAACCCCAGCGCGTCTGCCATTGCTGCCCCAACCCACGATAGAGAAACCGTACTATGTCAGTAAAACCCAGCCAGCCAGCGGATCGTGCTGCAAGCCGCCCGAATGCCCCTGAAGTGGCACGAAAGCATCTTGTCGCACGGCAAGCCCCATCG
>CAIWDB010000177.1 GCA_903911305.1 uncultured Methylococcaceae bacterium | reverse complement strand
GCATTGGTATCAAGTGGGCACAGTCAAGCCTTACGACGATGTGTTGGCAGAACTTGAGTTGGCCATCACCGAGAACAATTTCCGCATCACCGGGCATAATCATATCGGCAGTGTGATCCGTCAACGCGACAATATCAGCTTCCCCGATTACGACACACTGCAATTTTGCAACCTAAGCTTGGCTAGACAGATGCTAGAGATGTCGCCCGCAGCAGTGGCCTACATGCCGTGCAACGTGGCGGTGCGCTCGGAAAAAGGCAAGGTGATTATTGTGACCCATCTGCTCCCTACCGACGGCCCGGATGAAAAGCTCAATGCATTTTTCCGTGAATTGAATGTCAAACTGAAAAAAATTGTTGATTTTGCGGCTGAAAAATAGCGAATGACACGCTTCGCTATCGTTAGATTTGTAGGGGGTTGGCGACACTGCCATTAAGCTAGCGTTGGTAGTCCCGCCTTTAGGCGGAAGACAAACCCGAAAAGACTGGCTAAAGACGGAACTCCAAACGGTTTTGGCATGTTCAAAATGGCATTGGGGGTTGGCAAGCAAACGCACAATTTTGGCGCTAGCCTTGGCAACGCGCCCCATAACCCGCAAAACAGCCTGAACCACTGGGATGTTTTGCCTGTCAATGACAGTGTGGAAAGAAATTCCAGTCATTGCCAACACCAAGGCTTGTACCCTATCATCATTTATTCTTAGATTTATAACAACACCATAATATGACTATGAAACTAAACGCATCCATTTTACTGACCCTTGCATCGACCTTACTGCTGGGTTGTGCCGGTACTGGCAAGCAAGCAACCGTCGCTCCGACAGTTCAATCTGCCGCCACGGTTCAAACCAACAATGATTTTCCAACCCTCACCCGAGTCGAATACGTGATGAGCTGTATGCAGGAGAAAGGGGGCAAAAACTACGACAACCTCTATCACTGCGTGTGTGCAGTGGATAAGATAGCGGCGAACATGTCGCATGAACAGTTCATGCAAGCACAAACATTTGAAACTAATAAGAATTTGGCTGGCGAGCGCGGAGGGGTTTTCCGCGACCCGCCACAATCCAAGGCGCTGCGCGATAAGCTTAAATCAGTCAGTGATGAAGCCATCGCAGCGTGTTTCCCCAACGGCGGTAAAACCTCCACTCCCAAGACGAAATAACTGACATGTGGAACTTTAATTTACTCGCTGCCACTCGCACTGTCGAGGCGACCATGCCATTCATGCTTTACCGTCTGGCCGTCTGTTTGAGCATCGCCTTCGCTTGCTTGTTTGCCGCCTTGGTGGGGGCTGGCACATTCATCGCCTTTGCATCTTTTTCAGCCAAGCCCGGCGGCATGGCGAATGTTGGCGCAGTGGCCGGCTTAGCTGCATTAGCTTATGTTTTATACCGTTACCGGGTCGGATTGCTCTTTTACATAAAAGCTGGCCATTTGGCCCTGTTGGCGGAACTTGCCCACGGGGAAAAGCTTCCTCAAGGCAAACAGTTAATCGAACTGGCAAAACAAAATGCTTCACAACGCTTTCCGAAACAAGCCGAATACTTCGAAATCGACGAGTCGGTCAAACAGGTGCTTAGATCGTTGCCAGCCAGACATTGTCCTCAACTCGGGAAAATCGCCAATCAGGATTTGGCAGGCATTCTTGGCAAACTGGCGGGAAGGCTCGCCCAAACCTGCGATCAAGCTTTGCTTTGCTTATGCTTTGTGGCGAAACAGACCAATCCTTGGGAATCGGTGCGTAGCGGGTTAGTATTGCACCTACGGCATTTTGAGATGCTGTCAAAAAACCGCATGTTCCTATTGGCGTTTGAATACATGGGCTTGCTGACCGCCTATGTGGCAATGCTTTACCCAGTCAGTAGTGCC
Organism: uncultured Methylococcaceae bacterium; assembly: GCA_903911305.1. Taxonomy (GTDB): domain Bacteria; phylum Pseudomonadota; class Gammaproteobacteria; order Methylococcales; family Methylococcaceae; genus Methylumidiphilus. Next base: position 5,211 of record CAIWDB010000177.1, on the reverse strand, counting down.
GCATCGCTATTGCCGGTGGATGTCGGGGTGTGGCGGTATGTGTTTGCGTTCATCTTTGCTTGGAGCCTCAAAGCAGCGTTCCTAGAACCTATCGCCACCACAGCCTTGGCAGAATTGTATTTCGATTTGGCCAAGCAAGAAGGCGGCCCAACCGCTGCGGAACTAAAAGAGCTTGAATCTTGCTCCGAGGCATTCCGCATCATATTGGATAAAGCGGTTTGAGCAATGCCCGTTTCAAACTAACCGGCTCGGTTTATTTTTCAACCGGGCCGGTTTGGGCTTGATCCTAATCAAATGTCAAAATCAATGCCTTCCTGTTTGGTGTCGGGATGGTTGTAGGAATCAAGCAATTTAATCAAGTCATCCATCACTACATCCCCCGCCTTTAACACCATGACACCTTCCCTCGCCTCGGGACGAATATTTTCCAAAGCACAGATGCAAATCAAGCCTGCCTCGTTGAGTTGGCGGGCCACTAAGTTGGCTTGATTGGCTATCGAATCGTCATCCAACACCGCGCTGGCATAGCCCAAGTCGAATAGTCTTCTATCCAAACGATAAGCCGTTTCCAAACGAGTATCGCCGGTCAGCCATATCGTTAAGGGCTTTTGGTTGAAGCGGGCAGCGCGTTCCTCCGGGCTGACTTTATGCGACTTTTCACTCTTTTCAGCCTTACTGACAATCATGCCTGCTCCAACAGTCACATTGGTCAGGCGGTCAATTAGAATGAATGAACCCGTTCCCTTGCTCAATTTGTATGGGTCGAAGGCAACGGGTGCATTAAGCGCCACTTCGCATCGTCCAATTTCGTTTAGGGCGAGTTGTCGCGCCTCATGACGCTCCAAGGTATTGACATCCGTTCGGGAAATTATCCGGGAAATGGAACCCGTCACCGTTTTCGTCGCCATCTTGATGTAATACTGGCGACCAGGATTGAGTGGCAATTCCGTCATCCAAACGATATCGGCAACAAAACGAGTATCCACCCAAGGCAAGTCATCCGGTTTCGCCAGCATGTCCCCTCGGCTGACATCAATTTCATCGACCAAGGTTACGGTGACGGCTTGAGGAGGAAAGGCTTTTTCCAATTCACCCTCATGTGTGACGATGCTTTTGATGCGGCTGGTTTTGCGGGAAGGCAAGGCCATCACCATATCGCCTTTCTTCAATACGCCCGACGCAACTGTGCCACTAAAGCCCCGAAAGTCCAAGTTAGGGCGGTTTACCCATTGCACCGGAAAACGCACATTGGTGAAATTTTGAGCGTCCGCCACTTCAATGTTGTCCAACAATTCCATCAGCGGCTGTCCCTCATACCAAGGCATCGCATCACTCCTATTCACCACGTTGTCCCCTTTGAGGGCCGAAAGTGGGATGAACTGGACATCATGCATATCCAAAGTGTCCACAAAATTCAAGTAATCCAATTTTATCTTGTCAAACACGCCCTCACTATAATCCATCAAGTCCATTTTGTTCACCGCCACGAGGATGTGTTTGATCCCAAGGAGTGAAACAATGAAGCTGTGACGCTTGGTTTGTGTCTGCACACCAAAGCGGGCATCAATGAGGATAATGGCAAGGTCGCAAGTCGATGCGCCAGTGGCCATGTTTCGAGTATATTGCTCATGCCCGGGAGTGTCGGCGATGATAAATTTGCGTTTGGCTGTGGAGAAGTAACGATAGGCCACATCAATTGTGATGCCTTGTTCCCGTTCAGCCTGCAAGCCGTCCACCAGCAAAGCCAAATCAATGTCACCACCAGTTGTGCCCGATTTCACACTGTCTTTTTGGATTGCGGCCAGTTGATCCTCATAAATCATTTTAGAGTCATGCAGCAAACGCCCAATCAAGGTGCTTTTGCCATCGTCAACATTGCCGCAAGTCAGAAAGCGCAATAGTTCTTTCCGTTCGTGTTGAGCCAAATAGCTATGGATATCGGTGCTTATCAGGTCGGATTGGTGTGACATGGGCAGAGAGTTCATTGAAAGGATTCACAATTTTAACATAAAAGGCCAGAATAATTTTAAGCCTGTCGCATTCTTGCTTGATGCCTTGGCTGGGCAAATACGATATGATTGAATTGAGCAGCTTGGATCGCAAGGACATGATTACTTTCCAAGCGTAGTGCAGCAATACGGATCATACACATAACAATCTTTCAATCATATTTTAACTGCAAATAGTGGGTATAGGCTGGTGAATAACGATTTGGTTAAAAAATGGAAAAAGCTTGTCAAATCCAAGCTTAAAGCATTGCAGTCTTGGTATGACAGGTTATTTCTTCAGTTTGACAGCGCCAAGTTGGAATCTGCCTTAGTCAAACTTGGTATCAAAACCGGGGATACGCTATTCGTACATAGTTCGTTTGACGCATTCCGGGGCTTCAATGGCAAGCCAACTGATATAATACAATTGCTCCAAGGCTTAGTCGGTACAAAAGGTATCGTCATGATGCCCACCATGGCGTTAACAGCTACCGCTGTCGATTACGCCTTGCAAAATCCAATTGTCGATATTAAGCGCGTCCAATCCCGGATGGGTTTAATAACCGAACTGTTTCGACGCACACCAAACGTTTTAAGAAGCTTGCACCCGACCCACCCAATCGCTGTATGGGGCGAGGATGCCCCATCCATCATTGCGGACCACCACCTCGCACAAACCCCCTGCGGTTCACCAAGCCCACTATACCAACTCTATGAACGCAACGGAAAAATACTATTATTAGGCACTGGGATTGAGGTACTCACTTTCTTCCATACCGTTGAGGAAATACTGGAAAGCAAGTTTTCCATAAATCCCTTCACAGACAATATATTTGACTTGCAAGTCAAAGACGAAAAGGGGCAACTATGGGATTGCCAAACCCGTTTATATGAACCATCCGTATCCAGAAAAAGGCGGCTTCATCCTTTGTTAAATGAGCTAAAACGAATGCAAGCGCTTAGCGAATGTCGGGTGGGGAAACTTCACTTACAATTATTTTCGGCACAGGATGTCCTCAAGGCTACTGAACAACTTCTGGACCGTGGCATAAGCTGTTATGAATGAAGCGCAGACATACCAAGATTCCGCCAAACGCGAGGAACAACTAAGGAAAGAATTTACCTCCCATGTGCAAGTGGGCAATCGTGACCATGCGATACAGATGGCACGTCTACTCCTGAAAGAATATGCCAGCCCGAAAACATATCGTTTTATTGGGAAGGCCATTCGTGTTGATAAAGCAACAGGATCAGGATTGCGACCTTTTCGTATGGCGTTATTATCGTCATTTTCCATTGAATTCATTCACGATGCCTTATTTGCCCACGGGGTCGCCAATGGACTGATGATTGAATTTTATCAATCGGCGTTTGGCGCATTTCGGCAAGAGATTTTAGATTCTTCAAGCGGTCTTTACAGCAAGGCTGTGGACTTGACAGTCCTAGCCGTTGAAGGAGAGGATTGGCTACCCAATGCCTATGGACGGTACTCATTAGTCAATACCAATCAGGCTATCCTCAAAGACAATTTCAAACGCGAATTATCGGCCTTATTGGATAAATTTCGAACAAATAGCCGTTCACCACTATTAATTCATGGCTTTGCCCAACCAATGCATAGCTTGCTAGGAATAGCGGAGAGTTTCAACAATAAAGGCCAGAGGCAATTTATTCAGGATTTGAACGACTTATTGCGTGAGGTTTGTAGTCAATATACCGATGCGTTTGTATTAGATTATCAAGCTTTGCTTAGCCATATTGGTGGGAATCACTGGTATGACCTGCGCATGAAACATTTTGCCAAACTACCACTTTCCCAAGACGCTATTGGTGAGTTGGCACGGGAAACTATGAAATATTCTAGGGCATTGCTTGGTTGCTCAAAAAAATGCCTAGTTGTGGACTTGGACAATACCTTATGGGGAGGTGTCATAGGCGAGGATGGGCTGGATGGAATTAAATTAGGTTCCACTTATCCGGGTAGTGCTTTCATTGACTTTCAACACAGTATTATGGGTTTGCTATCCCGTGGTGTGATATTGGCGGTGGCAAGTAAAAACAACCTCTCGGATGTCGAGGAGGTTTTTGCCAAACATCCTTCAATGGTTTTGCAACAGACTGACTTTTCGGCATTTGAAGTCCATTGGAACTCAAAAGTTGAATCACTTAATCGGATAGCGAATCAACTTAATATTGGCTTGGATCACTTGGTGTTTGTAGACGATAATCCGGCGGAATGCGAACAGGTAAGAATACACTTGCCTAGGGTGACCGTCATACAACTGCCAACCCAACCTGAACACTATAGCAAGGCGCTTTTGGAAAATGGATGGTTTGACACCCTATCCATTTCGACAGAAGACATTAAACGTTCAGTCCTTTATGAACAAAGGGCGCAAGCCGAGGCGTTGCGGGAAACTGCCACCGACCTTGAAGGATTTTATCGAGATTTGGATATGACCCTGAGCTTCTCGCCGGTCAATGGAAAAAATCTGCCTAGGGCTGCTCAACTGACCCAAAAAACCAATCAATTCAATGCCACAACTCGCCGATATTCAGAAGGGGATATTGCCGGGCTCATGGCTGATCCGGCGTGGTCGCTGGCTGTAGTGTCGGTTGCAGACAGATTCGGCGATAATGGAATTGTCGGATTCATGATGGGTTACATGGAAGACAAAGTATTCACGATTGATACCTTCTTGTTAAGCTGCCGAGTTATCGGACGTACCGTGGAAACGGCCATGTTGGCGTATTTGTGCGAAGTTGCAGCCTCCACCCAGGCGGCTATTTTAGTTGGGGAAATCGTTCCTACAGAGAAAAACTTACCCGTAAGGGATGTATTTGAACGACATGGATTTGTATTAAAGGAAACGCATGAGTCCGGTCATTCAATTTGGCAATTGAACTGTGAAACTAAGATCGAATATCCCGCTTGGATACAACATTTAACCAGCTAATCAATTAGCTTATTTTAAGGATACTACTGTGGACAATAACATAGAGAAAAGAGTCAAACTAGTCATGACGGATATTTTAAATATCCCCGAGGAATTAATAAACCAAGACACAGTATCGAGTAATACAGATGGATGGGATTCAGGCAACCATATCCAATTGATCGTTGCATTGGAAGAAGAGTTTGCCATTAGCTTTGATGTCACAGAATTTGAATCCATGCTGTCATATGTCGATATTTTGAAGCTGGTCAAAGCTAAAGTTTGAT
>CAIWDB010000176.1 GCA_903911305.1 uncultured Methylococcaceae bacterium | reverse complement strand
ATAGCGACCGCCAGCTTTTCCAGCGTTTGGGGTTACGCATGGGCGGCGCATTTCAAGAACATCATCACGCATGATTCTGGATCATTTAAAAAGCCAATTGGAAGGCTTCAAAGCCCAAGGACTTTATCGGCATCGCCGTGTAGTGGAAAAAGCCCATGGAATGGGGGCTTTTTCAGACGGTCATCCGGTGGTGAATTTCTGCGCCAATGATTACTTGGGGCTGTCCGGTCACCCTAAAGTGGTGCAAGCCTTAATGCATGGTGCAGAAATTTACGGCGTAGGCAGCGGGGCATCCCATTTAGTTACGGGTCATGGTCCGGCTCATCATGCTTTGGAAGAGGAACTGGCCGATTTCTGCGGTCGCGAACGGGCCTTGCTGTTTTCCACCGGTTACATGGCGAATCTTGGCGTGATCGCCTCTTTTTTAGGGCGCGGGGACTGGGTGTTGGCTGATCGGTTAAACCATGCGTCCTTGGTGGACGGAGTTTTGCTGTCCCATGCCCAACTGAAGCGTTATCACCATGCCGATGTGGCGGAACTTAAAACATTATTGGATCGCTGCCCGCCGAAAGGAAAAATGATCATCACCGATGGAGTGTTTAGCATGGATGGCGACTTGGCCCCGCTACCGGAGTTGGTCAAGCTTGCCGAGAAAGCCAAGGCATGGCTGATGGTGGACGATGCCCATGGGTTTGGCGTAGTGGGTTCAACCGGGCGCGGTGTCGTGGAACATTTTGGCTTGGATGTCGCAGCGGTTCCTTTATTAGTGGGAACCTTGGGTAAGGCATTCGGCACGTTTGGCGCGTTTGTCGCGGGGGATTACGATGTGATCGAATACCTGATTCATCGCTGCCGACCCTATATTTATACGACAGCCCTGCCACCCGCCATTGCCGAGGCGACCCGTGCTAGCTTGCGCTTGGTTATCAATGAAACTTGGCGGCGGGATAAACTGCGTACCCTGATTGAACGTTTCCGTTCCGGTGCGAGCCAGCTTGGGCTACAGTTGCTGCCCTCGACCACACCGATCCAACCCATTATGATCGGTGATAATTATCGGGTGACACAAGCCAGCCAGCGGCTGCAAGAGTTGGGGTTTCTAGTCGCTGCCATCCGTCCACCCACCGTGCCGGAAGGAACCGCCCGTTTACGGGTGACGCTTTCCGCCATACATGAAGAGCAAGATGTGGATCGGTTGTTGGAGGGGTTGGGGAATGCGGTAATTTGACAGGTAGGCAATTGATGACCTAGCATCTTATCGAAATCAAGGAGTAAACACACTTACCTTTCAACGATAATCTAACATAGGCAGACTTCTTAAATATGAAAACTTTGTTATTAGAGATAGATGAGACAATCTACATGCAGGTGCTTAACTTTTTAAGATTGCTGCCTGAAAATCAATGCCATATTATCGAAAACCAGCAAGTGTTAGAAAGTCAAGATAAGTCCCTTAATATTACTTCGGCATTTGGTTTGATTAAGACACCATTGACTGCTAGTTTGGCGGAGATTGAAGAAGGCATTATAGCTGGAGCAATCGGTGATAGCGATTGATACCAATGT
>CAIWDB010000175.1 GCA_903911305.1 uncultured Methylococcaceae bacterium | reverse complement strand
TTTGGGCAAATCGGGCAAACCGTTGATGTGACAGTGTCTTCCATAGGCAATGCCGGGAGTTTGCGCGGAGGAACCTTGCTGATGACCCCCTTGAAAGGGGCGGACGGGCAAATTTACGCGATAGCCCAAGGGAATTTAGTCATAGCAGGCGCAGGCGCGAGCGCGGGCGGCAGCAGAGTGCAAGTCAACCAACTCAACGCAGGCAGAATCTCCGACGGTGCCACGATAGAACGCACAGTCCCCACCTCGCTCGGCGACGAAGGGCTTATATCGGTGGAGTTGAATGACGCGGACTTTACCACTGCCCGCCGGGTCACAGAGGCGATTAACGATCATTTCGGCTCAGAGACGGCCGCCGCGCAAGATGCCAGAGTCATCAACGTGCGGGTTCCCCGGAATAGAAACCAGCGGGTCGCCTTTTTGGGGGAGATAGAAAACTTGGAGGTGACACCGGGGCAGATGGCCGCCAAGGTCATCCTCAATGCGCGCACCGGGTCTGTCGTCATGAACCGGGTGGTCAAGTTGGATGCTTGTGCAGTGTCGCATGGCGACCTCACGTTGGTCATCACCTCAAACCCAGTCATTAGCCAACCCGGCGCATTTTCCAGCGGCAACACGGTGGTGACTCGGCAAACTGACATTGGGGTGACCAGCGAACCTGGGCGCGTAGTCAAACTTGACGGCGGGCCAACCCTGTCCGATGTGGTCGAAGCGCTCAATTCCATCGGCGCGACGCCGCAAGATTTGCTCGCCATTCTTCAAGCCCTGAAAGCAGCAGGGGCTTTACATGCCGATTTGGAGGTCATATAACATGATCAAAGTCACTGACATTGCGGGTGGCGTTGCGCTAGACCCGAAAAACCTGAGCAATTTGCGCAGGGATGCCAAAGCAAATTCCCCGGAGGCGGTCAAAACCGTAGCCAAGCAAATGGAGGGGCTGTTCGTAGACATGATGTTGAAAAGCATGCGGCAGGCAACTCCCCAAGACGGCCCGCTGGACAACGACCAAACCCGCCTGTTTGGTTCCATGCTGGACAGCCAGCTCAGCCAACACGTACAGGTTGGATTGGCCGACATGATGATTAAGCAACTTTCCAGACCGGCCATCAAACCGCCTTCGTCCACCGAAACGCCGCCGCCCGAACCCATGGCTGAAGTCGCGGCGACCACGGCACCCCAATCCAAAACCGAGCGGATACAGGCGTTCATGTCGCGATTTGCACCTCACGCCGAACAAGCCAGCCAAGCCACCGGCATTCCTGCCCAATTCATGTTAAGCCAAGCCGCTTTGGAAAGCGGGTGGGGGCGACGGGAGATTCGGACAGTGGATGGGACCGTCAGCCGCAATCTGTTCGGGATCAAAGCCACCAAAAATTGGCATGGGCGCACGGTCGATTGCGTGACCACCGAATATATCAACGGCGTGGCACACAAGCAGGTCGAAAAGTTTCGCGCCTATGATTCCTATGCAGAAACCTTCGAAGACTACGCCAATTTGTTGCGGAATAATCCACGCTATCGAAAGGTGCTAGACAATGCCCGCGACCCGGAAGATTTTGCGTATGGCTTGCAACGCGCAGGTTATGCCACCGACCCTCGCTATGGCTCAAAATTGGTGAGAATCATCCAACAAATGGATAGGGTTCAAGCGTCCGTAGGCACCTGAATTAAAGTTTTCTCAATTTTGACCGTAATATGAAGTAGGCAATGGGTTAGTTAACGGGGTGCAATCATGACGTGGAATGTGTTAAATATCGCGCAAAGTGGCTTAAATGCCGCACAAATCGGCGTCAACGTGACGGGCAACAATATTGCCAACGCCTCCACCCCCGGACACAACCGCGAAGTGTTGACGCAGGTTCCAGCCGGGGCGGCCAATGGCAACCGCTTCATTGGCATGGGGTCCGAGGTGGCCGGCATACAGCGTGTCTATAGCGATGTCTTAACCGCCCAAATGCGTTCCACCCAATCCACCCAGAGCGGGTTGGATGCCTTTCAAACTCAAATCAGCCAACTTGACAGCCTGTTTTCAGACTCAAGCTCGGGCTTGGCATCTGCCTTGCAAAATTTTCAAGCAGGCATCAAGGGGCTTGCCGCCAATCCTGCCGATCCGGCCTATCGACAATCCGCCCTATCGTCCACCCAATCGCTCGTCCTCCGCTTCCAGAGCATCGACATCCAAATGACTCAGGTTAGCCAAGGCGTCAATAACCAAATGACCGAGAGCGTCACCAGCATTAACAGCCTGACCGTTCAGATTGCCCAGTCCAATCAGGCGATAAGCTTGGCATTGCAGGGTTCGGCAATGGACGCCCCTCCCAATAATCTGCTGGACGAACGCGATCAGTTGCTGCTGACCTTGAGCAAGCAAGTAAAAATCAATGTGGCCCAGCAAGGCAGTATCGTCAATGTATCTTTCGCCAAAGGCGAACCGTTGGTGATGGGAATGCAAGCGTTTGCCCTCAAAACCATGTCTTCATCTGGCAATCCCAGCCAAATGACTGTGGGCCAAGACCAAAATGGCAGCACCGTGGAAATGGATGACAATGATTTGTTGGGTGGCGGTGTCTTGGGAGGACTACTGCAATTTGGCAAACAATCCTTGGAACCGGCTAAAAATGCACTAGGGCAAATAGCAATTGGCTTGGCGGCTCAATTCAACGCGCAAAACAAACTTGGGCAGGATGCCAATGGCGCACTGGGGGGGGATATTTTTGGAATAGGCACTCCGCAAACCATTCCCAACCAAAAAAATACGTCCAATGCCAGCCTTTCCGCAAGCATTGGCAATGCCAGCGCATTGACGAACAGCGACTATCGTGTGCAGTATGACGGGGGCAATTATAAAATCACCCGGCTAACTGATGGCAATGTGTTGTCGAATGGCAAAACCCTGCCTGCGGACCCGGTTGACGGGATCGTGTTTAGCTTGGCATCGGGCAACCCCGCCGACGGCGACGAGTATTTGGTCAAACCCACTGTAAACGGCGCATCGTCGATTGCCCTTCTGACCAACGAACCCGCAAAATTAGCCGTTGCGGCCCCCATCCGCACCGCCACGGACACGGCGAATAAAGGCACTGGCAAGGTCAGTGCCGGTGTCGTTGACAGCAACTACTTAGCTGCCCCATTAACGAGTGGGCAAACCATTTCTTTTAGCTATGTCGCGGCAACCAAAAGCTTCACATTGACACCGGCTGCGGCAGTCAGTGTGACGGTGAACGGTAAAAGCACAACCTATCCCAGTGGCACACCCGTGCCTTACACCGATGGGGCGACGCTGACGACCGGCGGAATCAGCCTGAGCGTCACCGGTTCACCGGCCGACCAGGACCAATTCACCGTATCCCCCAACACCGGAGGCACGGGGGATGGCCGTAACGCCAACCTTTTGTCTGCATTGCAGACAGGCAAAAACTTGCAAGGGGGGACGCTTGGGTATCAGGATGCCTATGCCCTACTGGTCAACCAAGTTGGCAACAAGGCACGGGAAACCACCATCAACAACCAGTTCCAAACCGCCATGCTGACCAATATCACCACCGCCCAACAAAACCAGTCGGGGGTCAATCTCGATGAAGAAGCGGCCAATCTGCTGAAATATCAACGGGCTTATCAGGCATCCGCCAAAGTCATCAGCATCGCCAATCAAATGTTCGATGCCCTGTTTTCAATCGCGGGCTAAGGGGTGAATCATCATGCGTATCAGTAGTTCTTACCTATACCAGCAAAACGTCACCCAGATGAACAACCTGATGTCCAATCTGGCGAAGACGCAGCAACAGGCATCAAGCGGCAATCGGGTTTTGACCGCCTCGGATGACCCTGCCGCCGCCGCGCAGATGCTTGAAATTGGCAAAATGAAGACGGCCAACACACAGTTTGCATCCAATCGGCAGAACGCAAAAAGCACACTCAGTCTAGTCGATGGCTCCTTGTCCAGCGCTTCCAATTTACTGGCATCGGTTAAAACCTTGGCAATCCAAGCCGGCAATGGCGCTTTGGACGACGATCAACGCAACGGCCTGGCCATGCGATTGCGCGGCGACATCTCGCAATTACAATCCTTGGCTAATAGCACGGATGGCACTGGCAAATATTTATTTGCCGGTTATCAGGCAAGCACTCAGCCATTCGTTCAAGACCCAAGCACTGGGGTCATCAGCTATCAGGGCGACCAAGGGCAACAAACCATCGAAGTCACCCAAGACCATCAGATGGCGACAGGCATCCCGGGGCAGACCGTGTTCGGGTCGGGTGACAGCGATGTGTTCAAAAACCTGACCGCACTCGCCAATCAGCTTAGTACGTCAATGGCCAAATATCCAGGTGGCAACACCCAGTTCACCGCCGACTTACTGAAATCGTCCGGTCAAATCGATACGGCGCTGACGAGGGTGACCACATTGCAAACCATGGTAGGGTCCAACATGAATGAACTTGACACGCTGGACAGCGCGGGGTCCACAATGGACGTGACCTATCAGCAGATGCTCGCAAATGCCGGTCAAGTGGATATTATTCAATCAATTTCACAACTGTCCCAACAGCAATTGGCACTGCAAGCGGCGCAAAAATCCTTTGTCCAAATCTCCAATCTTTCGTTATTTAGTTACATGTAATTAAGTTATGCCTATTTTATGGCGACCACAGCTTAGTGTCGGCAATGAAATCATTGATCGTGACCATAAATATTTATTTTGTCTGATCAATACTGTGGAGCTAGTGTTTGGAAAAAATAAAAAATCAAAAGATATTGAATTGGTTCTAGACCAGTTGGAAGAGTTTGCGAAGGAACATTTTGCCAGGGAACAAAAAATACAAACAGACATTAATTTTCCCTATTTCCTTCTACATGAAAGCCTACACAATGAGTTGATGTATCAATTGGAGAAAATCATACTTAATATTCGAATTGCCTACCTACGTTGCCATACTGATCCTGAAGCGTATGACATAGAAATAGAAAAACTTCATAAAGTGCTACGGCACTGGATTTTGGATCATGTTTTAAAACATGATTTGGGCATGAAGAAATATTTTCAAATATATGAAATCCCTGAACAAAACTTAGTTCAGTATTTCACAAAAAACACCGTGGATGCTGCATAGCCCAATAATGAAGTCTTAATAACTGATGTTACGCACGGACGCAACAATTGCTTATTTTCTAGCGAAACGGGAGCGTCAAAGCTTGCTTTGGCGTGGTTCAAATCAGGGTAACAGTTTTTCCGGGGTTGGAGGGTATAAAAAAGTCTGGGCGGTGTTGAAGCCAGTGGGTTCATCTGGGATACTCGCCGTCCCTAAACTTCCCTTGGATTCCGACTCCGATGACATCATCTTCTTCTCTCTCCGTGGCGGCCAGCACTCCTCCCGAAACCCGCAAGCACTTCGCCATTCATGCCTTGGCGAGGAGCGAACCGGTTTCCCATGCCGCCAAGCGAGAGGGTTTCAGCCGGCAGTTCATCTACCGTCAGAAGCACAAAGCCGAAGCCGCGCTGGACCAGGCGTTTTCCCCCGCTGGCGAAGCATCGGACGTGCTCTTCCATATCGCGGTGACCGGGGCATGGCTTAACCAACTGGTCATTTCCCTGGTCTTGGTCTGCCATAGCTCATTCCGTGGGGTTGTGCGGTTATTTGAAGATCTATTCGATACGCCCATCAGCGTAGGGACTGTTCACAACCAGTTGGCGGCAGCGGCAGGATGTGCGGCGACGATCAACGCCGCCCAGGATCTTTCTCCGATTCGTGTGGGGCTCCACGATGAAATCTTCCAAGGGGAAAGTACCGGTTCTGACTGGCCTTGATGCGGATTCCATCTATTGCTACGTTTTGGTTGAGGCCGAACACCGTGACGGCGACACGTGGGGCGTGCATTTGCTGGACGCCAAGGCGCAGGGGCTGAACCCCGACTACACCATCGCCGACGCGGGGTTGCGCGCCGGGCAGCGGGCCGCCTTCGGTGAAACCCCCTGCCACGGCGACATCTTCCACATCCGGCAACAGTGGGAGGGCCTGGCCAACCGGCTGGCCAAACTGGCGCAAGGGTCGGCCACCCGTCGGCAAAAGGCCGAGCAACGCATGGCCGGGGCCAAGCAGGAAAGCCTGAAGGACACCCTGTCGTCGGCATTGGCCAAGGCGCGCGACGAC
>CAIWDB010000174.1 GCA_903911305.1 uncultured Methylococcaceae bacterium | reverse complement strand
TTTGATCCGTAGGAGCGGGCCATGCCCGCGATTGTTTGGGCCAAGTCTTCAAAAATAGGCTATTTATCGCGGGCGTGGCCCGCTCCTACATGTTGCATATATTCATTATTAAGTAACTATTTGGTATTGAAAACGCTGTATCATAGGCATCAGGTATGGAACACCAAGCTGAAGGGTCACTAATAAAGGCAAAAAGTTTTTCTTTATATTCAGACACCAACCGCCTTGCTGTCTCTTCGGATTCGCCAACAATTTCTTTCCTTAAGATACTTTTTTCTCCAAGAACCCCCCGAAATTCCCAAAGTAATGTGTAATGCCAGCTATCTGCTTCGTTGGTATACATAAGCACCTCTCTCGTGCCAGTTCTCAAGATTGGAGCCAAGCCACGCGGTTGAGATGACCGCTATTCGCCCCGTCGGGCTAGGCTTGGCAATTCATTGAATGTTGTCTATCGGTACACATCGGAACGGTGGCCGATATGAATGACACTGACAACTTCCTTGTCGTCGTCAATTTCGTAAATCACGCGGTAATCGCCCACGCGGATACGCCATGCCGGTCTACCCGTCATCTTCAACGTGCCATCCGGCCTTGGGGTGTCGGCTAGTTTGACCATGGCATCCCGTACCCGTTGATAATCTTCCTTGGGTAGGCTGGCAAGTTCCTTCTGTGCGCGCCTGAGTATGGTGAGCGCATAAGCCATTAGTGGCCCTCGATTTCCGCCAAGGCAAGGTCAAAGGGGATTGCCTCCCCGCCCTCGGCTTTCGCGCTGTCATACGCCTTGATCGCTTCCAATTCCTCGACTGCCTCAAGCATCTTGAGATATTCCGCCATACCCAATATCACGCCGGTTTTCTGGCCTTGTTCGTTCACGATGTAGCTTGCGGTTTGCATGGGTAAAGCCTCCAACGGGTTATCAGTAGTGTGGTGTTCGGGTTGCTATTTTGCCCTGTCTGGCTTGGCACAGGTTAAATTTCGTCTATCGGTACACGTCGGAAAGGTGGCCCATGCCGGTCGGGTGTTGGGTCAGCCGTGCATCGGTAGCCGCTCAATCGCCGGTCGCGGCTTTTGCCGTTCCTTCCATAGGTCGTAATTGGCTTGCATGTGCAGCCAGCTTTCGGCACTCCCGCCTAGGGCATCGGCAAGCCGCAAGGCCATGTCCGGGCTTATCGCAGCCTTGCCGTTCAAGATTCGCGACAAAGCCACGCGGGTAACGCCAATCCGCTTGGAAAATTCGACGATGGAAATGTCCGTTCCGGTGAACACCCCATCCTTCAAGACTTCGCCGGGGTGGGGCGGGTTGTGCATGTGCGCCATGTTGAATGCCTCTCAGTGGTAATCTTGGTAATCGGTCAGCACGGCATCATTCCCCTCAAACTTGAAAGTCATGCGCCAATTCCGGTCAACCCATACCGCCCAATGGCCTTTCAAATTCCCCTTGAGCGGGTGTAGCCTCCAATTGGGCAAGTCCATGTCATCTGGGCTTTGTGCCGCGTCCAGCTTCGCCAGTTGCAAGCGCAAGCGGGTTTCATGGTGTGCCTGTATGCCGGACTTGTCGCCGGTTTGGAAAAAGGCTTTTAGCCCTTTGTGCCTAAATGACTTAATCATGGTAAAAGTATAGCGTTGCTATCTGAATAGTAAAGCATCGATATACAAGGATGATGCGATTTGTTGTCTATCGGTACACGCCGGAAAATTAGCCTTTGCTGGTCGGGTTTTACAGCGTCTCGCAGGGAAAGCCCAAAGCCAAAGCCGCCGCACTCATGCCCAAGTCAAGGGTGCAGACCGTCAAGCCGTGCCGCTCGGCAATTGCCAGATGCAGGGCATCGCCGGAACGCAAGCCCACGCCAGACAGACACAATTCAGAAGCGCGGTAAAAGTCCTTGTCGGCCACGGCTAAAACCGTTGCCCTTCCCGCTACAAATTGGCGAAACCCACTTTCGGCAATCAGCAAGCCATCTTGCTCCAATTCCCCACGCCTAGCCTTAAGTGCCAATGCGCTTGAAAACTCAGTCACACACCATAGGGAAACAGCCAAAACTTGGCCTTCAAGCCCTGCCATCCAGTTTTGAGCGTCCGTCGTCTGGGATTCCAAAGCATACAGGGGAACCAAAAGGCTAGTGTCAAGATAAAGGCACATCAATATCGCGCCTCGCGCCGCATGTCTTCCACCGTGGTTTGAGTCATCGGTTGGGCTGCGGTGATTGCCCTCATGCGTTCCACCCAAGCCGCGTGTACTTCCGGGGTTAAAGGTTCTACCTCAGTTTCTTGCAAGGCTACACCCGTCCCGTTTTGCTTGGCCTTCAAGTGTCTCGCAAAGTCCAACACTTCCGCCGCTTGCTGTTCCGACATGCCCTTGACCGTCTCGTATATTTTTTCTGCAACGCTTGCCATGGTGTTTACCTCTTGCTTGTTTTATTGGTGCTTCATCAAGTTAAAACCCGTTTATGCGGCCTTGCGGCTTGGCTCTGGCAACGTCCGGCCCATGCTTAAGGCCGCATCAATCCAAAGGCGCATGGCGGTTTTCATTTCCTTGACGGCCTCTTGTGGCGTGTCGCCTATCGCACTGCATCCGGGTAGGTCAGCCGCTATGCAGATGAAAGCCCCGTCCGCCTCGCTCCAAAATACTTCCAACGGGTATTTGTTGCGGCTCACTTCGCTGCCCCGCGCTTGATCGGTATCACGTCCGCGCCTTTTTTCAATCCGCCTAGGTAATCCGCCCAAGCTTGCATCAGCTTTTGGCGCTTTTTCATCAGGTCGCCCCGTCGATAAGCGGCCTCCGTTTCATCGCCTATGGTATGGGCCAAAGCCATTTCCGATAGTTCAGGGTTGAAGTTCGTTGCTTCGCTAACCCAATCCCGAAACGATGAACGGAAGCCGTGAGTGGTTTCTTCACGCTTCATCCGGCGCAACAGCATAGCCGCTGCCATATTGGATAAGGGCTTATCGTTGCGGCCCGGAAAAATGAACGGGTTGCCGTCAATGCGCGGAACTTTGTTCAATACCTCCATAGCCGCTAGGGAGAGGGGTATTCGATGCTCCCGCTTGGCTTTCATCCGCGTTTTGGGGATAATCCAGATTCCTTCATCCAAATTGACTTCATTCCATTGGGCGTTCAAGGTTTCGCTGGTTCGGGTGGCGGTCAGGATGATGAATTCCAAGGCAAGAGCCGCTATTCCCTCCTGTTGGCGAAGTTCGACCATGAATGCTGGCATGTCTTGCCAT
>CAIWDB010000173.1 GCA_903911305.1 uncultured Methylococcaceae bacterium | reverse complement strand
GTTTCATTGATGGCTGGTATCTCAGTTATTTTACTCCTGACGCAGCTAGAAGCCTTCCATTGGCTGGTCCCCAAAAGCACTTAAATATTCATGGCGATAACCTAGGCAATGTCGTCCAATTCATGGAACGGGAACATCCTAAAAAATTCCAGTCTATCCTTGATCGTATTGCCAAAAAAATCCCAGGAATTGATAAAATTGATACTGAAAAAACCCCAGATGGTCGATTATTGATGCGATTCAATGACAAGGGTTTTGTCGATCCGTTTTATGCTCAACAAATGTCGGATGGAACTCTTAAAGTTTTTGCCTATCTGTTGCTGTTGGAAGACCCCACCCCGCCGCCATTTTTATGTATCGAAGAACCCGAAAATGGGCTTTACCACAAGTTATTAGAAAGTTTGGTACAAGAATTTCGGCAACACGCAACAGGCACAAAAGGTGGCTCTCAAGTATTCATAACCACCCATCAACCTTATTTAGTCGATGCGTTATCCCCAGAAGAAGTCTGGATATTGTCAAAAGGTAATGATGGATTTTCAACTATAACTCGCGCCAGTGATGATCCCCTTGTCAAAAACTTAGTTGACCAAGAACTACCTTTAGGTGGGCTTTGGTATAGCGATTATCTGGATGCGAGGTAAATCCATGCATTTCGATATACTGGTTGAAGATCAATCGGGAAAAAAGGCTCTTGATTTTTTAATTCCGAAGATTATTGGAAACGGACATACATTTACAATTCATCCCTATAAAGGAATTGGAAGGATACCTAAAAATCTGAACATAAACAAGGATTCTGCTAAAAGGATATTGCTTGAACAATTACCAAAATTGCTGCGAGGTTATGGAAAAGCATACTCAAAATATTCCGGCGAGTATAAGGCTGCTGTTATTGTTGTATGTGATTTGGATGACAAATGCCTTAGAAAGTTTAGACAAGAACTATATTCAATACTTGATGCTTGTAAACCAAAACCAGAGACACGCTTTTGTATAGCCATCGAAGAAGGGGAAGCATGGTTGTTGGGCGATCTACAAGCTGTGCGTACCGCGTACTCAAAAGCTAAAAGTAATGTTCTCTCTGCCTATGTTCAAGACAGCATTTGCGGCACATGGGAAAAATTGGCTGATGCCGTTTATCCCGGCGGTTCAAATCATCTTCGTCAACAGCATTGGACAACGATTGGCATCGAAAAATCTAATTGGGCTGAAGCCATTGCTCCGAAAATGGACGTGGAAAACAATCAATCAGGCAGTTTTTGTTATTTTCGTGACAAGCTCCGCGAATTGGCAAATTCGGATAATTAATAAGCACTCATATAATTCTAAAAACATAGGCTCGTCATGAAAATCCGCGCACAAATCGGCATGGTATTGAATCTGGACAAATGCATCGGTTGTCACACTTGTTCGGTCACTTGCAAAAACGTCTGGACGGCCCGCGAAGGCGTGGAATACGCTTGGTTTAATAATGTCGAAACCAAACCAGGCTTGGGTTTCCCCACCGAATGGGAAAACCAGAAAAAATGGAAGGGGGGTTGGAAACTGAAGCCCAACGGCAAGTTGGAACCGGTGCAAGGCGGCAAGCTGAAAACCCTGCATAATATCTTCGCCAATCCCAATATGCCGGAGATTGACGATTATTACGAGCCGTATGATTTCGATTATGCCCATTTGCAGAACGCCCCGGAATCCAAAGCCGCGCCCACGGCAAGGCCGCGTTCGGTGATTACCGGCGAGCGCATGGAGAAAATCAAGGGCGGGCCAAATTGGGAGGAAATCCTCGGTACCGAATTTGAATCCCGCTCCAAGGATGTGAATTTCGAGGCGGTGGAAAAGGCGATTTACGGCGAGTTTGAAAACACCTTCATGATGTATCTGCCGCGTCTGTGCGAGCATTGCCTGAACCCCACTTGTGTCGCCGCCTGTCCGTCGGGGGCGATTTACAAGCGCGAGGAAGATGGCATCGTGCTGATCGACCAAGACAAATGTCGGGGTTGGCGGATGTGCGTGTCGGCCTGTCCTTATAAAAAGATTTATTACAACTGGCAAACCGGCAAATCGGAAAAATGCATCTTCTGTTATCCGCGCATCGAAACGGGCGAACCGACCGTCTGTTCGGAAACCTGTGTAGGCCGGATTCGTTATCTCGGCGTGTTGCTGTACGATGCCGACCGCATCGAAGCCGCTGCCAGCGCGACCTCCGAGCAAGACTTGTATCAGGCGCAATTGGACATTTTCCTAGACCCGTTTGACGAAACCGTGCTGGCCGAGGCGCGTAAAGAAGGCATCCCCGAAGCGTGGCTGGAAGCCGCGCAAGCCTCGCCGGTCTACAAAATGGCGATGGATTGGAAAGTGGCCTTCCCGCTGCATCCCGAATTCCGCACCTTGCCGATGGTTTGGTATGTGCCGCCGCTGTCGCCGATTCAAGCCGCCGCGAATAGCAACTTGATTGGGCTGGATGGCGCAATCCCCGATGTGAACGCCTTGCGCATCCCCGTCCGCTATCTCGCCAACTTGCTCACCGCTGGTAAAGAAGAGCCTGTCGTGCTTGCCTTGCAAAGGCTGTTGGCGATGCGGGCTTATATGCGCGGCAAGACGGTGGACGGCATTGCCAACACGGCTGTGCTGGAACAAGTCGGTTTGAACCAAGGGCAAGTCGAAGAAATGTACCGGTATATGGCGCTGGCGAATTACGAGGATCGTTTTGTGATTCCGACCAGCCACCGCGAATATGCCAGCGCGACCTTTGACGCTTACGGCGAGCGCGGCGGTTGCGGTTTCAGCTTTGGCTCTGGTTGCGGCGGCGGTTCCAATCCGGTGGACTTGTTCGGCGGCAAAAAGCTGACCCAACATGGCGGCGAACCGATCAAGATTTCGCCACGCAAGGCGGGTTGATCCATGCTGATATTGAAAGTGGTTTCGGCTTTGTTGAGCTATCCGCAAGCCGAGTTATGGGATGCTTTGGACGAAGTGGCCGCCGTTGTCGAAGTGGATGCCGAGTTGCCCAAGCAACAGGAGGCCGGCTTGCTGTCATTCATCAAAACGCATAAAGCCATGGATTTGATCGAGTGGCAGCAAGCTTATGTGGAGTTGTTCGACCGGGGCAGAAACTTGTCCCTGCTGATCTTCGAACATATCCACGGCGAATCCCGCGACCGGGGTCAGGCGATGGTGGATTTGCTGCGTATCTACCGGGAGCATGGGTATGAACTCGCCGCAAAGGAATTGCCGGATTACATCCCCTTGTTTTTGGAATACCTGTCACAACGCCCTACGGATGAAGCCTTGGACTTGTTGCGCGGCGCGTTGCCGGTGTTGAATCTTTTGGGGGCGAGATTGGCGGAACGCGATAGCGCCTATGCCATCCTATTCACCACTCTAGCCGCCTTGGTTGGAGACACCGAAATCCCCAAGGGATTGCGACAACAAGCCGCCGCCGAAGGGCTGGACGAGACCTTGCTAAAAATGGATGAAATCTGGGATGAGGAGGCGGTCAGCTTTATGGGCAACCCCAAATCCTGCCAAACCCAAACAACGGACAAGCCTTTGCTCTACAACCCGCGCATTTCCACGATGCAATCCTGATTGGAGGATCACATGAATTATCTCGATAACTTACTGTTCGGTTATTACCCCTATATCGCTATGACTTCTTTCTTGCTCGGTAGCTTGGCACGCTACGAGCGCGGTCAATTCACTTGGCGTTCTGGCTCCAGCCAATTGCTGCGGACCAAGGATTTGCGCTTAGGTAGCAATTTGTTCCATGTCGGCATCCTGCTGTTGTTTGCCGGACATTTCGTCGGGCTGTTGACGCCGCCTTGGCTTTACCATGCTTTGGGATTGTCCACCTCCGCCAAGCAAGTGTTGGCGGTGATCGCCGGCGGACTGTTCGGCGGCATTTGCGCTTGGGGTTTGTACATATTGCTCAAACGCCGTTTGACTGACCCGCGCATCCGCGCCACCAGTAGCCAGATGGACATTGCCATATTGTTATTGATTGCCGTGCAATTGGTTTTGGGCTTATTTACCCTGCCAGTTTCTCTGTATCACCTTGATGGCGGCAACATGCTGTTATTGGCGGAATGGGCGCAACGCATCGTCACCTTCCGCCCCGGCGCGGCAGAACTGTTGGCGAATGTCGGTTTCATCTTCAAGCTGCACTTGTTCTTTGGCATCACCTTGTTCCTAGTGTTTCCGTTCAGCCGGTTGGTGCATGTTTGGAGTGTCCCTGTGGGATATGCGGGGCGGCCTTACCAAGTGGTCCGCAAGGGTTGATGGCTAGTCACAGCAGATTTTCCCATTCTGTGCTTTACGCAGTTAATCGCTTACCAAACTATTACGCCAATACTGGCTCTCCTTCTCGAAAAGACGGTTTGCCTCAATTAATTGAAGTGGCACGGGTGCTAACTTCCTTGGAAGACACTTTAACTTGACTTATCAGAAGTTTGAAGTGGACAACATGATAAATATTATGCAACTTAAAACCTTGAATCGAGAGAACACCACCATGGATACCCCACTTTCAGCAATGCGGTCACAACCCTGCCTTTTGACGAAACCTTCATCCAGCTATAAATCTAGCAAAGTTCAATTAAGCCGTGCGGTTTTTTGGTGCAGTCTGGGGCTGGTTTTGGCCGCCTCGCAAGCTCGGGCCGAGGAGGAGCCACCGTTAGGACAGATCACCCCCAATCTCAGGGTCACTGGCGAATTGCGCGCCCGCTACGAAGGCTTTGATTTTTTCCAGCCGCAACTCAATCCCAAGGCTGGCGTGGTTGCCGACCACAACGATTACAGCTTTGGCGCTTTGCGGGCGAGGCTGGGTGTCAATTTTACCAGCGATTATGTAGATGCTTTGGTGCAGGGGCAATACACCGGGCTTTACGCCCTGCCCGAGCAAGCTTTTGCCGGTGCGCCGGTCGGGCCTTTGGGCCTAGGCGCGGCTTACTACCGGGACAGCGGCAATAGTGTCAATCCAAACGAAGTTTTCCTGAAACAGGGGTATTTGAATTTCAAGCTGCAAAAGCTGGTCGGCTTGCCCAATATGTTTCTCAAGGCCGGTCGTTTTGAAATCAACGACGGACTCGAATACAAAACCGGTGATGCCAAGTTCGACATGCTGAAGACCACCCGAGTTTCTCAGAGGCTGATTGGCGCGTTCGATTTTACCCATGTCACTCGCAGTTTCGACGGCTTTTCACTAGCGTATGACAACCCGGCCTACAACGCCAGCCTGTACGCCACCCACCCGACCCAAGGCGGGTTCAACATCAATGCGCAGGATGAAATCAGCAAGATCGACTTGGCCTATGCAGCCTTCACTGCCAAGAAAGGCACACTGATTCCCGACACAGAAGCCCGGCTCTTCTATATCTATTATGGCGACAACCGCAACAGTGTGCAGGTGGTGGACAACCGCGCCGCCGCCGCCCGCCCGTTATTGAGCAACTCAAACCTGTCCATCCATACTATCGGTACGCATTTATTGGGCGTTCAGAAGCTTGGCCCTGGGGCTGTGGATTACATGGTCTGGGGCGCTTATCAGTTTGGCGATTGGACCAACTTAAGCCAGAGTGCCTATGCCTTTGCCACCGAAGCGGGCTACCAATGGACCGAAGCATTCCTCAAGCCATGGGTCCGGGCCGGTTATTCCATAGGCTCAGGCGACACCAACGCCCGAGACGGCACCCACGGCACCTTCTTCCAAATCATGCCGACGGTGCGCATGTACGCCAAATTCCCGTTCTACAACATGATGAACACGCAGGATGCCTTCGCGCAGTTTTCCGTGGCCCCAACCCAGACGACCAAGGTCGGGGTGGACTTCCATTATTTGGTCCTGGCCGAGACCTCTGACTTGTTCTATGGCGGTTCCGGCGCGACCTCGCGGAGCGGAAGCCTTGGCTATTATGGTCGCGCAAGCGGGGGCAACAGCACAGTCGGCCAAATGGTGGATATTAGTTTCACCCACAACTTCAATAAGCATTTTTCTTGGGGCGCTTATTATGCCCATGCCTTCGGCGACGATGTGACCGGCAACGTATACCAGTCGAAAAACAGCGCCGACTACGGTTATGTGGAATTAACAGCGTCTTTTTAAGGTCGCCGCAGAATGAACTGCATGTCGAGCGTATTCCGGTTGTGTTGCGTTAATTCCTTCGACCGCAGTTTGGCCGCCCTTACAGGCTTTTAGGCGGCCAATGAATCGAATTGTCC
>CAIWDB010000172.1 GCA_903911305.1 uncultured Methylococcaceae bacterium | reverse complement strand
ATCGGAACCGCAAACGTGTGCCCACACCCCTTGTGGCGGACTTATTCCGACGCATTCGGGCCGGAAGTTTTTGGAATCGGCCAGCAGTTCGCCTGGAAAAATGCCATCCTTGACGATTTTTTGTTCATGATAAATGTCGTCGATGAACATATTCAAGGCTTTAACCCGCTGCTTCAGTCCTTGATCAATTTTCCTCCATTCGCGTAATGTAATGATGCGGGGGATGATGTCGAAGGGCCATGCGCGGTCAATGGAACCTTCGTTCTCCGAATAAACCGTGAACGTAATACCCATGCCAAGGATGGCCGCATCTGCCGCTGTTTTTCGCTCTTGCAGATCGGCTTTGGTCATCCCATTGAGGTGTCTCAACAAGAGTTCTGCGCCGCTTCTAGGTTTTCCGTCGATGGAAATCAATTCGTCGAAAAACCCTTTTGCGGGATAATCTTTCCAGGTGATGGTCATATGAGTCTGTCCAAATGTCGGCTATTGACGCAAGCTAAAGAAGGTTAATTGAATTTCTATCAGCAAAGCAAAAGCTAGGCCAGACCCTTGATTTGCCCCGAATCGGACGCTTACAACCTAATAAGGCAAAGGTTACAGCACTACCTGATGGCTAAAAGACATTTGTTGGTGCAGACGAATATCTTTTCTGGTGCAATTTACGGGCTTGAGAAATTGCTTGGCTTGGCGCAAGATTAGCATACTTTATTCTATTTCCTATGTGGATACCAATTAGGAGCGACATGACATACTGTTTGGCAATAAAAGTTGATGATGGCTTGGTTTTCGCGTCCGATTCCCGCACTCATGCGGGCGTGGATTACGCAAGTGTGTTCAGTAAGATGCACCAGTTTGATTTGCAAGCTGACCGGTTTATGGTGTTATTGGCAGCGGGTAGTCTGGCAACAACCCAAGCCGTGGTGAATCTAATCCGGCGCGACCTTGAAAACACTGGAACGCAGTGCTGCTTGAATTCGGCGGCTTATTTGTTCGATGCGGCCACTTACTTGGGCGGCATTAGCGTAAAAGTGCAGGAGCAGCACTCTCTGGCAATGCAACGTAGCGGGTTCAGTGCGGAAGCCACATTCATACTGGGTGGGCAGATTGCGGGCCAGCCCCATGAAATCTATTTGATTTATCCGCAAGGCAATTACATCAACGCTTCCCCCAGCACCCCCTATTTGCAAATTGGCGAAACGAAATACGGCAAGCCGATTTTAGACCGGATGGCACAGGCAAAAACCTCATTGGAGGATGCCGCCCGTTGCGCATTGGTGTCGCTGGACTCAACTATGCGCAGTAACATCTCGGTAGGCCCGCCTGTCGAAGTGGGCATTTATCGGGCTGATACTTTCAAAATGGGGCATCATCTTAACTTGGACACTTCCTCGAAATTATATTCCGGGGTTCAGAAGCATTGGTCCGAAAGCATAAGGGCAGGTTTTAATTCGCTGCCCCGTTTTGATTGGGAAGTTTAACCATTGGCAATACTGAAACCGGAGCATGGCTGCGGACCCTAAACTTTTTTGACAGAGAGCAAGCATGGCAATCCGTGTGGCGATCCGCCATCAGACAATTTACCGATATGACCGTCCCGTCAATCTAACGCCTCATCTGCTTCGCTTGCGTCCCGCAGCCCACTGCCGAACACCTATCGAATCGTATTCTGTCAGGCTAAAACCAGCCAAACATTTCATTTACTGGCAACAAGATTCTTTTGGCAATTACCAGGCGAGGGTGGTTTTCAAAGAACCGGCCAAGGAATTATTCGTAGAAGTGGAACTGATCGCGACCATGACCGTGATCAATCCATTTGATTTTTTTTTGGAAGACTATGCAGAACAATTTCCTTTTGAGTATCACCCATTATTAAAAACCGAACTTAGCCCTTATCTCGATACCCAGGAGTGTGGGCCGCTACTCAATACGTGGATTAAAGATACCGAGGTTTCCAAACGGAACACGGTGGATTTTCTGGTGGGAATAAACCGAAGGGTCAGTAAGGATGTCGCGTATGCCATCCGCATGGAACCGGGCATACAGACTTGTGAAGAAACCTTGCAAAGCCGTTTGGGTTCTTGCCGAGACAGCGCATGGTTGCTTGTGCAAACCCTCCGACATAAAGGTTTGGCCGCCCGCTTCGTCTCGGGTTACCTCGTCCAACTCGCTCCCGACTTCAAATCCTTGGACGGGCCTTCAGGGCCGGAACAAGACTTCACTGACCTTCATGCTTGGGTTGAAGTCTATGTGCCGGGTGCGGGTTGGATAGGCTTGGACCCAACTTCCGGCCTATTTGCCGGGGAAGGGCATATCCCCTTGTCATGCACCCCGAATCCAGCCAGTGCCGCACCGATTTCAGGAAGTTTCATTGGAGAGGCTGAAAGCGAACTCAGCTTTTTCAACAGTGTCAGCCGCCTTCATGAAGAGCCACGCACGACCAAACCCTATACCGACGGGCAATGGTCTGCCATCACATCCCTAGGTCAAGCGGTGGATGAATCACTTAGGGTGAATGATGTCCGCCTGACAATGGGGGGGGAACCTACCTTTGTTTCTGTGGATGATATGGATTCTGCCCAGTGGAATACTGCCGCTGACGGCCCACATAAACGTGAGAGGGCCGGCGTATTGATCCGCAAACTGCAAGACCGTTTTGGCAAAGGCGGCATCCGCCATTACGGAATGGGCAAATGGTATCCTGGCGAGGCTTTGCCCCGGTGGCAAATGGCTTGCTATTGGCGAACCGACGGCATACCCGTTTGGCAAAACCCGTCTTTGTTGGCTGAGGAAACCCGAAATTGTGGGGCGACAATTGAGCAGGCGATGGATTTGGCACGAAAAATCGCAGAACGCTTGAAAGTCCACGTGGGTCATGTCTTGCCCGGATACGAAGATGGTTTTTACGTGCTGTGGAAAGAAGGGGGGTTGCCGCCGAATGTCGATCCGCTAAAGGTTGCTTTGGATGACCCGCTAGAACGCCGTCGATTGGCCCGCTTGTTAGAGCAGGGGCTTGATCAACCCACTGGCTACGCGCTTCCGTTGAGCTGGCACTATGGCAGCGAAACTTGGCGTAGCAGCTTGTGGACTTTTCGTCGCGAAGAAATGTATTTGTTGCCGGGCGACTCGCCCATGGGTGTGCGCTTGCCGATCAATTCATTGCCTGGGCAATCAAAGCGCGAAAGCCACGGGGAGCGTAGCCTGTTCGAGACTAAAGGCCCGTTGGAGGATTACTACGGTGAAGTGACTCGCCGTTTCAGTGTGCTAGTGGAAGAGCCAGTGGCGCATCCTGAGATTAACCAGCAGGATTTGGCTGACGACAATCAAGGCACGGAGGGGATTGGCCATACCGCGCTTTGCGTGGAGCCGCGTAATGCTTGCTTATGCGTGTTCCTACCGCCTTTGACCGACCTTGAACATTACCTGAGTCTGGTGGCAGCCATTGAATCCGCCGCTGAAGAATGCGAAACCCCAGTGATTTTAGAAGGTTATCCGCCACCTCATGACCCCCGGTTGGTGCGGTTAATGGTGACGCCCGACCCCGGTGTCATTGAAGTCAACATCCATCCATCCGCTTCTTGGGATGAGCTTGTCAGCACGACCTTCGCTCTCTATGAAGAAGCCCATTTGAGCAGGCTGTCAGCGGAAAAATTTCTGATGGACGGTCGCCATACCGGCACTGGCGGCGGCAACCATGTCACCTTGGGCGGTGCCACCCCCATGGATAGCCCAATATTGCGCAGACCCGATTTGTTGCAAAGCCTCATCACCTATTGGCAACATCATCCGGCTTTATCGTATCTGTTTTCCGGCCTGTTTATCGGGCCGACCAGTCAAGCGCCGCGTGTGGATGAAGGTCGCGACGAGTTGTTATATGAATTGGAAATAGCATTTGGACAAATTCCCCAAGGTGAATCGCCTTCGCCATGGTTGGTGGACCGTTTGCTGCGCAATTTGCTAGTGGATGTGACTGGCAACACGCATCGGGCAGAATTTTGCATTGATAAGCTTTATTCCCCGGACAGTGCCAGTGGGCGACTTGGCTTATTGGAGATGCGCGCTTTTGAAATGCCTCCTCACCCCCACATGAGTTTGGTGCAAATTTTACTGATTCGCGCCTTGCTTGCCCATTTTTGGCACGTGCCTTATCGACATAAATTGGTGCGATGGGGGACGGAATTGCATGATCGCTTCATGTTGCCGCATTATGTCGCTGCCGACATGTCAGAAGTCATTAACGATATCCAACGGGCAGGTTTTGCTTACCAAAAAGAATGGATTGAGCCATTCCTTGAATTCCGCTTTCCCCAGTATGGCAAGATTCGCTGCCAAAATATTGACCTTGAACTGCGTTTTGCCATTGAGCCTTGGCCCGTGTTAGGGGAGGAATCCACTGCCGTCGGCACGGCTCGCTATGTGGATTCCTCAACTGAGCGTTTGCAGGTCAAGGTCGTAGGCATGACCGACAACCGTTACCTAGTCACTTGCAATGGTCGGCGGGTGCCTTTACGCAGCACGGGCAAGCAAGGCGAATATGTCGGCGGTGTGCGTTATCGTGCCTGGCATCCGCCTTCGGCGTTGCATCCCAATATTCTGGTGCATGCGCCCTTGGTTTTCGATATTGTCGATCTATGGAATGATCGCTCCATCGGAGGCTGCACCTACCATATTGCACACCCCGGAGGGCGCAACTTTCACACGTTTCCAGTCAATGCATACGAGGCAGAAGCGCGGCGTGTCGGGCGGTTTTGGAACTTTGGACATACTCCGGGCACGGTCAAATCTGAACTATTATTGGCTGACGAGGGGAATAGCCCGGAATACCCCTATACCTTGGATTTGAGGAAATCGGTGGATCTTTAGGGCAGTGCTTACTAGAGTATGAACCGTATGAAAAATGGGTTTACAGCTTGAGCCATCGGCACTATAGCCTCATTGTTGTCCTATTGCTTGGCTTGGCGGATTATGCCGGGGCTGAGCCAAACAATTCAACCCATCCTGCGGGTCCATCATCCGTTTCACCCGATTCCATGCCTACACGCCTGCTTCAAACTTGGAGTGCCGATGAATTAATGGGAAAACCCGGTGATGAACGCATTATTAAATTGCGCCCTTCCGACCGCCGTCCCCCTCAAATCCAGCAAGCCAGTGAAAATCTTCCCAAACTGGATGCCCCTCGTTTGGATTCGATACGCCGGGTTCGCCCTTCCAATGATAAGAAATGGGTGGCATTGACTTTCGATCTTTGCGAGCAAGCAGACGATAAGACCGGCTATGACCGAAACATCGTCAATTTTCTGCGGGATCATCAGATTCAAGCGAGCTTTTTTGCCGGGGGTAAGTGGATGCGTTCGCATGAAGATAAAACCTTGCAATTGATGGCCGACACACGCTTTGAAATCGGCAATCATGGGTGGACTCATGGCAATTTGCATGTGCTAAAAGGGCAAAAAATGCTTGAGCAAATTGTTTGGACGCAAGCGGAATATGAAAGAATTTGGGGCATTTTAAACAGTAGGGCAAAGCAATTTGGCTTGGAACAAGACATGCATGGCGTTCCCCGTCAACCTCGCGTCATGCGCTTTCCTTATGGCACATGCAGTGTCGAGGCATTGCACACGACGAACGAATTGGGCTTGAGTGCCATCCAGTGGGATGTGGTGAGTGGCGACACATCCCGCAAATTGTCCCCGGAAACTTTGGCACGAAATGTCATTAACCAAGTCCGGCCTGGCTCCATTGTGGTGTTCCATGCCAATGCTCGTGGCATTCACACCGCCGCCGCATTGCCGATAATCGTCCATGCCTTGCAAGAGAAGGGGTTTAGCTTTTTGACCGTCAGTCGATTGCTGGAACAAGGCGTTCCTGAATCGGCAAAGGAATGTTATGAGTTGCAACCCGGCGATAACCTCCGCTATGACACGTTGTTTGGGGAAGGCACGGAGTGAGCTTGAAAGAGTTCCACTATCAGATCGCCTGGCGAGCCAAAGGCGGGCATCCGGGTCATCATCCCGGTTTACAGTCTGGTGGCGGTTTTGAATTCCAAGGGCTGGTTCCATTCACCAGCCAACCTGACCCGCGCAATTTGGCTATACGTGCCATGATTGCCGATCCCAATCAACCGTTGCTGGTGAAAAGTTTTCGCCAACGCGCCGCCATTCCAGTGTATGTGCTGGCCGACCTTTCCGCATCAATGAGTTTTATCGGTACGACAGTCAAGACGGCCTTGCTGGCTGAATTCGTCGCTGCCACGGCGTGGTCGGCTTGGCGCACGGGCGACCCGTTTGGATTCTATGCCTGTGAAGGGGAAATCCGTTGGGACTTGAGCCTCCCCCTACGTTTATATAAGGGCATGGCAAGCGATCTACACAATCGAATCATTCACTTTCAACCCACAGCCAAGAATGCAAACGGCTTGTTGGAAGCCGCCAGTCTATTGGGCAGGCAACGTGCTTTGGTGTTTCTGGTGTCTGACTTCCATTGGCCGATGGGTCAAATGGAGGCGTTGCTCAATGCGCTGATTCGTCATGATGTGATTCCAGTGGTCATATGGGACAGTGGTGAATATGAAAACTTGCCACGGTTTGGTTTGGCTGAATTGCGCGACCCTGAAACCGGACAACGCCGTAGGCTATTCCTAAGACCGTCCATGCTGGACAGAATCCGTGAGCGTTTTCTAGCACGCAGGATAGAATTGACCCAGCTATGCGCCCAACGGGGTCGTGAACCCTTTTTTCTGGTCGATCAGTTTGACCCGGATGCAATGACGCAGTATTTTTACCAATCATGACGACAAACCAATCAGCATCATGTTGGGTGAGATTTTCCCAGTTCAGTTTGGCGGTGCTGGGTTTGGCTTCTGGTTTAACTGCAATGGCAGAACTTCCACCACCCATTCATAGCGTGGAAATTTCCTCGCCCCGTGATTTTGGCATCGTCATGGGTGAAACCTTAAGCAGTGAAATTCGTATCAAGATGGAAGCGGGCTATCAATTGGAAGCTTCAAGCCTTCCTCAACCCGGCAGTGCCGTCACTGACTTTTTGGAGGTGCGCAAACTCGCTTGGGACCGGCAGGCACAAGGCAAAAACTCTGTTTTTCAGATTAACCTGACGTACCAGGTTTTCAAGGGTGTGCGCGAACCGGAACTGCTGAAAGTCCCCGCCATACATTTGCGCTTTAACCGTAACGGACACGTGGTGGAAACCGATGCGCCAGAGTGGGGGTTCACGTTATCACCCATCATTCCAGCCAAAACACCCGATGAAGCGGTTATTTTACGAGGCGACTTAGATCCCCCGGCAATGTCTCGCTCCAGTGATTGGCGATGGTTGGGAGTCTGTTTGGCAGGTTTAAGCGCATTGGCTGTGTACGCGGCATGGCGGTTAGGGTTACCGCCTTTTAATCGCCGTGCTTCGCCTTTTGTCCGAGCGGCGTCCGGCTTAAAAAAACTGGGTAAGCAACCGGCAACGCCATCAAATTTTCGCCTAGGGGCAAAACTGCTGCACGATGCCCTCAATGAAACCGCCGGATACACATTGTTTTCCGGGCAATTGGAACACTTTCTAGTGGAACATTCTGAATACAGCCAGTTAAAACCTGATCTGAGACAATTTTTTATCGTATCAGACCATATTTTCTTTGCGCCAAACAACGGAAACACCCCAAACTACTCGTTGGACCCGCTTGAAAACCTATGTAAGAAACTTGCCCACACTTGGGGCAAACAGCGATGAGCCTTGCGTTTTCACAGCCTTGGGGGCTATTGCTTGGCCTACTCGCCATCATCCCTATTCTGAAAAGTGGACAGCCATCCAAGGCTTACTCTAGCTTGGCAATGTTGCCGGAAGACCCAATATCAAGTTGGATGGATTGGGGTTTGCGGCTATTGGCAGGTTTGGCGGCATTATTCATGGCGATTGGAATTGCCGGGCCTTACTTGCGTGAACAATGGATCGAGAAGATAGGCACTGGGGCGCATATTGTGTTGTTGGTGGATCGTAGCAGCAGCATGAATGAAAATTTCTCAGGCACTTATCTCGGCGGGTCTTCCCATGAAAGCAAAAGTTCAATCGCTTCCAAACTCTTGGCCGATTTTATCGACCGCCGCCCACAAGACTTGTTTGCCGTGGTCGCCTTCAGCGCAGCGCCAATTTATGTGCTGCCGTTGACCCAAGACCATCAGGCCATTCGCTCCGCCGTGCTGGCTTTGGGAGGTCGGGGCCACGGCATCACCCATATCGCGCCGGGATTGGCGATGGCCTTGGAGTATTTCAGCGGTCAACCGGTGACCGGTTCACGGATAGTCCTTTTAGTGTCTGATGGCGCGGCAAGAATGGAGCCAGAAACCGCCGATGCCCTGCGCCAAATATTCCAAGATGAGCAGTCTTCATTATATTGGATATATTTACGCAATCTGAAAGGTGGCAAACTGACAGAGGCACCAAAAAACCCGAATGAAAGCACCACACCGGAATATTATTTACACCAATATTTTCAATCCTTAGGCATTCCTTATCAAGCCTTTGAAGCGGACAATCCAAAAGCCTTGCAAGAGGCCATCGCCCAAGTGGAAAGGCTGGAAAACCGGCCTTTGGTTTATCGGGAAAAACTACCGAGACAGGATTTATCCGGGCGTTGTTATGCTGCGGCATTAGTCTGCTTGATGATTTTGATTGCTTTCCAAACACTGGAGGTCAAAGCATGGAACCTGTGAAATCAAGGCAACTGCCAATTTTGTTTTATGGATTAAGCATCCTATTGATTATTATAACTTTCTATCAAAGTATCAAGCTTTATGAGCTTCAAGCTCTGCAACAGGCTGTAGACCATCCTGATACTGTGACAGTGACCGAAAACACACCGCCGATTGTCATATTCGCCAAAGCGCTGTATCTCGACCATGCCGGTAAATCGGCTGAGGCAATTAGATTATACTCAAGTCTTCGCAATACCAAAGATTTGGATTTTCGGGCTAGGGTATTGCACAACTTGGCTAATAGTTATCTTCGAGATGGCGCACAACATTGGAACGCCCATGGGGTGCTGGATTATGTCCATGTCAGTACGCAAGTCGAACTGGCTAAACAATACTACCGCGAAGCCCTGCGCTTAAACCCCGAGGATTGGGATGCCCGCCACAATCTGGAATATGCTTGGCGGATCACGCCTCCGCCTAGGGAAAAACCAAAATCCGATTTTCAAGGCACCAAACCCAGCGTTTTTTCAACCTTGCCGGGATTGCCGGGGGGTGGGCCGTGAGCCTAATTAAGGCAATTGGAAGGCATGTTCAGGCGAATTCATTCGCCAAATATCAATTACTCACTGCCGCCTTATTGCTTGCATTATGTCTTGCATACCCAAGCTTATCCCTGAAGCGTCCTGTGTTCCGCTATCTGTTTGTCATCGATATTACCCAAAGCATGAATGCAAGCGACTACCACCAAGAGGGTTTGCCCGCCGACCGGCTTGGTTTCGTCAAAGCATCCATACGGCAAGCACTTGAGAAATTACCGTGTGGTTCGGAAGTGGGCTTGGGCTTATTCACCACCCGTAACAGCCAAGTATTGTTTGAGCCACTGGAGATTTGCGAACACTTTCCGCTGATTTCGGATGTGCTGGAACACATAGATTGGCGCATGGCTTGGGCCGCCGACAGCCATATTGCCCGAGGGCTTTACAGCGGCTTGCGCGAAGCGGCGGCGCGGGGTGTTGGAACCCGCTTAGTCTTTTTCAGCGACGGCCAGCAATTCCCGCCGGAATCCGATACACCGCCTTTCGACGGTCAACCCGGCGTGGTGGGCGGGTTGATCGTTGGCGTCGGTGGCAACCAGCCTGTCCCGATTCCACGTTTGGACAAGGAAAACCGCCCGATAGGGTTTTGGGAATATGTTGATTTGCGTGATTATCTTCCCCCATCAGCCATACCGACTGACGCTTCCAGCCTGTATCTTACCCGGCTTGATGAGTCACTGTTAAACCAACTGGCTATCACCTCGGGCTTAACATACCATCGGCTGGAAACCCCGGAGGGTCTCGCCCAGGCACTACAATCCCCTGTCCTCGCGGCAGAGCGTGTGGTCGCCGTGGATATTCGCTGGATGATGGCATTGACGGCGTTGATATTATTTTTGATGAGCCGTTATGCCAGCTTGCCATGGGATAAGCTTTCTTGACATATTGCCGAAAGATAAACCCCCGCTCCCCATCATCAACAGGATAGCGGGGAAAATCAGAGAATTAAGCCTCTGGATCAAACATCTCATGCTTAATTTTATGACGGTTCTCGATCAGTTCATCAATGGTCGGCTCGTTATTAAGGGCGCGTTTGATGGCAAGCTTGGTCGCCTCGTAGTTGGTGCGATACAAGTCTTTTTCGTCCAAGTTGGGGTCTTTGACGGCCTGCGGATCAAGCCAAATCAGGCTGATGATACAGATATGGTCCACTTGCTTGCGTGGGATGATGCCTTCGATTACGCAATCCAACACGGCATCGGCGGTTGCCACTTGCACGACACCGCCAAGCAAATTAATGGTCGCGCTATTCTTAATGGTGACTTTAGGCACCATCATGGTGGCTGGGCGGACCATCTGGTTGCAAGCACGGATGGCAAACATTGCAGTGTGGCCCGCACTTTGTGCCATCATATTGGCAAATGCCTGACCGACAGGGCCGTCTACGCTGCCGATGAGAATTTCCGGCATGGCATCGGTATACTGTCCTTCGGCGGCGAATACAGTGGCTTCTCCGGTTTTGAAAATAATTTCTTTCATTGTGTGCTTTCTCCTAAGTGGGTTGGGTTGATGCGCGCATATTAAGCCATAGCGGCTTAGGAAACAAACGGTCTAGGACAAGGGATCGCAATTCAAAACGCTGCGATACCCTGTAATATCGGTTTAGCCTATTGCCACACATACAATTTTTTTTAATCACGCATAGTATTCGAATGCATTCATTTGGTCGGAAATGCGTTGAGGCTTGGGGAACTAACAGTATGGAACAGAAAAATAACAGTCGAGGAAAAGCCAATCGCCATCCTAATTTTCGTCAAGAGCATGACTTTGCTTGGTCAAGTTTGCCGATGCGATTGATCTTTGTGGTGGGTTTTCTTTTCTTTGTCGTGCTGGGTTATGATCAATTGCGGGGAAACAAGAATACATCCCCCGCCAATTTGAGTCCATCCGTGGATGGGCCTGCGGATACGGCTGCCCCCAATAAACCAAGCCCAGCCAAGCCAAAGATGGCAAAGCCTACGGGAATGCCAAATCATGCTGAGGCTACAGATTCGGCCAATACTGCGCGAGCCCGTCAAGTGTCTGCCAATCCACAGCAAAGCCCAGACGAAAAACTGTTTGAAACCATGCAGTTCGTCATGGAAAAGGATAGTTTGGGCAATATCATTGGAATGGGTTCCATCAACGGTAAAAATGTCAGGTTTTTGGCCGACACGGGGGCGACAATGGTTGTGGTCCCAGAAAAAGTGGCCAATCAGATCGGTTTGCGGAAGGGCGCTCCAATCCCATTTAAGACGGGCGGTGGCATCATTATCCATTACTCAACCACCTTGGATACATTGACACTAGGGCAAATTGAGATACGCAACGTAGCGGCGGCAATCAACCCCGCCATGCAGGACGAGATCGTTTTGTTAGGCATGAGCGCTTTGGGGTTGATGGATATGCAGATGGAAAAGGGAAATTTGATCTTGAGATACACCTCCCCTTTTCATGATGCTGTCGAGCCGAAACCCAACATTAAGGATGAACCTTTTAAGCGTAGTTACAAGGATTGTGTAAAACAGGGCAACAAATTCGACAAAAAAACCCTAGATTGTCTCGAGGGAAAATAATCTGACTCTAATAAGAATTTTCACTGGGCTGTGCCTGGAATGCTTATTGAGAAAGCATTCCAAGCACTCAAGAATCATAAGCCCAATATCAACGCTAGCCAGAGTAAGGTTGTGAAAACGGCCACGGTCAGCAATACCGAAGCCTTGACTTTAGTGACTTCGCTAAACAAGCCCTTGATGCCAAAGATCAGGCCAATGGGCGGGAAGAATACGCTGACGAAAATAAGAGCTAACAACAGCCCCCAACTCCAGCCGATGACCGGTGTTTCCGTCAAACTGCCTGGTTCGTCAACGGGGCGGCCACAGCCTGAACAAACAATTGATTTTTCTTTTACTTCATTTCCGCAAAAACGACAATACATAAGCAGCCTCGCCTGAAGTGTGGTCCGATGATTGGTACAATGCTGCCATTGGGCCATGCGCAATACGCGCTAAATTTAGTGCAACAGGATAACCGAATGTTTGCTCTTATGCCATATGACTTAGGACACTGAGCCATTTCAAGCTGATAAATAATGCGATTAGCCAGACAGATTTTACAAATTTTGCCATGTGTGGCCGTATTGGCTATTTCAATGGTGTGGCAAAACCTGTACGCCGACGATGAAAACGACCCACCTTCCCTAAGTTCAAAATCCTCTCATTCCTTATCGCCAGCAACCCAAGCGGAAAACCTGTCTGACTCGATAGGTTTTCGGCTTGTATTAAGCCCAGACCGGCAACGGATGGGAGGGATAAAGACCAAAGCCTTGACAGCAGCGTCGATGCATACTGAATCATTGGCCTATGGAAAGGTATTGGATATTCGTTCATTATTGGAGTTGCGCTCGCGCTACCGCACCGCCCAGTCTGAACTCGCCATCGCTGAGGCGGCACTGAGTGTGGCGAGAAAAAACCATGACCGTTTGGAAACCTTGCACCGGGAATCCATCATTGCCACTCGGGACTTGATTCAGGCAGAATCCCAATTGGCCGCAGACTTGGCCCGTCAACAGGCGGCCTTACGACATATCCGCGAAGTTAGCGAGGAAGCCTTGCAAACTTGGGGGGAGGAGTTGTTCAAACAGGCCGTGGAAGTGGAATCGAGACTAATCCAAGGCTTATTAAACCATTCACTTGTATTGATATTAATCGCGCTACCGGCCACACAATCTTTGCATGGGAATTTACAGGGCATCACCATCGCCCCTAGTGGTGAGCCAAACAAATCCCGATCTGCCCGTTTGATTTCCCCCGCACCGAAAACTGAGGAATCCACTCAGGGCGAGACATGGTTTTTCGAGTCAGCTTCCAATGGTTTGCGTAGCGGGATGCGGCTGGATGCCTGGATTCCACACACTGGTCAGGCATCAAAGGGGGTTCTCATTCCCCAATCTGCCGTTGTTTGGCATGAGGGTAGCCCTTGGGTGTACTTGAAATCGGGGGATGATGGTTTCGTCCGCCGCCCGGTGGGTTCCCATCGCGAAAAAGGGGGCGACTGGTTTGTCGCAGATGGATTGTCAGCCGGTGAAGAATTGGTTGTGGTCGGTGGGCAAATGTTGCTATCTGAAGAACAACGGCGCAACACCCCAAAAGGCGACGACGACTGATGCTCGCTTCAATCGTGCGCCTGTCTGTGCAACGCCCTGGCGTTGCCCTTTCTCTCGCGTTTCTATTGCTTTGCTACGGAACGTGGCGGTTGGAAACCGCCAGTTTGGATATTTTTCCTGAATTTTCCGCTAAGCGGGTGATAGTGCAGACTGAAGCCCCTGGTCTCAGCCCCGTGCAAGTGGAGGCACTGGTTACATTGCCGGTGGAAAAAAGCCTTTCAGGGCTGATTGGCCTACATTCCATTCGTTCCGAGTCGCTCCAAGGGCTGTCCGTTGTCACCGTGGTATTTGAGGAAGGCACGGACATTCATTTGGATCGGCAAAGGGCAGGGGAGCGTCTTGCCAGTTTGCAGGGTTTGTTGCCTCCCGGCATCGGCCCGCCGTTGATGGTTCCTCTGTCTTCTTCATCCGCCACTGTGTTGACCATAGGGCTTTCCTCGCCTAGCCGGAGTTTGATGGAATTGCGAACGCTGGCAGATTGGACCTTGGCGCCACGCATCCTTGCCGTTCCCGGTGTGGCCGATGTCAATGTGTTTGGCGGTGAAGTCCGTCAATTGCAAATTCAGTTGCAAGCTGACAGCTTGCGCCGCCATGGCTTGAGCCTGTCCGATGTATTGGCCGCGGCTGAGCAAGCCACTGGAATGCGCGGAAGCGGTTTTGTGGAAAACGGCAACCAACGCATCGGCTTGCAACTGGCGGGCCTACCCGACGCGGCTGAGACTTTAAGGCAAGTGGTGCTGGCAAGGCATGACGGGGTGAATCTGACCCTAGGCGATGTGGCAACAGTGACCGACGCAGCGCGCCCACTCATTGGGTCCGCCGCTATTGCCGGTGAGCCGGCCATCGTGATGATGGTCATTGGTCAATATGGAGCCAACACCTTGGGTGTGTCTAGGCGGGTTGAGGCGGTGCTGGATGAATTCCGACAGTTGCTTGGCAAGCAAGACATTCGGCTTAATCCTCGTTTGTTCCGACCCGCCGATTATATCGAGCGGTCCATCCAAAGCCTTGGCGGTCATCTTCTGGTGGGGGGGCTGCTAGTCATCGTTGTGCTTTACCTGTTCTTGTTCGATGTCCGCACCGCCTTTATTTCCGCATTGGCAATCCCGCTCTCCTTGCTTGGCGCGGTCGTGGTGTTGTTGGCCTGTGGCATCAATCTTAACATCATGGTGCTGGGTGGTTTGGCGATTGCGTTGGGTGAAGTGGTGGACGATGCCATTATCGACACGGAAAATATTTTCCGCCGACTCAGGGAGAACCGTGTCCAACCGAAACCCCTAGCGGCTTCCCGTGTCGTGTTCAAAGCTTCGATGGAAGTACGCGGGTCGGTGGTCTATGCGAGTTTTATTGTGGCATTGGGGTTTGCTCCGCTATTGACCTTGGGAGGTGTCGCCGGAAGGCTGTTCGCACCGCTAGGGCAAGCCTATATTCTCGCCATCCTGTTATCGCTATTGACTGCACTGACCGTCACCCCAGCCTTATGCTACCTGTTATTGGGCAAGCGTTCTGAAAGTTCCGATCCAGTCGCTCAGCCGCCTTTGGTTCGTTTCATTCAACCTTTATACGAGGTTTTGTTGTTACGCGCCGCCAATGCACCTATCAAAACCTTGATATTAAGCGCAATCGTATTGGTGGCAAGTGTATGGTTCGCCCCAAAATTGGGCGGAGACTTTCTGCCGCAGTTGCGCGAAGGCCATTACATCATCCATACCAGTGCAGTGCCCGGAACTTCGTTGCAGGAATCGCTACGCATGGGTGGGGAATTGACCCGCCGCTTTTTGAACATACCCGGCGTGGAATCGGTGTCGCAATGGGCCGGTCGGGCGGAGCGGGGGGCAGACACCTATGGTAGCCATTACAGTGAATACGAAGTACGTTTAAAGCCCATGGACGGTGCAGGGCAGCAAAAGGTGCTAGACCAACTGCGTCAGTTGCTGGAGGATTTCCCCGGCCTTGGCTTCGAAGCCAACACGTTTCTAACCGAACGGGTGGACGAAACCATTTCCGGTTACACCTCGCCGGTCGTGGTCAATCTTTATGGCGGCGATTTGGCGAGTGCCGATGCCAAAGCACAAGAAATTGCCGGGCTGATCCGAAACATCAAGGGTTCCAGCGAAGTGCAATTACGTTCGCCGCCAAATGCGCCGCTATTGCAAATCCGCTTGCTGCCGGAACGCTTGGCAAGCTTTGGCATCAGGCCATTGGAGGCGGCGGACGCAGTGCAGATTGCTTATGACGGACGAGTCGTTGGCCGGTTTTACGAGAACAATCGGTTTTTTGATGTCAGCTTGATACTTGCCCCAGATCAGCGCAGTCGCTTGGAAAGCGTCGCCGAGCTGCCTTTGCGCACACCCGAAGGCACGATGATCCCGTTGCGCGAAGTGGCCGACATCCAGCAAATTTCAGGCCGCTACAATATTTTGCACCGTGGCGGACAGCGAGTGCAGACGGTGACATGCAATGTCACGGGTCGTGATTTGGATTCATTCCTTAAGGAGTTGGAACGGCGCATCGTTGGCGAAATCACTTTTCCGCTAGGGATGCATCCTGAATTTACTGGCGCATCCGTGGAACAAGGCGAAGCTAGGCAGGAATTGATCGTCCATGCCTTATTGGTCGGTTTGGCGATCCTGTTGCTGACCTATGTAGCCATCGGCAATTTGCGCAATACCTTGTTAACCTTGGTTAACTTGCCGTTTTCCTTGGTGGGCGGATTGATGGGGGCGTTAGTCAGTGGAGATACCTTATCCGTTGGCTCAATGGTGGGGTTTGTGACCTTGTTTGGCATCACGGTCCGCAATGCAATCATGTTGATTTCCCATTACCGCCATTTGATTGAAGTGGAGGGTAAACACTGGAATTTGGCAACGGTGATTCAGGGCGCACGGGAACGCCTACCCTCAATCTTGATGACGGCTTTGGTCACTGCCTTGGCAATGCTGCCCATCGCATTGAACAGTGACAATCCGGGCCGCGAGATCATGGGTCCGATGGCGGCGATTATCGTCGGTGGCTTGGCCTCGTCCACTCTGCTCAATTTGCTGTTATTGCCGACGATATTGTGGCGGTTTGGACGATTTGAAAAGAAAAGCGGGGGTTGAGGTGCGACCTGATCAACATTTTATCAAGCTACGTGGTGTTGTCCGACCGGGAACGATTCCTAACGCCGTCGTTGGGAGACATGTCATGGAGGGGGTGAGTATGTTGCAAGCATGGCGGGAATATCTGATGTTGACGCAAGCTGAAATGGCTTTGCTCATGGGCATGACTCAAGCCGGTTATGCACAGATTGAAGCGGCCAAACGCCCTCGCAAAGCCACACTGGAAAAATCGGCGGCTGCGTTGGGTATTACCACAGAGCAGTTGGCGTATTAAACTTGTCATCTATCACTTGTAGAGATGGGCTTTGTAGGATCGGGCCATGCCCGCGAAGAATTAGGCCCGATAATATCCCACTCGCGGGCATGGCCCGCTCCTACTTTGATATTAGCCAACCGATGGTTGCCGGCATAAATGTTTTACTGTCTTGCGGATAAGCTTTAGGTTTATAATCAACCTCGCGGACAGCAAGCGAACTGCGTCCGGGTCATTGAAGAGATATATCCTCGAAAGACAAGCCGTTGGTTGAATCCTCGTTGCTGTTGTTAGGATGGGGCGGTTTCAGGACGGACGCGACCGCAAGGGCTTGCAGGATTGACAAACCGAGAAAGGGCATGAAAATTTTCCAACCAACCAACCAACCAACCAACCAACCAACCAACTAAATCTAATCTCGCTCTAACCGCCCTGCTATTGGCGGGCATGGGCTGCACCCCCACTGCCTCCGCCGCATTGATTTCCCGATTGGGCGGGTTAGCTGTTTACGACACTGATTTCAACATCACTTGGCTGGCGAATGCCAATGCCAACGGTGCTATGACTTGGGCCGATGCCAACGCTTGGGCGGCTGGCCTGAATGTAGGCGGTTATACCGGCTGGCGGCTGCCGAATGCAGATATTAGCTGTGGTGCTGGTGTTGGTGGTTACAACTGCATCAACAGTGAACTGGGACATTTGTATTACACCGAACTGGGTGTGACCCTAGACAACAACATCACCAGTTCGACGAGTCCTTATTTGGCTCTGTTTACCAATGTTCAAAATTTAGCTTATTGGTCTGGTAATGGGTACGCGTCCAATCCTCTTCAAGCGTGGTTTTTTTACACCCAATATGGCATCCAGTCCCAAGGCAATAAGCTCAATGAATTCAATGCATGGGCCGTTCACTCTGGCGATGTCGGTGGTTCCAGCGTACCTGAACCCGGCATCCTTGGTTTGATGGGCATTGGCGCATTGGCGTGGACGGCTACCCGCTCCCGTCGTCAAGGGTGATTTGATTTGTCTTGGAGCGTCAAGGCTTGCCTTGACTGCCAAAGCGAGCTTTGGCGCTTCAAGGCAGCAGAACCCCGAAGGGGTTCAAGCCATTAGCCGGAGGTTGAGCGAAGCGACACCTCCGGGGACGGCAAACCGAGTAAAATATTGACCCCGGAGGGGTCGCAGTCATTCCTGCGCGGTCTTAGGGTGCTGCCAGTCTGAACCCTGCATTTGCAGCTTTTTTTTGATGAGCGCCTTGGTTCATGGGCCGATTGCTGCGACCCCT
>CAIWDB010000171.1 GCA_903911305.1 uncultured Methylococcaceae bacterium | reverse complement strand
CCTACATCATTCGGCAGAACCCGGCCTTAGTTTCCGCCTTACAGCCTTGAGGAAATGCACCAACAGATTTCGGATTTCCTCCGAGCCGAGCAATGCCTTGAATATGGAATCTATTTTGGGGTCTATGCGGTGTTTCATGGTGGATTATTTTAGCAAATTGTAGGGTAGGCAAGCGATTTAACTTGCCCACCATTCGCCAAGATTAAGGCATCGTTCCGCGTGGGCAAACGATGAAGCCGTTTGCACACCCTATCTGGCTCAATGATTATCGCCATTAAAGAAAAACTCATGAGTAGGGACATTCCCTTGAATAAGCAATTCAGGGGTTTGTCCAGTTGAACTTAACATCCTTGATTGAACACCTCTGAAGAAATCAATGACATCTTGTTTTCCGCCTTGATCAAATTGATCAATGAGTGCCTGAGTATAAGGGCTATGTTGTCCTGCCCCATCTGTAGATAATTCTCCAAAACCTACCGAAAAGGCTAATATTCTATTTTTTACTTGGCTTTTTGGTGTTAGTCTTGATCCACCTCTTAATACAGTGTTAATTTTTTGAGGAGGTTTGTAATCGTTTAACCATGGTAGTTCTTTGCTACCCTCGCTCATAATTATTCCTCTTGACTTTCCCCCAAGTGTGGGTATATCGCGACAAGCATCGAATATTGAAATTGTAAGTTTTGAATTATTCAAATGCTCAATAAACTTATCTAAACCAGTAAGATGCTTTACAAAGAGAGCCAATACTCTCGGATCGGTTAGTGATGTTACTGGCAGCGCATCAATCGGTACAAGATATGGATTGCCATCAACTTGGAGTCCATGACCGGCATAATATAAAACTACCATTTGTGCATTAGCTGATTCCATTTCTAGGGCATCGCGAGCCTTTAGCATTTGATATGAGTCAAGATCCTCTTGAACGTCTTGAGATGCTAAGATAGGACGCAAAATTTCAAAGCCTGACTTTTTTAGACGGTCTGCCACAGCCACAGCGTCATTAATAGGGTTTTTTAGAATACCTAATTCCTTATAGTGAGAATTTCCTATAACTAAGGCAACTGATCTTTCAGGAATACTGTTTCTAGTTTGAATTACTTTTTCTTTTAAAGGCTGATAACCAAAAAAAAGAAGAAGGCATGTAACAAGAATTGCTAAAACACCTTTTCTCCACTTTATTACTGGATTGTTGTTATTATCCAGAATATGAGCTTTTTCCTCTTCAACAATTTGCATGGTAGGCTCATGCAATCCCGATGGTTTTTGACCAGTTATTCCCCAAAGCAATTTTAAAAAATTATCTTCTTGTTCGTCATTAGCCCTAAGATCTACCCAAGTGAACTGATTCAAAAAGAAAGGTAATCTGGGTACTGTAGGGCAATCGGCTAGGAGTACAGGAATTACGGGGATATTGCGCCTTACAAACTCGCTTAGACATCCTATCATTTCCCTGTCTTGCCAAGGCCCCAATCCATCCTTACCTACAGCGACAATGGCTGATTGTGTGCATTCAAGAATTTCCTCAATAGCCTCTTGCCATGGCTGTCCAGGTCTCAGTTCCCATTCATCAAGCCATACCTTGAGACCATGCTTTTTCAGCCGATTAGCCAGCTTCCGTACAGCAGGTTTATCCTTACTGTTATGCGAAAGGAAAACGTCAATTTTGATAACTTTGCCCATGATGATTGATGCACGTTGCTTTTCTGCTTTCTTAGTTTGCATTATAACGCTGCTCTTTTGCACCAAATCCAGTATCCAAGATGAGTAGAATGCAGAGAAAACTATCAAATCCCAAAGTAATTGGTTTCAGCATCCCTGCCTTTACATATTCTACGATTCTACCCCCCCACCGTCACACTCACCACATCGCTCCACTGCCCGACTTGTTCATCATGGAAACGATAGATGGCCTTGTAGTTCCACACTGAGCTTGTGCCGGGGGCGGGTAGCGGGGTGGGGTCGGTGGTGTTCGGTTCGGTATTAATGATGAGGAAGACAAAACCGTTGCCGTCGTTGCGGTCTACCCATATTTCAATCGCGCTGGATTTGCCTTTTGTCCATAAGATCACCGGATGCGCCGCCTTGATTTGGACGCTCAACAAGGGCTTCCATGAACTGGGATCGACGGTATGGGATGTACCGATAATCCTTAAATCCTGCCCAATGGCGGGCGTGTAGTTTTTCAGGGTTTTGATCCGTGACACCAAGGCGGTTGTCCTTGGGATGATTCCGGGGGCGACGGCGGGCGGGATGGGTTGGTCCAACGAAGGCGGAACGGGCCATTCGGCACTGCCGTTGCCGCCATCCCGCAACACGTTCTTGTAGGCCGTCCAATGTTGGGCATAGGCTTGCATGTCGTTTAGGGTATGCAGCGTATAGCGAAAGCTGGCGGCATCGGCTTGCAGCGTGGCAATGTCGGCATCGCTGATTTCCAGCAACCCGGCATATTTGGGCAAGGTGGCGGCGAGATGGTCGAGAAAATCGGCTTTGCCGGCATCGTCGGTGGGCAGATAGTAGGAAGCAGTCATAAGTGTTCGTTCCTCATGATTCGTTATTGTATTATGGGTGATGCGTGGTGTTCGATGGGCATCTAGCCAGCATTGCGTGATGTCTAGCCTGT
The DNA here is from genome assembly GCA_903911305.1 of uncultured Methylococcaceae bacterium. Classification (GTDB taxonomy): domain Bacteria; phylum Pseudomonadota; class Gammaproteobacteria; order Methylococcales; family Methylococcaceae; genus Methylumidiphilus. The sequence goes on along the minus strand of CAIWDB010000171.1, from coordinate 86 downwards.
GTTCGCGTGTGTCTGGCAATGACCGCTAGTTGTGTAGCCATGATCGAAGGATGTCTAGCAGCGGCTGCTAGATGTGTAGCAATGAT
>CAIWDB010000170.1 GCA_903911305.1 uncultured Methylococcaceae bacterium | reverse complement strand
CAAGGGGGGTTGTCTAGCATTAATTGGCATGCCTTGTCGAACTCGCTTACGGAGATTGCATCTAACGCTTACTATCGTGTTAGCCTATAAACAAAAAGCCTATGAGACTCTTCCGCCTTTGTTCAAACACATTCACCCATTAAGATCATCCATGTGAAAGTCACTCCCGAGCTACAGCACTACGTCCTTTCTGAAAAGCTTGGGGAGAGCCTGCAATCACAAGTTTACCAGGCTTATCACAAAAGCCAGCCCAATCATCCGCTTATACTCAAATTATTAAAGCTTTCATCAGGTTCGGAAGACCAGTCGCGGCATCTACGGCAAAAAATAGAACGGCTGAAAGTTCTGCATGATAATCGATCCTGCACACCCTTGGCGCTGGAATTCGATGCGGGGATGCAGTTCATCGTGCAACCCTGGTTTGCCGGGCTCACCCTGGATACTTGGGTAGCTGGGCAGGAATCGCTTCGTTTGGCCCACTTTTTCACCATCGCCAGTACTCTGGTGGAGACCATACAGGCGGTTCATGAAGCGGGCATCATTCATGGCGGAATTAAGCCTCACAATATTTTGGTGCAACCCGGCACTCTCAGTTTGCGACTGATCGATTTCATCACGCCCCTAGACATTCGTGATATCAGCCATTTCATTTACGATGCCGAATTCGTGCGGGGTACGCTGGCCTACACCTCCCCCGAGCAGACTGGCCGCATCAATCATCGGGTGGACTTTTCGACCGATCTCTATTCGCTAGGCATCGTGTTCTATGAACTGTTGACCGGGCGGCTACCGTTCTTCTCCACCGACCCGCTGGAGTTAATCCACTCGCATTTGGCGGAACTTGCACCCGCCGTGCATGAGTTGAACCAAGCCATTCCGGCACAACTTGGCGAGGTTATCGCCAAACTCATCTTCAAAGCGCCGGAAAGGCGATACCAGAGTGCTGCCGGCCTGCTGGCCGACCTTGCCCGTTGTCGCGATGAATACTTGGCGACAACTACCATCACGCCTTTTCAACTAGGCTTGCGCGACTCCACCAAACGGATCGTTTTCATTTCGAAAATGGTCGGGCGCGAAGCAGAAACGGAGCTGATACTGGGCGAATACGGTGAAGTCATTCACGGAGACTTCCGGTCATTGTTCATCTCGGGCCTTTCCGGCATTGGCAAGACGAGGCTGATTCAGGAATTACAAAAACCGCTGGTGGAACACCGGGGCTATTTCACGTCGGGTAAATTCGACCTATACCAGAAAAACATCCCCTATAGCTCCCTGATCCAAGCGTTGCGTAATCTATTGCGCACCTTCCTCACCGAAAGCGACACCCAAGTTGCAGAGTGGAGAAAGCGTATTTTAACCTCGGTAGAGCACCAAGGGCGCTTAGTCACCGACGTGATACCGGAATTGGAATTCATCATCGGAAAACAGCCAGAAGCCGTGCCGCTGCCACCAGTGGAAGCGCGTATCCGTTTCAACAACGTGTTGGGGTGCTTTCTAGGTTGCCTTGCCAGTGCAGAAAGCCCCTTGGTGCTGTTCATCGACGATCTGCAATGGTGCGATGTCGCCACCTTCGATTTCCTGCAGCATGTCTTTGCCAACCATGCCGACTACCGCCACTTGTTTTTCATGGGTGCCTATCGCCACAACGAGGTGGATGCCAGCCATCCGCTAGTCAAATTATTGCAAGGCATCAAGGAAAACCAAGGCCCGCTGAAGGAAATCCGCCTTAGTGCGCTGAACGAAAGGCACTGCCACGAGATGGTGGCCTACATTCTTGATGTGCACATGGATGAAATTGCCGCCCTTGCCCATTTCATAGCCGAGCTAACGGATGGCAATCCACTGTTTGTCAGCGAGAGCCTGTCCTACCTGCATAACGAAAACTTGCTCTTCTTGGGAGATGATCACCAGTGGCGCTGGGACATAACCAAGATCCGCGAAACCCAAATGCCAACCAGTGTAGTGGGTTTGTTCAGTTCCAAGGTCGGGCGACTGCCCTCGGAGACTTTGCATATCCTCAATCACTGCGCCTGCATGGGGAATCGCTTCACTGCGGAGGATATAGTATGCGTGATGGAAACCGATCTGGTCTCTCTGTTCGAGGACCTCAAGCCGGTGCTGAGTTTGAGTTTGTTGCTGGAGAACAAAGCCGACCTGCAGTTCGTGCATGACCGGGTGCAGGAAGCGGTGCTGCGGCAAATCTCTGAGGCCAATCGTAGCAGCATCCATTGGCGCATCGGTAACCGTTTACTGGAAGCCATTCCAGCAAATAGCGATTTGGAAACAGTGGCCAACCTGTTCACCATTGCCGCCCATCTTAACAGGGGATGTCCACAGGCAATCGACCTGGCGACCGCCTACCGCTTGGCACACGTTAATTTCTGCTCAGGAAAAAAGGCATTGGACGCGCTGGCCAGCGACGCCGCCAATGAATTTTATCGCAGAGCCTGTGAACATCTGCCTGCGGATAGTTGGGATGCGGCCTATGAGTTGACTTTCCGCATTTACCAGCGTTTCGCCAAAACGGAACTCATGTGTGGCCGATATGAAGCGTCTGAGGCACTGCTCGACCAACTTATCAGCCATGCGCAAAGCGATCTGGACAAGGCTGAAGCACTGGCCGAACAAACCACCTCGCTATCCTCCTATGGCAACTTCATCAAAGCCATCGCCACCGCCAACCGAGGCTTGGCTTATCTTGACCAAACCATCCCGGAAGACCCGGAACTGGCGCAACAACGGATGCAATCCCTAATGCGGGAGATAGAGTCGCAAGGTGACGTGTGGGATAAAATCCTTCATATGGATTTCACCCAAGATCGCAAGAGCAAGATCGAACTGAGTTTCTACAGTGAACTAATCCCAGACCTTTACATGTCAGGACTCGTGCCGCAGCTTTATCTTGCCGCCGCCCAATCCACTCAGCACTGCTTGGCAGGCGGCATGGACGAGTCGGTGATCTACTCCTTTTCCATCATGGGCCTCAACTTAGGAGAGCAGGAAAAATTCGACTTGGCCTCACGTTACGAAGATTTGGCCCATGCTTTGTGTGCTAAATATCCCAACACCTTTGGGGCCACCCGGGGCATGAACGGCATTGTCTGGTGCAACATGCATTCGCGCTCCCACCCCTCGGCCATCGTCGAATACTGTCTGAAAGGCATCCAATGCGGTAAAAATTGCGGCGACCTTTACAATGCCGGACTGTCCTACGGCCCGTTGATGTGGAACTTGCAGGTGCAGGGCAAGAATCTGCGCCAGATTGAGGAATACGCCCAAGAATGTATTCAGTTCTCGCGAAAAAACCAGCTTTCGTTCTCCGTCGGCCTGGCCGAAGCCGTGCTGGCTGGCTGGGTGGCGCCGATGAAGCCAGAATGCCAGCCAGTCCCGATGGAAGAAACACTGGCGCGGTGGGCTGCCGACAATCATGTCTCCTCGGCCGGCAGTTATTTTGCATTGCTTGGCTTCGCCCAATATTACCTAGGTGATTACGCCGCCGCCCAAACTTCACTGGCAGCCGTGAATAGTTACCTTCACGGACTCACCGACAATGTGCTCAAGCGCCTATGGTTCGTGTTCCGCATCCTAAACAGGCTGAGTTTGAACCGCGCCTCCGCCGCGCCCCTGCCTTGGGCGGAAATGGAAGAAGAAATAGCGCCATTGCTACAAAAAGTGGAAACCTGGAGTCGTTTAGGCCCATTGTTGCGGCCTTACCTTTCTTTTATCAAGGCTGAACTGGCGCATGCCCGCGGCGAATTGCGCGAGGCGCGTAACTTGTTCATGGATGCCATTGAAGATGCACATGCCCAGCAGTATGTGTTGCTTTGCGCCCATTTGCATGAATGCCTGGGCAGGCTTTTGCAAACATCGGGGCCAAGCCTTGCCCGCCTTTACTTTGGCGAAGCAAGGCGTTTATATCGCTCATGTCACGCCGAGCGAAAGGCGGTGCAACTGCTGGAATACGCAGAACCCGACCATGACCCCCCACCCTATTCTGCCGTGACCAGCGGATCGACCGCCAACGCAACCCTGCCTGACCTTGACATCAAGTATCTGATGAAATCCGCGCTGGCCATCTCTGCTGAAATCGACTTGCAACAATTGCTGCATGAGATCATGACGGTGGTGTTGGAATGTTCAGGGGCGCAGCATGGCTACCTGTTGATCAAAGAGCATAACGAATTGTGGGTGGCGGCGGAAAACCACATTGGTCAAAGGCGGGTGGTCAACGTCCTACGCCATAGCTTGGCCGAGGCGGCTGGTGTTTGCCAAGCCATCGTCAATTATGTGTACCGTACCAAGGAAAAAGTAGTCCTTCGCGACGCCAGTGTGGAAGGTGCTTTTCAAAACGCGCACGAAGTGCAGGCGTTGGAATTGCGCTCGGTGCTTTGCCTGCCGGTGATCAAGCAGGCGGAACTCATCGGCGTGCTCTACTTGGAAAACCGGCTTTCCGACGATGTATTCACGGCGGAAAAAAGCGGCATGACTGAGCTGCTCACGTCCCATGCCGCCATTTCACTGGAGAATGCACGCCTATTGGATGAAGTGCGCCTTGCCGCCAAGGCATTCGAATCGCAGGAAGGCATGATGGTCACCAATAGTGATGCGGTGATTATCCGGGTTAACCGCGCCTTCACGGAACTGACCGGCTACACTGCCGAGGAAGCCATTGGCAAGACCCCCGCCATGCTTAAATCCGACCGTCAGGACACCCTGTTTTACCACGACATGTGGGAAAGCCTGCTCAGCGACAATTACTGGGAAGGTGAAATATGGGACCGGCGAAAAAATGGGGAAATATTCCCCGAATGGCTGGCGATTACCGCCGTCGTCGATGGTGACGGCAAAACCACGCATTATGTAGCCGCGTTTTCGGACATCACTAAACGCAAGCAAGCAGAAGACGAGATTCACCATCTGGCCTTTTACGACCCGCTGACCAAACTGCCCAATCGCCGTTTGCTATTGGACCGTCTCCAGCTGGCCATCGCAACCAGTGCCCGTAACAATACCTGCCTTGCGCTCCTGTTCATTGACCTTGACAACTTTAAGACATTGAACGACACCCGAGGGCACGACATTGGGGACTTGCTTTTGATCGAGGTGGCCCAACGCCTTCGATCCTGTGTGCGCAGCAGCGATACCTTGGCGCGCTTGGGCGGGGACGAGTTCGTGGTGTTGTTGGAGGGCAGAGGTGAAGACAGCGAACAGGTTGCTGTGCAGGCGTCAGGTGTGGGGGAAAAAGTGCTTAGGGCCATCGACCAACCCTACATCCTTAAGGAATACGAACATCTCAGCTCATCAAGCATAGGTGTCAGCCTGTTTTGCGGTCATGCGGGCAAGCCTGAAGACTTGCTCAAACAAGCCGATACGGCCATGTACGAAGCCAAGAAATCCGGCCGCAACACGCTACGTTTTTTTGACCCCGCCATGCAGGTGGCGCTGGAAAGCCGATCCCGGCTTGAGGCTGACTTGCGGGTGGCATTGCAGAACCAGGAGTTCAGGCTTTACTACCAGATACAGGTTGATAACCAGCAACGCCCTGTCGGTGCAGAAGCGCTCATTCGCTGGGAGCATCCAGAACAAGGCTTGGTTTACCCCGCCCAATTCATCTCTGTTGCCGAGGAAACCGGGCTGATCCAGTCCATCGGCCAGTGGGTGTTGCAAACGGCCTGCGCACAAATCAAAGCATGGGAAAACAACCCGCTTATGCGGGAATTGTCGATTGCAGTCAACGTCAGTGCCAAACAGTTCCACCAGCTTGAATTCATTGAGCAGGTTCGCAAAACGCTGGAAATGACGGCAATCAACCCTGCACGGCTTAAGCTTGAACTGACTGAAAGCCTGTTGCTCGTCAATGTTGACGAAACCATCGTTAAAATGCAGGCGCTCAAGCGTATGGGGGTTCATTTGTCGATGGATGATTTTGGCACAGGTTACTCTTCGCTTTCCTACCTGTCGAAATTGCCGCTTGATCAATTGAAGATCGACTTGTCTTTTGTGCTCAACATCGGCGTGAAGCCGTCCGATGCGGTAATCGTGCAAACGATTATTGCCATGAGCAAAAGATTAGGGTTGGAAGTGATTGCAGAGGGCGTGGAGACAGAGGCACAGAACACTTTCTTGGAACTGCATGGCTGCCCTATTGGCCAAGGGTATCTATTCGGTAAACCAATGCCGCTAATAGAATTTGAATGGTTGTTGTCTCATCCTCGGCAAGGCAGAATGGGCGTTTTTGATTAAACTGTGAAAAGTTCCACATCACAATACTTGAATAAGCGACCAACATAGAAGTGAAAAATCCCCGACTGTCTTCAGAGTTATACTTCGCATGGTCAGATTTTCGGTTTTACATCAGGCTGATGTTAGGGTAAAGAGTGTCTCGACAAGCCTCATGAAGCCTAGAAATGATTGATTTGAATCTCACCGAAAAGCAATTGGACGAACTGCACAGTGAAGCGAGCGAACTTCTCGGTGGTCGGCAACAGCCATTGCAGAAACTGCATCCATCGGGTGAAGATCGGCAGGTCGTTCGTGTCACTGCGCGGCATCGCCAGACTCCTGCGGCGGTTCGGACCCGGCACGGGCGATGAGGGCAAGCATCTGCGGGCCGTACTTCTTCAGCTTGGCATCGCCAAAGCCGTCAATGTGACCGAGTTCCCCCAGCGTCTTGGGCCGACGGCCTACCACTTCGGTCAATTGGCGGTTGTTACAGATCGAAGGCCAGGGTAAACAGGTGGAACCGCATCATGATCCTGTCACGCCCATTTCAGTGCCGTTGGCGGTAAAGGATTGTCGCCCTACAGCCGCCCCAAGGGTAAAAGCGTAAAAGAGCCAAGTCATACTCTAAAGTTTCGAGACTCAAAAAGCCTAATAAATAACTATAACGCCATGATATATAAATGAATAGTGGTCTCCTAAGTGGTATAATATTGGTTGTCTTGCAAACTTCCAAGCACCCGACAAAGGAGACCGACATGCATCGTGACACAAAACTT
>CAIWDB010000169.1 GCA_903911305.1 uncultured Methylococcaceae bacterium | reverse complement strand
TATTTGGTTTAACGAGTAATAGTTTTCGTAAGAAGTCAAAGAATAATCAAATTGTTCAAGGTAAAACTTTATTGGAATTGTTGTCGGGTTAAAATCCCTCATTTTATAATCTGATCTGCAATATTCCACAAGCCTTTGAAATCCATAAATTCGCATATTGATCAGCACTGATATGGGCTTTTCTCGCTCGAAAAGCATTCACTATTAGGGCTGAGTCGTGTACTCCGCTGGGCATCTGATCAATCCTTTGGAATTTCGCCGATTATCCCTCTATTCCCCAAATCACGAATCATATCCGCACCAAAGCCCAGTATTGATGAAGGGTCAGTGACCCGGAGTTCTTCTGCGATTTGCAACACACATTCCTTGGCTTGAATGCACCCTTGGGTTTCCAAAATTTGCAACAAGCGGTAGGTTGGAGGGTTGAGTTCGACAAAATGCACTGTATCTTCGCGGTCGCGATATACCGCTAATAGAGTCGGTTCAGTGAGTGGCTCTTGGGGTTGATAAGCTTGGCAGATGCGCTGGACGGGAAAGCGATAAGCCAAAGGCCAAACTAAATTCGACAAGGAGATTATGCATTCCAGCGGATTTTTTTCCAAAGCCAAACTGGGCAACGGTGCTTCGCCTTTCGCGATTTCCAAAGCCAATTCCACCCATTCATAGTGGGCGAGTTCCAGTAAAAAAGGCGGGTCTTGAGGATGTCCGGTGCGCTCATCGCGCAAGAAAGCTAGAAATTCTTCGGCAAAGTCGGAGAAATAAGGGGTGGCACTGCGATGATGGGCGAAAAAATCTTCAACCAAGTCCGACCAATGCGCTTGATCTAAAATCGTTTTTAATACGGGAAAACTGGTGGCAATGAAGTTATTGATATTGTTGAAGAAAAGTTCGCGGTACATAGCAGCCCGTTCGGGTTTGACGCCAGTTGGGGCTGGGTTGCGGAAGGGTTCCCGGATGTAAGCGGCGAAAGCGTATTGGGTTTCTTGGAAGTTTGGTTTAGACATAGTGATTGTTGCCAATTAAATGAATGGCCCACTCTTCTTAGTGCAATGGACTAACCCGGCTTTAAAGATCGAACCAGCCTATCAGTCGATTGGTTTTGGATCATGCGGATGGTTTCCACTTCCCGCATTAATTCGGCCAAGGGTGGAATATTAAAATCGCGCTCCAATAGCGTAGGGAATACACCAAAACAGTCATAGGCAGTATCTAGCAGTTTCCAGACCGGGTCAATGATAGTCGCTCCGTGAGTATCCACGAGGAAATCCGCTGCTTCGACGTAATGACCGGCGATATGGGCGTAGACGATGCGTTCACCAGGTATGGCACGCAAAAATGCTTCCGCGTCATAGCCATGATTCACGCTATTGACGTAAATGTTATTGATGTCTATCAGTAATCCGCATTCGGCTTCTTGCAATACGGCATTGAGGAAGTCGATTTCTTCAATTTCCTTGCCTGGTGCGGCGTAGTAGGAAATATTTTCGATGGCGATGCGCTGTTCCAAAATGTCCTGTACCCGGCGAATACGGGCTGCGACATAATCCACCGCTTCACGGGTGAAAGGGATCGGCATCAGGTCATAGAGCAAGCCGTCGTCACCACAATAGCTTAAATGTTCACTATACAAAGCAATTTTATGTTCATGCAGGAAGGTTTTCAATTCCAGCAGAAAATCCTCATCCAGCGGGGCAGGACCCCCCAAGGATAGCGACAGGCCGTGGCAAACAAAAGGGAAGCGTTCAGTCAAGGCACGAAATTGCTTGCCTAATCGTCCGCCAAAACGCATCCAATTTTCAGGAGCCACTTCGTAAAAATCGACAGGTGGAGGGGTTTTCAGAACTTCTTCGGCAAAATCACGCCTTAGGCCAAGTCCAGAGCCTTGTATGAGTAATGTCTTTGGATTCATAATTTTGAAAAGCAATCAGGCCGGACGGATGTGCCAGCCTGATTAGCAAAGCTTACATGGCTTCGGAGGTGGATTACTTGGTATCCATCTTCATGCCAGCACATTTTTTTTCTACGGCTTTGGCTGCTTCAGCAGGAGCAGCCGCTGCGGGTTCATCCATACCTTTCATCATTGAAGCACCGCATTTCATTTCCGGGTTGCCCTTCATCACTTCTGCGCCACACTTGGCTTCGGCAGGCTTGGCCGCTTCTGCTGGCTTGGCGGCCGGGGCTTCGGCTTGACCGGAATAGGGGACGACTTCCGCGACTTGCATGTAGCCTTGGGCCATGTCTTTCAGCACGAAAGGATTTTCCGCTGCGTTGACGACTCCGGCGGATAGGGAGGTGACGATGCTCGCGCCAACAATGGCGGCCAAGGATTTCTTGTCTTGTTTCATGGGTGTCCTCTTTAAGATGGTTTTTGCTTTAGTGAGTTCTTGTGACATGGCACGAGTCTTTGACCATAAAATTGGGCAAAGGTGCGATGGATGTCCAAGAAGGTCTTATTCTCACATAACGGAAAGAGTTTGTGCAGTGTTAGGTGCAAGAGTTATGCAAAAACCTCAAAACGAGGTGACAAATATTGACGCGCCGGTAAAATCCATTAAAGTTCTGACTTGTGCGGAAATTCGCATAATTCGACAATCACGCAACTGTCACAACGCGGTTTGCGGGCGATGCAGGTGTAGCGCCCGTGAAGAATAAGCAAGTGATGGGCGTCTTTCTTATATTCCTTGGGCACATGACGCTCTAGCTTTTTTTCCACCTCCAATACATTTTTCCCTGGCGCGATCCCGGTACGGTTGGAAACGCGAAAAATGTGAGTGTCCACGGCAATGGTGTGCTGGCCAAAAGCCGTATTTAACATTACATTGGCGGTTTTGCGGCCAACACCCGGCAAGGCTTCCAGCGTTTCGCGGGTATTCGGCACTTCACCGCCGTGTCTTTCCAGAAGCAATCGGCTAAGTTCGATGATGTTTTTTGCCTTGCTATTGAATAAGCCGATGGTTTTGACAAATTCTTTCAAGCCTTCTTCGCCTAATTCAAGCAGGGCTTGGGGCGTATTGGCAACTGGAAACAATCTAGCTGTTGCTTTATTGACACCCTTGTCGGTGGCTTGAGCTGATAGCACGACCGCAACCAGCAGTTCAAAAGGGCTGGAGTAATTGAGTTCGGTGGTTGGCTCAGGGATGGCTTGCGCCAAAATATCGAAGATTTGACGGCGCTTGGCGGCGTTCATTTGGGGTTATTTTGTTTCCGTTGTATTCAGTGCGTTCACATCACGGATGGCATCTTTTGAACCTTGGCCTCGCCCCATCGCGTAACTGTCAGATTCACAAGTCACCGATGGCGGAACATAGTCAAAGCGGGTTTCTTTTTTGTTTACGCTGTCCATATTGAAGAGCTTGCTTTTGTAGAACTTATACTTCGCTTGGGTTTGGCTATCTTGAGGGGTTTGCTTTAATGCCGAGTCGTATGCTTCCACGGATTTGGTAATTTCTTGGTTCCAGTTCGTCATATAACCGAAACGGTAGCCATTAATATAGGCATCCGGGTCGCAGCTATCCAGCCGTGGCACCATATTGAAGGTTTTGACATAGCCTGGTGGTGTGCCAAAGGTTTCTTGGGCCCATTGCATCGGCGCAGTGGAACACGCTTGCATACCTAACACTGAGCCTATGCATACAATCAATTTCAGATTCATGAGTATCTCCAAGTAATGTAATTAAGTGTTTTGGCGCGGCGAAATCAACTGAAACTGGCCTTTGGTCCCATCCCGCAACTGGTTCAAAAAACGGTCGAGTTCATTGGCAGGCAGTTTGGCCGTCATGCGAACGCCATTTTCATGGTAATCCTCCACCCGATCCTCAGCGGAGCAAGCATCAAGCGTGCGATATAATGCACTGATGTGATCAAATCCGGTTTCGACGATTATTGTAACTTGAGGGGATTCCACAAGCTTTTCTGCCGTCCTCAGCGCTTCGGCGGCAGTGCCACCGTAAGCCCGCATCAAACCTCCCGCCCCCAGTTTCGTACCCCCCCAATAGCGGATCACCCCAACGATCACATGATCCAAGTCTTGACCCTCTATGGCGCGTAGAATCGGTTGTCCGGCAGTGCCTCCCGGTTCGCCGCCGTCGCTAAAGCGGTATTGGCTGCCAATGCGGTAAGCCCAGCATAAATGCGCGGCATCTGCGTGACGGGACAAGACTTCCCCCAAAAAACTAAAGGCTTTCTCTTGAGAATCCGCCCGAGCCGCATAGGCAATAAAGACTGAGTTTTTGATTTCTTCTTGGTGAGTTGAAATCCCTTTCAAGGTAGTGAAAGATTTCATGAGAAGTATCGATTCTTTTGTATGTTCATCAAATCTCAAAGATTTCTTAAAATCCTTTTCCGCTGATCAAGTAAATTTGTCTCTAAGGCACTCAATCCAAGAAAAGGGTTGTCTTGGTTAATTGCATTAGCTATATCGTGAATCATCGAACGAGCAAAACAGGCATGGTTTTGATTTTGGAATAGCTTTGCCCATTTCAGGCTTTTTAATGCATTAACGCCACCGACTGTTTCGGAATAACTACTGCAATTTTTCTCACCTGATTTGAAGCACAGCCACGAAAGATATGCCTTTGGGTGGATATTGCGATGGTCTCCAGCGTTTATCCATTGAGGGATGTGGTCTTTCCTCTTTTTTTCTGAAAATAAAATCCATTTAATGCAGTTTGCACCGGTATCGGTTTCATAAACTGGATCGTTAGTGAGAAAACATTCAGGGTCAACCCCTTCTTTCAACTTTGCCGTTCCCGTAGGTTTACAAGCATTTTTCAGGTTTTCCCAATCAGAAAACAGCCAACTTTCAATCATTGGTTTTGCCAAGTGGAATGAAACCCTATTTTTTAAAGCATCGGCATAACGATCTCGCCTGTTGCTATCATTTAAAAACTGATCAAGGAATCGCTGTGAAGCTTCGCGAACCACTTCAATAACAGCAGATGCTTGATGAAGGTTGATTATTTCAAGGTCGTCAAGGATTACCACCAAGTTGGCTGCCTTACGATCCCTTTTGCTATCTCCTATGGCCTCAGCCGCTGCCCGTTCTATAAGCTTGTCCGCTTGATTCGCTTTCCCTGAAAGTTTTCTAACATCACAAGAGGTAAATGAATGGGCAGGGAAATCTTCCCCGTAGGACTTTACCTCCATTTCTGTTGGCAAGCTGTAAAACTCATGCTGAGGAAATAAGGATTGCAATGCTTGAGGCAATGCCTTCCACTCCATTCGACCAGTTGGAAGGATTGCAATGCACACAGTCAGTTTTCCAGTCGATTCAAGTCAGGGGCAGCGAAGTCAAGACGGTCATACAAGTCTCCGAGCGAAAATGCCGCCAGCCAATCTTCATCATGCAATTCTGTAAGGGGTGTGGGATTGTGCTCTACCCCTCGTTGCAGCACAAAAAAATGTTCTGGCTCTCTTCGAAATGTGTTCATGACGACGGGCGAATGTGTCGTTACAATAATGGTTAGATTGCGCTCATTAGCCTGCATACGCATCGAATTGAGAAGTGAGCGAATAGCATGGGGATGAAGCTGGTTTTCCATTTCATCAAAGGCAATGATAGACCCTGGACGTGCGCCTGCCACGGCGGTCAATTGCAGCAAACCAGTCAACAAACCATCCGCTGCACGGCTAGGTGGCAGACCATCAGCAAAATCGGTTGAATTTGGAGGAAACAGATAAGGCTGTCCTCGATCAATCTCAACGGTTCCCATAATGTCGGGAAATGCCTTCCGTGCCTCTGACATAACCCATTCAAACTGTCCACCATAACGAATGGGCGCTGTTTTCCATGTAGCCAATACAGACCATAGATTATTGCCAGTGCGACGAAGATAACTGATAGATTCACTCACTGTTTCTGGTTTTTGTACTTGATTAAGAGGAAATGATTTAAAGATGCTGATACCGCTTAACGCAGAAGCCAAAGGTCGCATCCAGTCAGATTTCCCCCTATCCCACAATACCTTGGCGCAACAGCGCTTTTCGTCCAATGGTAAGCGTTCAGAACCCAATTGCCACGTCTCTTCAAATAAACCAGCTCTGAGAATCAACTTGTTATCGCATATCAATTCCTCGGCGTAAATGCCTTTAATTCCGTGATCTGACATAGGGAAGCGCAACTTCCAAACGATGTTCTCCACTTCCACTTCAAAATTAACGGTTTCTTCTTCCGTGATGCCTAGCCTTCTGAAGTAACTCCCACCACCTACCACTAAAAACGCATTTTCATGACCCCATTCAAAAAGAGTACGGAGGAATAAAAGCATATCCAGACAAGTCGTTTTGCCCGCACCATTGGCTCCGGCAAGCAGACAAACTCCGTCTGGTTGCCAGTCCAATTGTTTAATTACCCTAAAGTTTGTGGCTCGGATAGTAATATTTGCCATAATTTTCTGATTTTGTTATCGAAACTTTACAAATTAATTTTTAGTGTATTTCATTCTGAAAGTGTAGAGAAAAGCCCATTATATAATGCAGCCACTTACTAAGAATAAAAGTTGACACTAAGGCTTCAAGTTACTTTGATTTCCCGCCATTGTCCAGAATCCAAGTTGTCCAGTGTCCATTCGGCGATGGCATAGCGAATCAAACGCAGGGTAGGGAAGCCCACGGCAGCAGTCATGCGGCGAACTTGACGGTTGCGACCTTCCCGCAAGGTCAATTCAATCCATCGGGTCGGAATCGCCGCCCGATGGCGTATGGGCGGGTTGCGCGGCCATAAGATTTCCGGTTGTTCAATTAATCGTGCTTGTGCGGGACGGGTAGGGCCATCGTTTAGCATAACGCCTTTGCGCAATTGTTCCAGTGCGGCTTCGTCAGGGATGCCTTCAACTTGCGCCCAATAGACCTTGGGTGTTTTATGTTTTGGGTCGGCGATACGGGCTTGAAGCTTGCCGTCGTCGGTCAGCAATAGCAACCCTTCGCTATCCATGTCCAGCCTTCCCGCCACATAGACTCCGGGGAGTGGGATATAGTCTGCCAGTGTGGCTCGCCCCTCTCCGTGATCGGTGAATTGGGTTAATACACCATAGGGTTTATTGAACAAAATCAGGCACGTCATTAGGGTTATATTAGTTTTTTGAATAATGATGGTGTTTTGCTGGCTGTTATTAGTGAATTATGACAAATGATGCCATTGAACAATTGACAATCCAAGCAGTCGGGACTAACTTAACCCGCATCCTATTCACTTACGAAGAGGAATACCACCGGCCTCAATCCGCTGGGTGGATGACTTCCCTGCGGATTGAGGCCGGGAGCGACCTAGTAAACCTATGAATACATCAGACAAACCAAAATCTCATTTTCACAGCCACTCCCCTATTAATGCAGATCGAACCGATGGCGAAACCGAGCATCCGACGGAGGCGCACCATCATCCATCGCACGAAACCACTGAATTCCATGACAAGCTGGCTAAAATTGCCGGATTGCAGGCGGTATCGGCATTGTTTAAGCGCGACCCACATCAAGTAATCCGCCTTTATTTCGATGAGAAAATGAAGAAGTCTGTCGGTGGCTTCTGCGCACAAATGGCCAAGATGCAACGGCCCTACCGATTAGTTGACGACAGCGAATTGCAAAAAATCTCCGGTACGGTGTTGCATGGCGGCGTGGTTGCAGCGGCAGTGCCAAGAGCGGTGCCAGATTTCGATCTGGAAAACGCAAAAATTTGGGCGCAATCGGGCGACCCGGTTGTGATATTGGACGGCATTGGCAATCCGCATAACCTCGGAGCGATAGCCCGGACCATGGCCTATTTTGGCTTGAAGTATCTGTTAATTTCAGACCACCCTGCCCAAGCCAGTCTATCCGATGCCGCCCATCGAGTCGCCGAAGGCGGCTTGGAGCTGCTTTCGGTTTACCGGGCCGCAGGGTGTGCCCGTGTCTGCAAGCGGTTACAGGAATATTATCGGGTAGTTGGGACATCATTGGGTGGGCATGCCATCGAAATGGGCAAACTTCCACCTGATCAACGCCCATTGGCTTTGGTGTTGGGTAATGAAGAACATGGTTTGCCTCATGACACCATAAATGCTTGCGAATCGGCATTAGTGATTCCGGGAAGCGGTCGTGTGCAATCGCTGAATGTGTCTGCCACTGCGGCTATTCTGATCCACCAAATGGCGGCTAAGCCAACCGTTCATGGCCCAAAACAATCGGTGAAACAAGCCGATAACCGGACTCGCGGACCGCAACACCGCAGACGGCAGCGGCCCGAGGTCAAGAAGCCTTAGTGATTGTCAAAAAAGCCCAGTAAATCCAGCAATCAAGATGAACAGGTTCCCCAAAATCACTGAAAGCAACAACAAAATGGGTATCCCTATCAATATGATAAATATGACGGCGAATACTTTGTTATAGAAGTCTAACGATGCCCACCATTTAAATGTCCTTTCCGCAGCATGGTCTTTAAGGCTGTTGGCTTTATCTTTAAGTGATCCATACCACTCATCCCATGCACTGGCATAGGTTTGGGTCACTTCCTGCTTTTTTGTTTGCGCTTTCTTATAGATTTTTATGCCTTGTCTAGACAACAAGTAGATGATTGCCAACGCCAACACAAACCCGGTATAGGCGGTTGCCATGGGTGCGAAGGACGCGCTTACTCCGACTAACAGGAAGAAAGCATCCAAAGCCCCTTCAGCCAACTCAAACACGGTTTCCAAGGCAGGAAATACGCTGCTCACCAAGACTTCCCAGACAATCTCGTAGTACATCGCTAACGCGACAAGCAATCCTACCATCAAGGCAAGCCAAAAAATGCCTCTGAGTAAAATCAAACCGGGTTTGCCGCTACGTCTGTTTGAGCGTAGGGCATTGGGAAGCTGACCGGGGATGGTTTTGCTTTTCTGGGTATTTGGAGTAGTGCTCATAAAATGATTACCTAGTTGCCTAATTCAAAAAGCCATCAACACAACAATTTAGATTGGTAGACTTGGCACGGGCATTATTTATCCCATTGCAAGCCATAATAATGACACGCTGACCGTCCGACTGCATTTAAGAAATCAATTGGACTGCATGCTGGGCAGCCCCAAACAGACCGGCATCTTGATTTAGAGCAACTTTCACTGAAAGTGTGCCCATCCAGTCGGAAAACCGCCCCTTGTCACGAAAGCTTGATATGAAATCACCGTTGGTCATGGCGGGAAGGATTTTCGGCGCAATTCCCCCCCCGATCAGCACTCCGCCGAGAGCCAGTGATTTTAAAGCCAAATTACCCGCTTCGGCTCCATACACTCGCACAAATAAGCGAAGTGTTTCCCTGCATAACGGGTCGTTTTCCTCCAATGCAAAACGGCCAATAAGCTTTCCTGGGTCTTCACCTTCTAACAACGCCTCCCTGAAGGCAGGGGATTCAGGGGCGACACGCTCCTCGGCCAAATATTGATAGGTATTGTAAAGCCCAGAGCCAGATAAAATCCTTTCATAGCTGACATGCCCTCCACCGAATTTGATTCTTAAGGAACGCAACAGCCCCTCTTGCTCCCTTGTGTTAGGTGCGAAATCGGTATGACCACCCTCGGTTGCTATGGCATGATGGATTCTGCCATCCCAATATAGCATGGCTTCTCCACACCCTGTGCCGGCGGCAATAACGGCAATATTCCCAGTGGCAACTCTGGCATCGGGATTTAGTTCGACTAATTCCTCGGTTGGCAATTTCGCAAGGCCCAATGCCATCGCCTGAAGATCGTTCAACAAGCACACTTTGGGTATGCCTGTCTGATTGGAAATTTCTGATTCTTCAACAAACCAAGGGAGATTGGTTGTTCGGCATTGCCCGTTACTGACGGGTCCGGCGATACCAAAGCATCCCGCCACTAAAGCGGGTGGTTCATCGCCAAGAAAGTCCAAGATAATGCCGCTTAAGCCGTCATAATGAATACTTTTGTAAACATCGTCACGCAACAGTTGCAATCTGTCATCGTTTAGCTGGTAAAGCGCCAGTTTGGTTTTTGTTCCGCCTATATCACCTGCAAGCAGTAAAGCCCCAGTCTTCATTACCTTAACCTAAAAGTTATTGATTAGAATATTCATGGAAAGTTGTGCCATTCCCTTGGCTGTCGAATAGAATTACGGAAAAATTAGGTTTTGTGCCGTCCATTTCCATGCCTGGCGAACCTGACGGCATTCCCGGCGCTGCCAGCCCTACCGCTTTCGGTTTTGTGGACAACAATTTTTTCACATCGCCAGCGGGAACATGCCCTTCCACAACATAACCATCGACGATTGCGGTGTGGCAGGATTGCAGGGATTTTGGAACCCCCCATTTTTGTTTAATTGAATCCATGTCCTCTGTTGTGACATCGTTGATTACAAAACCTTGTTTTTTCATATGCCCAATCCATTTTCCACAGCACCCGCACGTTGGGCTACGATATACGGTGATTTCTTTAGGGCTAGCCAAGGCAATGGTTGGCTTGTCCCAGAGGCTGGATTCCGCGCAAGCCATTTGGGTCAATGCGGCGGACAAAAAAGCAATTACTAACTTAATCAAAATGGTCGCCCTGAATGTTGTGGTTATTGCTAAGCTACCTTGACTTCGCCTAAAAGGGTGGCTATGACTGTGCGGGGCCCTCCACGTTCGCGGTGTTCGCCCAAATAAATTCCCTGCCAAGTCCCTAGCAACAATTTGCCCATGCCTACCGGCACAACGAGTCCAGAACCCAAAAGACACGACTTCACATGGGCCGGCATGTCGTCTGGACCTTCGTCTCGGTGAAGAAAATGCGCTGCACCGTCTGGAATCATGCGCCGTAAATGGCTTTCCAAATCCATTCGCACTTCAGGGTCGGCATTTTCATTGATCACCAGCGACGCAGAACTGTGCTGAATGAAAAAGTGAACTAGACCAACCCGTAACCGGAAAAGCTCTGGCATATGCGCCACTAACTCTGCGGTGATGAGATGAAAACCACGCGGGCGAGAATTCAATATAATTTCGTGTTGAACCCACATTTTTTTGGAACTCACTTGCATAGGATACAATTCTTAGTGCTTACCCTACCACAAACGCACTTATCTCCCAAAGTGGATTTTCATTAATAGTGATCGCCAGACTTTTCCAATGCTGGAAAATTCAGTCTCTTTACGGCAAATCGTGTAAAATTCAAAGTTCTTTAAACATCAAATGGCGGAATTCCAAAGGTGGAAAATTTTCACGGCACAACGATAGTATCTGTGCGTCGAGGCGATCAAGTGGTCATCGGTGGCGACGGTCAGGTGACTTTGGGCAATACTGTTATGAAAGGCAATGCCCGCAAAGTGCGCAGGCTATATCATGGGCGCGTCATTGCCGGTTTTGCCGGAGCGACAGCAGATGCCTTTACCCTGTTTGAGCGTTTTGAAGGGCAACTGGAAAAGCAGCGGGGTAATTTGACCAAGGCGGCGGTTGAGTTGGTTAAAGATTGGCGCACCGACCGCATGTTAAGAAGGCTTGAAGCCCTGTTGGCGGTGGCTGATTCTAAGGCATCGCTGATTATTTCAGGCACTGGCGATGTCATAGAGCCAGAAAACGGACTTATCGCCATCGGCTCGGGTGGGCCTTTCGCCCAGTCTGCCGCCCGCGCATTGTGGGAAAATACTGAATTGTCTGCTCATGAGATTGTCGAAAAGGCGCTGCACATCGCCGCTGACATTTGTATTTACACCAATCACAATCTGACCATTGAAGAGTTGGATACACGAGAAGAACAAAACCAACCATGACCCAGATGACACCCAGAGAAATCGTCCACGAGTTGGACAAACATATTGTCGGACAGACCAACGCCAAGCGTGCTGTGGCTATTGCCTTGCGTAATCGTTGGCGTCGCTCGCAAGTGGAAGAATCCCTGCGCGATGAGATAACGCCGAAGAACATTTTAATGATTGGACCCACAGGGGTCGGCAAAACCGAAATCGCCCGTCGGCTAGCCCGACTTGCACATGCACCATTTATCAAGGTGGAAGCCACTAAATTTACCGAAGTGGGTTATGTGGGACGGGATGTGGAGTCCATCATACGCGATCTTGTCGAGGCCGCCGTCAAACTGACTCGTCAGGAGGAAATGGCCAAGGTTCAATCCCGTGCGGAATTGGCTGCGGAAGATGCCGTGCTTGAGGTCTTAGTGCCTTCTGCTGAAAGCTGGTCGAATGCGGAGGAGGGCTCGGAAGAATCGCCTACGCGAAAGAAATTCCGCCAAAAATTACGCAATGGCGAGCTAGACGAGAAGGAAATAGAAATCGAACTGGCGGCAAACCCGATTGGTGTTGAAATCATGGCCCCGCCGGGCATGGAAGAAATGAGCAGCCAACTTCAGGGCTTATTCCAAAACATTGGCTCGGGCCGAAAAAAGACCCGCAAACTAAGGGTCAAGGATGCTTTGAAAAATCTGCGTGAAGAAGAAGCCTCGAAGATGGTCAACGAAGAGGATGTCAGATTACGCGCCGTGGAGTCGGTCGAGCAGAACGGCATCGTTTTCTTAGACGAGATCGACAAAATTTGTAAACGCTCGGATTATGGTGGCCCGGATGTGTCCCGCGAAGGTGTGCAGCGCGATCTGTTGCCCTTGGTGGAAGGCTGCACGGTCAGCACCAAATACGGCATGATGAAAACCGACCACATCCTGTTCATCGCCTCCGGTGCGTTCCACCTGTCCAAGCCCTCCGACCTAATCCCGGAAATGCAAGGCCGCTTTCCCATCCGCGTCGAATTGGAAGCGCTAAGTGCTGCTGATTTTGTGCGTATCCTGACCGAACCGGATGCTTCACTCACGGAGCAGTACGTGGCCTTGTTGGCAACTGAGGGCGTTACGCTGGAATTCCGCGAAGATGGTATCAGTCGCCTTGCCGAGATTAGTTATGATGTCAACGAGAAGACCGAGAACATCGGTGCCCGTCGCTTGCATACCGTATTGGAGCGTCTTTTGGAAAACGTCTCCTTCACTGCCGCCGATTTGAACAGTCAATCGGTCGTGATTGATGCTGCTTACGTCAACCAGCAATTGGGCGAGTTGGCTGAGGACGAAGATTTGAGCCGTTACATTCTGTAACAAACTGTTATACCCTCTCCCCTTGGGGAGAGGGGGAAGAAAATAGAATTCCCTTGAGTCGAGTTCACAATCTGGTAAATAAGCTTATGTCCACACCCATTCCCACCGACATTAAACTCCACCAACTTACCGCCATTCTTGAAATCAGTTTTGACGATGGCTCCCGTTATGAATTGCCCTGTGAATACTTACGAGTCTATTCCCCCTCTGCCGAAGTAAGAGGTCATGGACCCGGTCAGGAAGTGCTTCAACTCGGCAAGGAAAATGTCACAATCAACGATATTCGCCCAGTCGGCAATTACGCCATCTGCCCCACTTTCAGCGATGGACATAATAGCGGAATCTATACTTGGGAAACCTTGCATAATCTAGGCATCCATCAAAAAGAATTGTGGGGGGAATATCTGAGGCGATTGCGGGAGGCGGGGGTGGATAGGCGGCTTCAATAGACCAACTACCTTAAAAAAATCTGAGGTGTTAAAATATTATGATCGACTTACCTTATTCGTTAATCATTGAAGCCACCGATGAACCTGATTTTTTTGGGTTCTATTCACCTGAACTTGAAGGTTTTACGGGTATCGGGCATTCCATCGAAGATTGCATTTATCAAGCGAAGTGGGGAATGAAAGAACATGCCGAACTTCTTGCCGAACAAGGCTTAACCATTCCGCAATCAAACCCAAACCCAACTATTGTGGTTCATAACCAAACAAGGCTTGCTGCCGCTTGAGGTAAACCGTCATGGGTTTGACTACCGCATCCATAAAATTAATCAATCCACGCAATCGGGAGCTTGAACCTGTCGAAGTTGAGGCACTGGCTGACACGGGTGCAGTTCATCTTTGCATCCCCCCACATATTCAAATTCAATTGGCATTGGAGGAAATCGACAAAAAGGAAGTCACTTTGGCGGATGGTAGCAGGCGATTAGTGCCTTATGTCGGGCCTATCGAATTGCGTTACAAAAATCGTATTGGTTTCGCCGGGGCTTTGGTCATGGGCGACCAAGC